>NZ_JBHMIQ010000004.1:0-209194 GCF_048060315.1 Micromonospora sp. LOL_013
GACGTCACGCCGCACCCCCTTCGATGAGTGTCGCTGTACTCATGCGACTTGCGTGTCGCACGACCTGGTTGATCCAGGAGGATCCGGTCGGAGTGAAGTGCATGTGGAACCGGGGATGCTTCGCGAGCCAGGCTCGCACGGCGGGGGTCTTGTGGGTGCCATAGTTGTCGGTGGCGTACCTGGTTGTCGCCGCGCTCACCGCCACGGCGGTGCTGGCCCGGATTCTGGAGCACTACGTGGACCGTGCCGAATGCTGCTGCCGCCCTCCCACACCGGCACCGTCCGGGCAAGTCGGGCGTTACCGACCCCGCCGGACCACTGGGTCGCGATCTGCGAACCGGAGAACTGTAGCGCCCAGTCGTACGGTCCGAGCCTACCGACCGTGTAGCGGCCGACGACGTCAGTGATCGCCACATCTACGGTGTACTTCGGATGCGGCACCATGGGGACCAGCCCGACGTACACGCCGGCCACCGGCCGGCCGATGGCCGCAGTAGTGACAGTGACAGTGCCGATGATCTCGCCCGGCGGATCGAGTCGGATCTGTGGCGCGGAGGTCACGGCGCCGGCCCGGACCCGGATCACGGCGGCACGATGCCGTTGCCCGGTGCCACCATGCGTCCCGACCCATTGCAGCCCGTGCCGCTGCTCGTCGTACGGCGGGTTGACGAAGAGCTGGTAGCGGCCCGGTTCGACCCCCTCCGCGACGAGTGCGCCGTCCGCAGCAGCACAGTGACTACGCCAGCCGAGCTGCAAGTCGCCGAGATCGATCAGGGTGTACCGGTCGCGATCCACCGGCACGAATCGGACGCACGCGCGGGCGGGCAGACCGGTGACGGCGTCATGGACGGTGGTGCCCACCACCCCTGATTCGGCCGTGGCGCCCCGGTCAGAGGCTTGGTCCGCAACAGACACGGTGGACGCGCCGGTGGCGAACACGGGTGACACGAGCAGCAGGACGGCGAGCCGGAGACCGGACCGGGTCAACAAATCGTACATGGTGGACTGTCTGCCACGATGGCGTCCGTCGTACCCGCTGCCACCAGAGGCGCATTGTCGGATCCAGGAACGAGTTCACCATCCACGACAACCGACACAACGCCTCGGCTGACCGTCGCGAAGGGACCTTCGAGCGCACCTGGAGCATCGAGTGTGACCTCCACCTTAATACGGTCACCGCGCACAGGCATGAACCGCCAGCCAGAAAATATCATTTAGTATTAATTGACGGTGGTTATCTCCATACCGATGTCGACTCACCATCCAAAAGTGCTCGAGACCACACCGTCGACTGCGATCACGCTATGGATATAAGCGATCACTAGTGATAGACTTACGTGAATTAATTGGATTTTCCACATTATTGGCCGCAGTGTCCCCGTCGACGGCCGTTAGATCGCCGCGAAGGAGTGGCTAAGACCATTCACCCCATGGAACGACGTGTCAATGACACCGCAGAAGAACCGGAGTGACTACCGGAGGTAAAACGTGCGTGTAGAGATACTGGGACCCCTTCGCGTCGACCACCAGGGACGGCATTTCCGCCTACCGGGACGTCGCAGCCAGGTGATCATGGCGCTACTGGTGTTGGAAGCCAACCGCGTCGTACCGATGGAACGGCTCATCGACGCGGTGTGGGAGGGGACCCCACCGTCGACCGCGCGCGGCCAGGTGCAGATCTGTCTGTCCACCCTGCGCCGGACCTTCACCGGTCGCGACCTGGCCAGCCCTTTCGAAACGCACCGCTGCGGATATCTGCTCCGGGCCGCCGACGGTCAACTCGACGTCGATGTCTTCAACCGCCTCGTCGCCGAAGCACGCTCCATCGCGGCCATCGGTGACCTGCCCGCCGCCACTGAACGGCTGCGCGCGGCGCTGGCGCTGTGGAGCGGCCCCGCCCTGGCCGGCCTGCCGGGACGGATCATCGAGGCGGGCCGCAAACGGCTCGAGGAGCTGCGAGCCGCCGCGATCGAGGAGCGGATCCGGCTCGATCTGGCATTGGGTCACCACGAAGAGGTGATCGGTGAGCTGATCTGGCTCATCGAGCGCGACCGGCTGCGCGAGCGGCTGTACGCACTCCTGATGCTGGCGCTGTACCGCTCGGGCCGGCAGGCGGAGGCGCTGGCGATCTACCGCGCCGCGCGGACCGCACTCGTCGACACGCTCGGCATCGAACCGGGCGACGAGTTGCGCCGCCTCGAGCAAGGCATTCTCAGCGGCGATGCCCAGCTGGAGCTGCCTACCCACTCCGCCAGTACCCGCCGGACGTACCCACCGGCGACACCGCGCCCCACGCCGTGCCAGTTACCGTCCGACACGGCAGATTTCATCGGCCGCGAGGACGAGGTCACCGCCGCCGGCGACGCACTGGCCCCGAACCGGGCAGATGTCCGGGCGGTGCCGGTGGTCTCCATCACCGGCCGTGCCGGCATCGGCAAATCCGCCCTGGCCCTGCACGTGGCACACCGGATGCTCCCCGGCTACCCGGACGGGCAGCTCTACGCGTCGCTTGACGCGACGCAGAGCCGCACGGAGCAGGTGCTGCCGCGCTTCCTTCGCGCGCTCGGCGTCGGCCGGGCCGACATCCCAATGGAGATCGACGAGCAGACCCACCTGTACCGGAGCCGACTCGCGGGTCAGCGGATCCTCGTCGTACTCGACGGCGTCGCCGACGAGTCGCAGGTCCAGCCGCTGTTGCCCGGTAGCGGCACCTGTGGTGTGCTCGTCACCAGCCGATCCGCGTTGGTGGGCCTGCCCGGCGCGCACCGTGTCCGGCCCCGGCCACTCGGTCATGCCGACGGGCTGCGTCTGCTCGGCAGGATCGTCGGTCACCAGCGGGTGGACACTGAGGCGGAAGCGGCGGACGCCCTCGTCACCTTATGTGGCGGGCTGCCCCTCGCCCTGCGGATCGCCGGTGCGCGGCTGACCGCGCGGGAGCACTGGGGAATCGGTCAGCTCGTGGCGCGGATGCGTGACGACAGGCGGTTGCTCGACGAGCTGGAGCATGGGCCGCTCAGTGTGCGGGCGAGCCTGGCGGGTAGCTACCGGTCCCTGCCCGACGGCACCCGCCGGCTGCTGCGCCGGCTCGCGCTGCTGGACTGCGCCCAGCTCCCGGCCTGGGTCGCGGCGGCGCTGCTGGACACCGACCCGACCGTGGCCGAGGACCTGCTGGAACAGTTGGCCGACGCGCAGCTGGTGGACGCGGAGCGCATGCCCGGTGGCGGCCGGCCGCTGTACCGGTTGCCGGCGCTGGTGCGCGTGTTCGCCGCGGAGCGCGCCGAGGTCGAGGACACCACCGTGGTACGGGAGCAGTCGCTGCGCCGGGTCTGGGCCACCTGCCTGTACCTGACCGGTACGGCGAGCCGACAGGCGGAAGGCGCCGGCGCGGACATGCCGTCGCCCCTGGTGACCGACGCGGTGGTGGACCGGCTGCGTGCCGATCCGGTCAGCTGGCTGGCAGCCGAACTGCCCACCCTGATGGCCGCGGTGCACCAGGCTGCCCGGCTCGGCTGGCAGGGCCCGGCCGGTGACGATGTCACCGGGTCGCCGCGTACCGCCACCGGGTAACCGCCCGACCCGGTATCCGGCGGCTATCGATCGCGCATCGACCTCTTTCGCCGATGCGCCGGTCAGCCCTCGCGGTCGCCGGACGGGACAGCGAAGCGATATTTCATCGAAGTCGGTGGATGTTCTGCTGGTCGCATGGCCCTCACCGTTTCCGTGGTTATCCCCAACTACAACTACGCCAGGACCCTCGACGCCTGCCTGAGCTCGGTGTACGGGCAGACGTACCCG
Organism: Micromonospora sp. LOL_013; assembly: GCF_048060315.1. Classification (NCBI taxonomy): domain Bacteria; kingdom Bacillati; phylum Actinomycetota; class Actinomycetes; order Micromonosporales; family Micromonosporaceae; genus Micromonospora; species Micromonospora sp. LOL_013. The sequence goes on from NZ_JBHMIQ010000004.1 coordinate 3,796, forward strand.
CCGCACGAGGTCATCGTCGTCGACGACCACAGCACGGACGGCTCGCGGGACGTCGCCGCGCGGTTCCCATGCCGGACCGTCGTCCACCCGGACAACCGGGGCGTCTCCGCCGCCCGCAACACCGGAGCCGCCCTCGCCACGGGTGACGTGCTGTTCTTCCTCGACTCCGACGAGGCGCTGGAGCCCGACGCCATCGCCAACGCGGTAGCGATCCTGCGCGACGATCCGGCGGTCGGCTGCGTGCACGGGGTCATCGCGCCGGAGCCACTCATTGACGACGGGCCGGTCGAGTGGTACCGCACGCTGCACGCGTACTGGTGGCGCTGGCGGCACGCCGGTGTGGTCCGGACCGCCTTCTTCGCGCAGGCGGCGATCCGACGCTCGGTGTTCGACGAGGTCGGACCGTTCGACGAGGAACTGCGCGACTCGGAGGACCTGGAGTACAGCGACCGGCTCGCCCCGCGTACCCGGATCGTGCTCAGCGACCGCGTCGTCGCCCGACACGACGAGGTCTCCCGGCTCGGCCCCCTGCTGGCCGAGCAGTTCCGCCGCTCCCAGCTGCTCGCCAGGACCGTGCTGGCCGCCCGCCGCGAGGGCCGCGCCAGCCTGACCGCGAACCGTCCCGCCGGGATCCTCGCCGTGGCGGGGGCACTGGGCGTGCTTCCGCTGACCCTGATCCATCCGGTGTTCGTCCTTGCCTCGGCGCTGCTGGTCGCCGTCTTCGCGGTCTGCGACATCGGGCTGCTGCGGTTCGTCGCCCGCCGCCGTGGTCCCCGGTTCCTGCCCTTCTTCCTCGGGGTGCACCTGCTACTGCACGTCGCGCTGGTCGCCGGGGCGGTGCTGGGCTGCGTACGGCTGCTGCTCGGCTCCCGGCCGACCCGCTGGCTCACCCCGTTGGTGCTGGTCGCCGCCGTGGTCGCGCTCGGCTTCACGGTACGCGCTGCCGGCACCGCGCCGCTGGTGGCGCTGGGCCGCCCGGCCGGCCTGCCGCTGCTACTGGCGGCGACCGCCGCGAACCTGGCCGGGTTGCTGATCGGCATGGTGGCCTGGCGGGTCCTGGTCCCGGTCCGCGGCCTCCCGGCGGCCCGGATCTTCTTCCTCGGCCAACTCGGCAAGTACCTGCCCGGACGGGTATGGGGCGTGATCACCCACGTGGACCTGGGCCGTCAGGCCGGGGCACCCGCCGAACGCATGATCACCGCCTACCTGGTCAGCATCGGGCTCGCCATCCTCGCCGGGGCCGGAGTGGGAATGCTCGCCGCGCCGGGACCCTGGCTCCTGCTGCCCCTGGTCGGCTTCGTCGCCCTGCTGGGCCGCCCGGCGCTGCTCGACCGGCCCGTCGCACTGGTCGCCCGGCTCGTCCGGCGCCCGGTCACCCCACTCCCGCCGGCCGCGGTCCGCGCCGCGCTGGCGCTGGCGCTGCTGTCCTGGCTGGTCTCCGGTCTGCACCTGTGGGCGCTGGCGGTGGCGCTAGGAGCGCCCGCCGACCGTTCGGCGGCCGTCGCCGTCGGCGCGTTCGCGCTGGCCACCGTGGCCGGCGGCCTGTCGATCGTCGCGCCCGACGGCTGGGGGGTCCGCGAACTCGCGCTCGCCGCCGCCCTGGCCACCGTACTGCCCTGGGGGGTCGCCGGCACGGTCGCCCTCGCCAGCCGGCTGATCTGCGTCGTCGTCGAGATCGGCACCTCCCTCGCCGTACTCGGCCTGGCCCGTTTCGTGCACCGAGGAGAGTCGCATGTCCACGCTGTTCACCCTTGACGACGCCGAGCGGCTCGGTGTCGGCGAGGTCCACGACCTGTACCGGCGGCACGTGAACAAGTCCCAGGTGTCGCTGATGACCTCGTTCGGGTTCGGCCGCGAACTGGTCGACCGCGCTGAGGGCGCCTACCTCTACCAGCGCGACGGCCGCCGGATCGTCGACGGCGCGCGGACCGTGCTGACCGCCGCGGTCCGGACCAGGGTGACCCGGGTGGTGCACATCTCGTCCACGGCCGTCTACGGCCTGCCCCGGACCGTACCCACCACAGAGGAACACCCCCGGGAGCCGGTCGACCCGTACAGCGCCGCGAAGACGGCCGCGGAGGAGCACGCCGAACGACTGCGCGCCGACGGTGCCTGCCTGCCGATCGTACGGCCCAAGACGTTCCTCGGCCCCGGCCGGATGGGGCTGTTCTCCATGCTGTTCGAGTGGGCCGAGGAAGGCCGCAACTTCCCGGTCATCGGCCGCGGCGACGTGCGCACCCAGATGCTCGCCCTGTCCGATTTCGTCGACGCGGTGACCACTGAGGGGCCTCGCGTTTTCCGGACAGTGGTTCGGCCGGTTCTTTAACGCCGCGATTTGAAGGTTCTCGAACTCTGCGTGGACTTCCCGGGGAGGGGTCGGTAGCCCACCGCCGAATGCAGACGCTGACGATTGTACCAGAATTCGATGTAGGCAGTAACGTCCCGGCGTGCCGCCTCACGCGTGGGATACTTCACACGCGACACGCGTTCGTTCTTCAGCGCACCGAAGAACGATTCCGCCATCGCATTGTCCGAAACAAATTCCGGTCCGGCCAGCAGATCGCCGCAACCTCAGATCCCGAAGCGTTCTGCCGTAGTCGTCCGACATGTAGTTGCTGCCCCGGTCCGAATGAAAGATGGGGTTCTTCCTGAGTTCGCGATTCCGGGCGGCGTTACGGATGGCGCGGGAGATCAACGGCGTCTGGTAGTGGTCGTCGATCGCGTATCCGATGACTTCCTTCGTGCAGCAGTCGATGACGGTCGCCAGATACAGCCACCCCTCGCCGGTCGGGGTGTACGTGATGTCGCCGACGAGCTTCTCGCCAGGCGCGTCGGCGGTGAACTCCCGGCCGACGAGGTCAGGCACCGTGCCGGACGACGACTGGGTGAGACCCCACCGCCTCGGGCGGGGCTGGCACGGCACGAGCCCGAGCTCGCGCATCAGCTGGCGGACGAGTTCCGGCCCGGCGGACACGCCCTGGCGCCGCAGTTGCGCGTGGACACGTCGATGCCCGTAGGTGCCGTCGGACGCGGCGAACGCCTCCTCGATGGCCGATCGAAGGTGGGCGCGGCGGGTGGCGGTCGCGGAGTCGGGGCGGGTTCGCCATTCGTAGTATCCGGACCTGGACACGCCGAGTTGTTCGCACATGAAGTCGACGGGGTAGGCGTACTTCGCGGTGTCGAGTCGCATCGTCTCGATAAACTCGTACAAGCTCGTTACCGAGGGTCCTTCGCGAAGTACGCCGCGGCTTTTTTCAGGAAGCTGTTCTCCATTTCGAGTTCCCGGTTGCGACGTTCGAGTTCCTTCAGTCGAGCGCGCTCGTCGACGCCGATCTGTGGGCTGTCCTGGGCGCCGCTGTTTTCCCGCCGGTACTGGCGGACCCAGGAACGCAGCGTCTCCGGGTGAACGTCGATCTCCCGGGCAACCTGCGACACTGGCTTGTTCGACTGTAGAACGAGTTGCACTGCTTCTTCACGGAACTCTGGGGTGTATGAGCTTATGCGTGCCATCGCGCTTCTTCCCTCGACTTTCCTGACAGGGTAACCTTATTGGCTCCCTGTCCGGAATCCTCGGGGCACCTCAGCTGCGCACCGACCTGCTCGTGGGGGACAGCACTGTCTCGGTCTACAACGTCCACGTCACCGTGCCCACCGCCATCGATTTGAGCGTCCTGCGGCCCCAGGTCGACCCGGACGCGTACTTCCGTCGCAAGTTCGACTGGCGGCAGGCCGAGGTGCAGGGTCTCGTCGACGATCTGCAGGCCAACCCGAACCCGTCGATCATCTCCGGCGACTTCAACGCCACCTCGTCCATGGGGACACTCGACCCGTTGCGGGCGGTGGCCGAGGACGCGACCACGGCGAGCCGTCACCTGCTGCCGATGAGCTGGCGGTGCAACGCCCCGATGACCTTCCAGTGGGACAACCCCCTCGCCGGCCGGCCGCTGCCGTTCTGGCGGATCGACTGGACGTTCACCGCAGGTCCGGTCAGGGTGCACCGGTACGAACTGGCGTCTGCGGAGTACCTGTCCGACCATCGGCCGCAGCATCTGTGGTTCTCGGTGGGCTGACGCCTCGTGCCGGCTCTCTAGGGGAAGTAGATGTTGATCAGATCGATGGTGTCCCATACTCTGACGGGCGGTAGTCATCAAGTGACCGCGAGCCAATGGCGACCACCGTCCTTGGGGGCACAGCTTGCCGCACCCATCCTGCCCTGCCGGGTACCCCCCACGCCCGCCGTCGACGGCACCTGACGTACCCGCCGGCCGCTCGTGACCGTCACGGATCAGGACCCCGGCCGTACCGGCAGCGGGATGCGGCACTTCCGGTTCCTGGTGGTCGGCAACGCGGTCTCGGCGTACGGCACCTATCTGGACATGATCGCGTTGAGCCTGTTCGCGTACTCGCTGACCGGCAGCGCCACGCACACCGGCCTGTTCATGGCGCTACGGCTGGCCACCAGTGTCCTCACCGGATTCGGTGCCGGCAGCCTGGTGTCCCGGTTCGACCGCAAGCGGATCATGGTGACGTCCGACGTCAGCCAGGCGTTCGCCCTGGTCGTGCTGGTCCTCGCGCCGACCGCGGCCCAGGCCGGCCTGTTGTACGCCGTCGCGGTCGTCACCGGCGCCGGTGCCACCCTCACCAGCGTCGCGCTGCGCAGCAGCATTCCCGAGATCGTCGGGCAGGACCAGCGGGTCCGGGCCAACGCACTGCTCGCCACCGGTCGGTCGCTGGCGATGGTCGCCGGGTTCGCCTCGGCCGGAGTGCTCATCTCCACGGTCGGCTACACGGGTGCGTTCCTCATCGACGCCGGGGCGTTCCTCTTCTCGGCCGCGGTCCTGGCCCGGCTGCCGATCACCACCCGCAGCCGGCAGCCGGCAGCCGCGGCGGGCTCCGGGCCGGGCTCCGGGCCGGGCGAGGCGCGGCGGCGGGACGGGCTGCTCGCCGCGCAGCTGACGGCGCTGCGTTACCTGAGGCTCACCCCGGTCCTGCTCGCGCTGATCACCCTGCGTGCCGCCGACGCGTTCGGCTCGGCCTCGCACAACGTCGGCCTGCCGGTGCTGTCCACCATGCTGGACCCGCAGCATCCGGCCGCGTTCATGTCCCAGTTCTGGGCCACCTGGGCGATCGGCAACATCATCGCGCAGCGCTTCGTCGCCCGCTGGGCCAGGCGTACCGGCCGGACCATCAACGAGCGGGCGTTCGCCGCCGGCGCGGCGCTCATGTCGGTGGCGTTCATCCTCACCTTCACCGCGCCGCCGTTACCGCTGGCCATCCTGGTCGCCACGGTCGCCGGTGTCGCCGACGGCTTCACCGAGATCGCCTACACCACCCGGCTGCAGGCCACCCCCGACGATCAACGCGGGTACGTCTTCGGGTTCTCGGCCACCGCGGAGAACCTTGGCTTCGGCGTCGGCATGGTGGCCTGCTCATTCCTGCTGGAAGGGTTCAGTCCGTTGACCGTGGTCACCTTGTTCCACGGACTGGCGGTGCTGCTGGCGCTGGCGATGCTGGCCGCGCTGTGGGCCCGCCGGCAGGCGACGGCATGAGCGCCCCGACGCGCGGTGGCGCCGACGACCGGCGGATCGCCATCATCGGCATGGCGTTGCGGCTGCCCGGTGCGGACACCCCGCAGACGTACTGGCACAACATCCGCGACGGCGTGACCAGCGTACGCAGGTTCAGCCCCACCGAGCTGGCCCGCGCCGGGGTGCCCGAGCAACTGCGCGAGTCACCGGACTTCGTCGCTGTCAGCGGAGTGCTCGACGACATCGACTCGTTCGACGCCGAGTTCTTCGGCATGAGCGCGCAGGAGGCACGCACCGTCGACCCGCAGCACCGGCTGATCCTGCAGACCTGCTACCACGCGCTGGAGAACGGCGGATACGCGGCCACGCGACCCGATACCAGGGTGGGCGTCTTCGCCGGTGTCGGATACCACCTCTATCCACTCAACACCTACCTGCGCAACAACCTGGCCACCGCCCGCTGGGACGGTGACTTCGCCCCGGCGTTCCAGGTGGCCGTGGGAAACTACAACGACTTCGCCGCCACCCGGGTCGCGTACCGGCTCGGACTGACCGGTCCGGCGGTCACCGTGCAGAGTGGCTGCTCGACCGCTCTGGTGGCGGTGCATCTGGCCGGACAGGCGTTACTCGCCGGCGACGCCGACCTGGCCCTGGCCGGCGCGGCGGCGGTGCACACCCCGCAGATCCTGGGCTACCGCCACGTCAAAGGCACGATCCTGTCCCGGTCCGGCCGGTGCCGCGCGTTCGACGCGTCCTCCGACGGCACCGTCGGTGGCAACGGGGTCGCGGCCGTGCTGCTCAAGCGGTACGACCGCGCGGTCGCCGACGGGGACACCATCCACGCGGTGATCCTGGGCAGCGGAGTCAACAACGACGGTGCCACGAAGACCAGCTACGCCGCGCCCAGCGCCGCCGGGCAGCGGGACGCCATCCTGCGGGCGCTCGACGTGGCCGGGGTCTCCCCCGAGACGATCGGCTACCTGGAGACCCATGGCACCGGCACCTACAAGGGCGACCCGATCGAGTTCGAGGCCATGACCGCCGCGTACCGCCAGCGCACCGACCGGATCGGTTACTGCGCGATCGGCTCGGCCAAACCGGCCATCGGGCATCTGGACGCCTGCGCCGGCCTGGCCAGCCTGATCAAGACGGTGCTGGTGCTGCGGCACGCGACGATCCCGCCGCTGGTCGGGTTCGAACGCCCCAACCCGGCGTTGGATTTGGCGGCCAGCCCGTTCGTCATCCCCACCGAGGTGCGCGCCTGGCCCGACCTGCCCGGGCCCCGCCGGGCGGCAGTGACCGCGCTCGCGGTCGGCGGCACCAACGCCCACCTGATCCTGCAGGCACCACCACCAGCGCGACCGGCGCCGCCGGCGAGGGCACATCCCGGCCCGGCTCAGCCTGTGAGGGGACAGCCAGCGACGGCCGGCCCGGTGCCGGTTCCACTGTCGGCGCACCACCCGGAGAGTCTGCGTACGCTCGCCCACCGGATGCGCGACCAGCTGCGGGCCGACCCCGGGCTCGACCCGGCCGATCTGGCCACCACCGCCGCGCTCGGCCGGCCGCACCTGCCGCACCGACTCGTCGTGACCGGCGCGACGACGACGGCGCTCGCGGACGCCCTGGACGACTACCTCGCCGCGCCGGGGCGGCAACGCCCGGGGCGGGTGGCCACCGGATCGGTCCCGGGTGCCGGCGTCGCCGCCGCCGTACTCAGCGGGGTGACGCCGGTGGTGGTGTACGGCGGGCAGGGCTCCTCGTACGCGGGTATGGCCGGTCCGCTGTACCGGCGGTACCCGCAGGTGCGGGCGGTGCTCGACGCCTGCGAGGCGTACCAGCGCCGCTGCGGCGGGCCGTCGGTGCTGACGCCGCTGCTCGCCGCCGCCCCCGGTGACGACCGGATCTGGCCGGCCGACGTGGCGCAGCCGGCGCTGTTCGCGTTCCAGGCCGCGCTGACCCGGCTGTGGCGCTCGCTCGGGGTGGCGCCGCGACTCGTCGCCGGTCACAGCATCGGCGAGTACGCGGCCCTGGCCGCGGCCGGCGCGCTGTCGATCGAGGACGGCCTGCGGCTGACCGGGCTACGCGGGCGGCTGATGCGGGAGCACACCGCGCCCGGCGGCATGGTGGCCGTCTTCGCCACCCGGTCCGCGGTCGACGAGTTGCTCGCCACCGACCGACGGCTCGACCTCGCCGCGACCAACGCGGCCGAGCAACATGTCGTCGCCGGGCCGGTCGAGGCGCTCGACGCCGCCTGCGGGGTGCTCGACCGCCTCGGGATGCGCTGGCACCGGCTCGCCGTCGACCGTGCCTTCCACTCGGCGCTGCTCGACCCGATCCTCCCCCGGCTGGTCGAGGCGTTCGACTCGGTCCCATGGACGCCTTTGGACACACCGCTGGTCAGCAGCGTGGACGGCACCGTGCTGCCAGTGGGACACCGACCGGACCCGGCGTACCTGGTGCGGCAGACCCGGATGCCGGTCCGGTTCGACCTGGTCACAACCGCGATCGCCGTCACGACAGCGGAAACGTCGACCGCCGCCGACGCGACCGGTGCGCCGGTGCTGGAGCTCGGTCCGCATCCGAGTCTGGTCGCGTTGCTGCGCGCGGCACTGCCCGGGTCGCCGGCCCTTCCCGTTCAGCGCCGGGGCGCGGAACTCGACCAGCACCTCGAGGCCTGCGCCCGGCTGCACGTCCACGGAGTCGATCTGGACTGGAACGCCCTGCTCGACGCTGCGCACGCGCACGCGCACCGGGTGCCGCTGCCCGCGTATCCGTTCCAGCGACGAATCCACTGGACCGGACCGCCGCTGACACGAACCGAACCTGGAGGGCTCATGGTCGACGTCGACAGCGTCCGCGACGGCGGTGCCACCGTCGCCGCCGGACCGGCCGCGCCGGATCTCGCGCCGGTGGTCGAGCGGGTACGCGAGATCAGCGCGCGGCATCTCGGTTGCACACCGGGCGACATCGCCGTCGACCGCCCGTTCGTCGAGATGGGTGCCGACTCGCTCGCCATGATCAACGCGCTGCGGGAGTTCGAAGGTGAGTTCGGTGTCCGGCTCGCCATGCGCGAGCTGTTCGAGGAGGCGGACACCCCGGGAAAGCTGTCCCGTCTGATCCTGTCCCGTCTGGCCCCGCCCGCACCTGCTGCGGCCCCGCCCGTCCCGGCTGCGGCTCCGGTCGCGACGCCACCGGCCGGACCGGCCGCGACGCCGACAGCACCGGGCATCGACGTGCACGGGCCCAGGGTGGTCGTGACGGACGACGCCGGTCAGGTCGGTGCGGTCGCCACCGACAACGTCCAGGCCCATCTGGACGACCTGCGGCGACGGTTCGTGGTGAAGACCCGGCGGTCGAAGGAGATAGCCCAGCGCTACCGCGGCGTGCTGGCCGACAGCCGGGCGGTGGTCGGCTTCCGCAGCGCAACCAAGGAGATGCTCTACCCGATCGCCGGTCGGCGTGCGAAGGGCGCATGGCTGGAGGATGTGGACGGCAACCGGTACCTGGACATCACCATGGGCTTCGGAGTGCTGCTGTTCGGCCATGAGCCGGACTTCGTCGCCGAGGCGGTCCGGGAGCATCTGTCCCGGGGGGTCCAGCTCGGGCCGCGCAGCGTCGACACGGGTGAGGCCGCGTGCCTGTTGAGCGAGCTGACCGGGATGCCGCGCGTGGCGTTCGCGAACTCGGGCACCGAGGCGAACTCGGCCGCGATCCGGCTCGCCCGGGCCGCCACCGGACGCGACAAGATAGTCATGTTCCACGGGTCGTACCACGGACATGCCGACAACGTGCTCGGCCGCTCGATCGGGACCGCAGCGGACCGGACCACCGTCCCGGTCAGCACCGGCATCCCGACCAGCGCCGTCGCGGACCTGGTCGTCCTCGACTACGGCGTACCGGAGAGTCTGCAGGCGATCGAGGAGTTCGGTGAGCAACTGGCCGCCGTCGTCGTCGAGCCGGTGCAGAGCCGCCACCCGTCCCTGCAGCCGGGTGAGTTCCTACGCCGGCTCCGTGACATCACCCGGCGGTACGGCATCGTGCTGATGTTCGACGAGATGCTGACCGGGTTCCGGCCCCATCCGCGCGGCGCCCAGGGACTGTTCGGCGTGTCGCCGGACCTCGCCACGTACGGCAAGCTGCTCGGCGGCGGTTTCCCGATCGGGGCGATCGCCGGACGCGCCGACATCATGGACGGCGTCGACGGCGGTTTCTGGCGCTACGGCGACGACAGTCACCCGCAGCGGGAGACGACCTTCTTTGGCGGCACCTACATCCAGCATCCGGTCTCCATGGCCGCCGCACGCGCGGTGCTGACCCGGTTGACCGAGCAGAGCCCACGGCTGCAGCAGGAACTCAACGCCCGGACCGACCGGCTCGTCGGCACGCTGAACGACTTCTTCACCGAGGAGGAGTACCCGGTCCGGCTCGGCCACGTCGGCTCGCAGTTCCGCTTCGAGCACCACGCCGACCTCGAGCTTCTTTATCACCATCTGCTACTCAAGGGAATGTACGTCTGGGAATGGCGCAACTTCTTCCTCTCCACGGCGCACACCGACGACGACGTCGACATGGTGATTGACGCGGTGCGCGCCTCGCTACGCGAGATGCGCGCCGGCGGGCTGCTCCCCCGCCCGGCCGGTCCCACCGTACCCGTGGTGAAACCGAAACACACCGCCCGGACCGGACCAGCGGTAGGAACCGGACCGGCGGTGCGCACCGAGCCGGCAGCGGGTGCCGCAGCAGCAGGCAGCCTCGAACCGCCGGGCGGACCGGGGCGACCGGCACCGGACTTCAGCGTGTACTTCTTCGGGGACTATCCGCCCGGCTCGGGGGCCGCCGACCCGTACGAGCTGATCGTCGACACAGCCCGCTTCGCCGACCGGCACGGCTTCCACGCGCTGTGGATTCCCGAGCGCCACTTCCATTCCTTCGGCGGGGTGTTCCCCAACCCGGTGGTGCTGGCCGCCGCGCTGGCCCGCGAGACGAGCCGGATCCGGCTGCACGCCGGGTCGGTGGTCCTGCCGCTGCACGATCCGATCCGGGTCGCCGAGGAATGGTCCATGGTCGACCGGCTGTCCGGGGGCCGGGTCGGCATCGGCTGCGCGCCCGGCTGGCACGCGGGCGACTTCGTTCTCGCCCCGGAACACTTCGGCACACACCGCGACGTGATGTTCCACCACCTCGACGAAGTGCGCCGACTGTGGCGCGGTGAGTCCGTCGAGCGCCGCAGCGGCACCGGAGAACCGGTCGGGATCCGCACCCTGCCCCGCCCGGTGCAGCCGATGCCGCCGATGTTCGTCGCCGTGGTGGGCAACCCGGAGTCGTACCAACGGGCCGCCGAACACGACCTCGGCGTCGTCACCAACCTGATGAGCCAGTCGGTGGAGCAGCTGGCCGACAACGTCCGGCGCTACCGGCGGACCCGCGCCGCACACGGGCTCGACCCGGACGGCGGCCGGGTGGTCGTGCTCGTGCACACCTACCTCGGTGCGGACTCGGCCCAGGCCCGGGCCGAGGCGTTCGCGCCGCTGAAGGCGTACCTGCACTCCTCGCTGTCACTGTTCGGGCAGACGACCAAGAGTCTCGGATTCCAGGTGGACCTCGACACCGCCGACGCCGACGATCTGGACTATGTGTTCCGGCGCGCCTACGACCGGTACTGCAAGGCACGGGCGCTGATCGGATCGCCGGACGATGGTGCGCGGCTGATCGACGCACTCACCGCCGCCGGCGTCGACGAGGTGGCCGCGCTGGTCGACTTCGGCGCGTCCCCCGACCAGGTGCAGGCCGGACTGCCACAGCTGGACCGGCTACGGGCCAGATACCAAGCGGCGGCCGGACAGCCGGCGGCCGGTGCCGTGGTGGCGGCCGGTGCCGTGGTGGCGGCCGGTGCCGTGGTGGCGGCCCGCGATCTGCACCCGGACCGAACCGGACCGGTGTCTCGGGGACAGGCGCGGATGTGGTTCCTCGAACGGCTACATCCGGGCCGGGGCACCTACAACGAGGCGGTCACCGTACGACTCGACGGGCCGCTGGACGTGCCGGCGCTGCGCGCCGCGCTGAACCAGCTGGTGGCCCACCACGCGGCGCTGCGTACCGTGTTCCCGGAACGTGACGGCGAGCCGGTCCAGGTCGTACTCGGCCGGGGCGCGGTGGACCTCGCCGTCGAGGAGCACACCGGCCGCGACGAGGACGACGCCGTCCGGCAGGTGCTGGCCGACGAAGGCCGCCGGGTGTTCGACCTCGCCCGTGGTCCACTGCTGGTGACCCGGCTGCTGCGCTGGTCGCCCGAGCGGCATGTGCTCGTGTTGTCGTTGCACCACATCGTGATCGACGCGGCGTCGGTGCGGGTGCTGGCCGGTGACCTGTCCGCGTTGTACCGGGCCGCCCTCGACGGCCAGCCCGCCGATCTGCCGGAGCTGTCCGTGGACTGCCTGGACCTGGCCGGTCGGCAGGCGGATGCCAGCAGCGGCTCGCACGGCGAGCCGACCGGTCTGGGCTACTGGCGGGAGCGGCTGGCCGGGGACCTGCCGGTGCTGGACCTGCCGACCGACCGACCACGCCCGAAGGTACGCAGCGGCACCGGCGCGTCGGTGCGGCGCAGGCTCGACCCGGAGCTGTCCGCGCTGCTGGGCCGGCTCAGCGGGGCGCACCGGAGCACGCTGTTCATGACCGTGCTCGCCGGGTACGCGGCCGCGCTGCGCCGGTTCACCCGCAGTGACCAGCTGGTCGTCGGGACCCCGGTGTCGATCCGGCCCTCCGGCGCTGAGGAGGTGGTCGGGTTCTTCCTCAACACGGTGGCCCTGCGGCTGGACCTGTCCGGCGACCCGACCTTCGCCAACCTGCTCAAGCAGGTCCGCGACACCGCCCTGGACGCGTACGACCACGCTCACGTACCGTTCGACGCCGTCGTCGGCGCGGTGAGCCCGGACCGCGACCTCAGCCGGACCCCGGTCTTCCAGACCATCGTGGAATTCGACAACGGCGGCCCGATCCCGCTCGACCTTCCCCGCGTGCGTTCCCGGGCCCTGGCGCACCGGATCGAACGGGCGGTGACCGACCTGGCTCTATACGTGACCAACCACGCCGACGGGATCGACTGCCGTTTGGAGTACAGCACCGACCTGTTCGTGGCGGACAGCGCCGAGCGGCTGTTGTCGTACCTGGTCGCGACCCTTGCCGCCGCCGTCGGTCAGCCCGATACACCGCTCTCCGCGCTGGTCGGTGTCCTCGACGCCGACCGGGACGCACTGGTCCGCTGGGGCGTCGGGCGGCAGCGCGACCTGCCGCAGGCAGGTGCGCACGGCGCCGTGCGGCAGTGGGCGGCACGCACACCGCAGGCGGTCGCGGTGATAGGCGGCGGCACGGTGCTGACCTACCGGCAGCTCGACGAACGGGCCACCGCGCTGGCGCACCGGCTGACCGGCAACGGGGTCACCGCAGGCGACATCGTGGCGTTGTGGCTGCCCCGGTCACCGGAGTTCGTCGTCGCCGCGCTGGCGGTACTGCGCACCGGTGCCGCCTACCTGCCGCTGGATCCGCTCCTCGACGACCGGCAGGTGCGTTTCATGGTCTCGGACAGCGCCGCCCGGGTGGTGCTGGCTACCGGAGGTGACGCCGCACCGGATCTGCCCGACGGGGTACGGCTGCTGCACGTCGACGAGTCTGAGAGCGATCCGAGCGGGTACCACGGCGGTTCCGTCGGGTACGGCGACCCCGATCCGGAGGCTCCGTGCTACGTCATGTACACCTCCGGCTCGACCGGCAGGCCGAAGGGCGTGGCCATCAGCCACCGCAGCGTACTGAACCTGTGTCAGTGGTACCGCGACGAGCTGGAGCTGACCGCCGACGACCGGAGCTCCGTGGTGTGTGGGCAGAGCTTCGACGCCTCCGTGCTGGAGATCTGGCCGCCGCTGCAGGTCGGTGCGAGCCTGACGATCGCGGACGACGCCGTACGGATGGACTCGATGGCGCTGGCGCGCTGGATGCGTACCGCCGGGGTGAGCGTCGCGATGCTACCCACGCCCATCGGGGAAGGGTTGCTCTCGCTGCCCGTGGCGGCCCAGCCCCGGCTGCGCCATCTCACCGTCGGTGGCCAGCAACTGCGCGTACGCCCGCAGCCCGAGGTGCCCTACGTGGTGCGCAACGTGTACGGACCGACCGAGACGACGGTCGTCGCCACGTCCCAGGTGGTGGCGGAGGCGTCCGCCGAGTCCGACGGCCTGATTCCGATCGGCCGGCCGCTGGACAACGTCCGCGTCGAGATCCGCGACGAGTGGGGCAACTTGGCACCGGTCGGGGCCGTCGGGGAGCTGTTCATCGGCGGTGCCGGGGTGGGTCGTGGCTACCTGAACCGGCCCGAGCTGACCGCGCAACGGTTCGTCGACGACCCGGCCGGCGGCCCCGGTTCCCGCCGCTACCGCACCGGGGACCTGGTGCGGTGGACCGCCGACGGGGTGCTGGTGTTCCTCGGCCGTACCGACGACCAGGTCAAGATCCGGGGGAACCGGGTCGAACCAGGCGAAGCATCGGCCGTCCTGCGCGGGCTGGATCTGGTCGCCGACGGCGTCGTGGTGGCCCGTCGGGACCGCCGCGACGAGCCGTACCTCGCCGGGTACGCCGTGCCCGCGCCGGGCGTGGCACCCGACGGGCTGGCCGACCGGCTCGTCGCCGCGATGGCCCGCGAACTGCCCGACGTGTTGGTCCCCCGGGTGTGGGCGGTGCTACCCGCGCTGCCGCAGACCGGCAACGACAAGATCGACCACGCCGGGCTGCCGGAGCCGACCATCCGTACCGGCATGCCCGCGCCGCCGGTGGCCCAGCCGGTGGCCCCGCCACCGGCTCAGCCACCGGCACCGCAGCCGGTGACTCAGCCGCCGGCACCGCAGGCAGCGGCCCCACACGACGGTGGGACCGGTGACGTGCTGACCGAGACGGTGCGGGCGTTGTGGGCCGCCGAACTCGACCAGGATCCGGAACGCATCGACCACGACGCGTCGTTCTTCGCCCTCGGCGGGCATTCGATCAACGCGATGCGCCTGCTCAACCGGGTACGCGAGGCCACCGGAGCGGACTATCCGGCGTTGGAGTTCTTCCGCGCGCCGACCATCGTGGCGATGGTCGGCCGGCTGCGCGGGCACGCCACGCCCGCCGTCGACGGGTCTGCCCGCCGGGTGCGGGGCACGCTGTGACCTTCGACGAGTTGCTGGAGTACGTCGCCGTCCACGACGTGCGGCTCACCGGCGCCGGCGGCACCCTGTACTACGACGCCCCAGCCGCCGCGATGGGTCCGCAGCTGGTCACGGCGCTGCGGTCGCACAAGGATGAGCTGTTGCGGTGGCTGGCCGCGCCGGCGGACGAGCGCGAGATCACCCGGGCGCCGCTGTCGGCCCAGCAGGAACGGGTGATGGAGATAGCCGGCCGCAGCACGCACCCCGCCAGCTGGAACGTCGGGCTGCGGCTGGAACTGGTCGGCGACCTCGACGTCGCCGCGCTCGACGCCGCCGTCGACGGCCTCGTCGCCCGGCACCATGCGCTGCGCACCCGGCTGATCCGCGACGGTGGCACCTGGACCCAACGGATCCTCGCCCACCGACCGGTCCCGCTGCCCGTCGTCGAGCTGGCCGCGCTGGCGCCGGACGCGGCGCGGCGGCGAGCCGAGACCCTCTGCCGGGAGGTGGTGTCGCCGGTGTTCGCGCTGGCGGACGAGGCACCGGTGCGGTTCACGCTGATCCGGCTGTCGCCCGGCGAGTCCTGGCTTGTCCTGGTCCTGCATCACGTCGCCTGCGACGGCCGGACGGTCACCGTGCTGCTGCGCGAGCTGGCGGACGGGTACCGCACCGCCCGCGATTCAGGTGCGCCGGGCTTCGGCCCGCCCACCGCCCAGTGCACCGACTACGCACGCTGGCAGCAGGGCCAGTGGGACGAGCCGACCCGCCGCCGACGGCTGGCCTACTGGGCGGAAAATCTTGGCGATGGGCCACTGGCGCTGGATCTGCCGTTCGGCCGCCCCACACCGCAGCAGCCGAGTGGGCGGGCCGCCACCTGCCGGTTCGAGATCCCGGGACAGGTTCGGCTCGCCGTCGAGGAGCTCACCCGGGAGCTGGGTGCCACGGTCACCGCAGTCGCCGCTGCGGCGTTGGCGCTGCTGCTCGCCCGGCTCAGCGGACAGCCCGACGTGACCCTGTCGATGCCGTATGCCAACCGGTCACCCCGGGCGTACGAGGACACCGTTACCGTACTGTCGACGGCGTTGCCGGTACGGATCCGTACCGCCGCCGCAGCGACGTTCGCGGAACTGGTCGGCCAGACCGCCGGCGGCCTGTTCGCCGGCATCGACAATCTGCTGCCCACGGCATGGATCTACCAGCAGCTGCCCCCGCCGGGCGAGGGCGCAGCGCCGTCCGGGATGACGGTGAGCTTCGCCTTTCAGAGTACCTTCGACACCCGGATCGACCTGCCGGAGTTGGCTGTTCGGGTGCACGAGGTGCCGACCGGTGCCGCACGGGCGGCGCTGCTGATCGTCCTGGTACCCGGCCCGGACGGGATCGACGGCTTTCTGGAGTATCCGGTGGACCGACTCGCCGACGACACCGCCCGCCGCTGGATGACGGGGTACGTGGAACTGCTCGCCGCGGCGTGTGCCGGTGCGAACCGTCCGCTAGCCGACCTCTGACCGCCGGAGTCGTCCGTCTGGGACGCGACGACGATCCCAGCTTGAACGATCGTGTTCGATTCCTTGACACCCTAGATGCGGTCGCTAACACTTGGCCGCAACAAGAACGTAACGCACCGAACACACGCTTCATCGACTGCTCTGACGTGCCTTCTCCGCCCGCGCGGCACGTACTCCGCGCGGGGCCTTGACCGCGCGCACCACCAATCATGTTAGCGCGAACATCGCCAGCTGTATCGATAGGACAGCGGTCTGGTCCGACCACGCAACCGGTCCGATGTCCCGAACCCAGAAAGGCCAGATCTTGTCAGGGTCATCGTCGGACACCCGGTCGTTGCGTCGGTTGTCGATCGCCATGGTGGCCGTGGTGGCGGCGATGGTCGGCGCCGCAGTCGTCGCGTCGTCGCCAGCCACCGCCGCCACCAGCCAGCTCCGCGGCGTGAACTGGGCCGTGCTGGGTGACAACTTCAGCACCGGTCCGCTCATCGTGCACGGACTCAACTCATCCGACAGCAACGCGACGGTGCGGGCCAAGGCCAACGCCATCTACGACGACATGGCTGCCACCATGGGCGTCAACACCGTCCGGTTGCCGATCAACACCCACACGGTCGGGACGGCATGGTGGGAGGCCTACCGAGGGGCCATCGACGCCGCCACCGAACGCGGGTTCAAGGTCATCCTTGCCTACTGGGAGGACGGTGCCGCCTCCGGCGGCCGGATCACGAACCTCGCCGCGTGGAACGCGATGTGGTCGACGGTCACCAATACCTACGGGTCGAACCCGAACGTCTACTTCGAGCCGATGAACGAGCCGCACGGCTACAGCTCGGCGCAGTGGCGCGACGTCGCGGCCAACTGGTTGAGCTACCACTACTCGGCGGTGCCCAGCCGGGTGCTGATCGGCGGCACCGGCTACAGCCAGGACCTGCGGGACATCTGCAACGACAGCCGTTTCCACTCGACGCTGCTGTCCTTCCACCACTACGCCTTCTTCTACGGCGAGATGTCCTACGACGACTTCCGCAGCCACATCCAGACCCGCCTCGGCAACTGCGCCTCCCGGGCGGTCGCCACCGAGTTCGGCGCGCCGATGAACGACGGTCGCAACTACGCCAACCCGAACAGCACCGACAATTTCGTCCGCCACATCCGCGCCATGGCCCAGGTGATGCGCGACAACCAGATGGGCGGCACCTACTGGCCGGCGATCGGCGGCAAGCCCGGCAGCATCGGGTACGACTGGTACTCGATGTTCGCGCTCAGCGGCAGCGGTACCAGCCTGGACCTGACCGTCCGCAACCCGTCCGGCGCCGACCGGATCCGCTACGGCTGGGGCGACGCCGTCAGCGACGACCCCTCGACGCCGCCGACAGGGACGTTCTACCGCGTCACCGCGCGGCACAGCGGCAAGGCCATGGACGTCCAGCAGCCGAACACGGACAACGGTGCGCGGGTCGGTCAGTACACCTACAACGGCAACCCGTGGCAGCAGTGGCAGTTCCAGGACGCCGGCAGCGGCTACTGGCGCCTGATCAGCCGGCACAGCGGAAAGTGCCTCGACGTGGTGAGCGCGTCGACCGCCGACGGGGCTGACCTCATCCAGTACACCTGCGGCACCGGCGCCAACCAGCAGTTCCAGATGGTCACCAACGGCAGCTACTTCCAGCTGCGGGCGCGGCACAGCGGAAAATGTGTGGACGTGCCGGCTGCGTCGACCGCCGACGGCGTCGTCCTCACGCAGTGGTCGTGCCACACTGGCACCAACCAACAGTGGTCGCGTACACCCGTCTGACGGTCGCTAACCTGCTGGTCATGCGGACATCCGGCGACCGGCTCGACCTGGCCGTCGACCCGGCCAGGTCGACCGGGCGCATGCTGCTCGCCGACGGCGTCGAGCAGTCGTACGTGGATGTCTCCGATCCCGCGTACCTGCGCTTCGAGTACGTCCGCCGGATGGCCGCCGGGGCCGATCTCGCCGCGCCGGTCGGTGCTCCGCTGGACGTGCTGCACCTCGGCGGCGGTGCGCTGACGCTGCCCCGCTACGTCGCCGCCACCCGGCCCGGCTCGGCGCAGACCGTCGTCGAGCGGGATCCCGAAGTGGTCGCGCTGGTGGCGCGGGAGCTGCCGCCCCGGCCGGCCGGCGTCGAGGTCGTGGTCGCCGACGCGCGGGAGGCGGTCACCGCCGGGCCCGCCGACGCGTACGATCTGGTGCTCGCCGACATCTACCAGGCGGCCCGGATGCCGCCGCAGGTCACCACCGTCGGGTTCGCCGCCGAGGTCGCCCGGGTACTGCGACCTGACGGTATCTACCTGGTCAACGTCACCGACCTGCCACCGCTGGCCAGCACCCGGATGCAGGTGGCCACCCTGCGGGCGGTCTTCGCCGACGTCTGCGCCATCGCCGACCGGCGGATGCTGCGGGGCCGACGGTACGGCAACGTGGTACTCGCTGCGGCACGGGCGCCGGACCGCCTGCCGGTGGCGCGCCTGGTGGTGCGGGCGCTGCGCGACCCGGTGCCCGGCGGCGTGCTGCACGGACCGGCGCTGAACAGGTTTGTCGCCGGGGCCCGGCCCCGCACCGACGAACCGCAACGGTGAGGATACTCACCGAGCAGGGTCGCCAGTAGAAGGCCGCACCCGACGGGCCTACCACCCAGTCAGAGGTTCGCTGTCACCGCCCCTGCCCCAGCCGGGATTCGATGGCGGCGATGATCCGCGGGCGCAGCTCGGCGGCGCTGATGACGGCATCCACCGAGCCGACCTCGACCGCACGCTGGATGTCGTGGATCCGGTCGAACTCCGTGGCCACCTCGCCCAGCTTCTCCGCACGTACCGACGAGCGCAGCTCGTCGAGTTCAGCGGCCAACGCGGCGCGATCGGTGCCGGCTGCGGCGGCCGACCGCGCCTCCAGGTCCCGGATTCGCGGGTCGCGCGCGGTACGGGCGTCCACCTCGCCGGAGAACACCACTGCGGCGGCAGGAGCGCCACCGAGTACCGAGGCGAACGAACCTTCCAGCGCGAGCACGGTCATGGCGGAGTTCAACGCCTTCGAGAAGACCACGAACGCGCCGCCGTGGTACCGCGAGATCACACAGAACACGATCGGCCCACGGAAGTTCACGATTGCCCGGCCGATCTCGGCGCCGTACTCCAGCTGCAACTTGCGCATCGACTCGGGCGATCCGTCGAAGCCCGACAGGTTGGCCAGCACCACCAGCGGCCGGTTGCCGCTCGCCGCGTTGATCGCCCGCGCGGCCTTCTTTGACGACTGCGGGAACAGCGTGCCGGCGGTGTAGGTGTCCGGGCCGTCGGTGGGCGGGAAGCCACGCCGCGGCACCGTGCGCGACTCGATGCCGAGCAGGCAGGCGGGAATGCCGCCAAGGTGCACGTCCTGCACGACGGCGGTGTCAGCGTCGGCCATGCCCGCCCAGCGCTCCAGCACCGGGTGGTCCTGGTCGGCCAGCGCCCGCATCACGGTCCGGATGTCGAACGGCTTCTTGCGGTCCGGATTGGCCTCGGCCGAGAAGATCTCACCGACAGTGGTGAAGTCGCTGCCGGCCACCGTGTGCGGGAAGGTGGAGACGTCACGGTCGGCGGGGTCGGTGGTGCTCGCCCGCCGGGGCCCGGTTTCGCCCGGTACGACGTACGTGTGGTCGTAGTGGGCCAGCAGCACGTCCCGCGCGGCGGTCAGGCTCGGCGCCCAGTACTGCGCCTGCCCGTTCGGACCCATCACCCGGTCGTAGCCGCCGATGCCGAAGTTGTCCTCGGCGGACACCCCGCCGGAGAAGTCCAACGACTGCTTGCCGGTCAGCACCATCGCCGAGTCCGGCGTCATCACCAGGATGCCCTTGGTGTGCATGAGCATCGTCGCCTCAGCGTTCCAGTACGGCTGGGCGCCGACGTTGATGCCCGCGACCACGATGTTGATCTCACCACCGGCCTGGGTGAACTCGACGATCCGTTTGAGCGCGGCGGCCACCCAGTCCATGTTCTCGGTGCCCGACTCCATGGAGATCCGCGCCCCGGCGGACAACGCGTACCATTCAACCGGCACCCGCATCCGCTCGGCCAGGTCCAGGGCCGCGATGATCCGGCGGCACTCCGGCTCGGACAGGGCGCCGAGCGACTTCGTGGGATCACCGAACAGCACGACCCGGGTGACACCCTCTGGGTGACGGGCAGTGACCGTGCTGACCACACCGGCGACGATGGCCGCGCTGTTGCTCCCCTTCGGGCGGTCGACCGGCACCAACGCGTTGTCGTCGTCGAGGTCATGCTCGACGAAGTCGCCGAGCCGGCTGGTCAGTTCGTACGGGTACACCGTGTTGCGGCTGCTCGCCCGCAGCACCTTCAGCCGGTAGTCGTCCAGCACCTCGACCGGCTCGACCGGCGGCTCGCCGACGACCAGTTCGGCGCCGCCGGTGGCGTCGATGGCGATCCGTACCGCCGTCTTCCTCAACTCGCCGGTCGCCCGGTCGCGCCGCCGGCCGATGAACAGGATCTCCTCCAGCCCGGCACCCGCAGTCGTCGGGCGCATCCGCCCGGCGATCATCTCCATCTCCTGGCGGGTCAGATCGTTCGGCGGCCAGACGTAGACCACGATTCGGTTGGTGGTGAAGCGGGTCTTCGACGGTCTGCGCGACTGGGCCCGGCGGATAGAGTCAAGGCAGGCCGCGACGGTGTTCTCGGTGGTCGGTAGCGACACCAGACGTCCATCGTGGTCACGCAACTGAGTCAGGTCGCGTACCTGCGCGAACGCGACGAGACGCTGGTCCGACGGGTTCTCCCGCGCGACGCACTGGAAAAGGTAGACCTCCTCGTCCAGCGAGGGCAGCCGGGTCAGGTCGAACCCGCGCAGCCGCTCCAGCTGCATGCGCTGCGCGATGTACGGGTGCAGGCCGCGGATCAGCCGTTCCTCGACCATTCCCCGGCTCGATGGGCGGAACGTGAAGTGGTGGTGCATGACCGCACCGGCGCGGCCCGCGATGGTGGTGGTCACCCGGCGGACCTGGGGCGGTAGCGGGTGCGCGGCGACGACGTCGAGCAGCGCTGCCGCCATCGCGTCGAAGTCCTCCGGCTGGTTCTCCCAGGCAAGATAAATATCGGCATCGATGGACTCCCGGCCACTGGCAAGCTCGGCGAGCCCGTCGAGGGCAGTGCCCAGGGCATCGATGGCCACGGCGGCGGTGACCACGCTCGAGTCGGCCCGCTCGGCGACCACGAAGGTGCAGCCGGCGACCTGGTGGGTGTGGACCGCGGTGAGCCCTTTGTTGCCGTAGTACCGGCGGGTCAGCACCTCCAGCATGACCGCGTTGTCGAGGTGGTCACGCACGATCCGCTGGCCGAGTAGCCGGACCAGCGGTTCGGTGCTGCGGACCATGTCGGCGATGCGCTCGGCGCGATCCGGCGTGTCCGGATGGGCGTCCAGGTGACGCAGATGCGCGCGGACCCGGGCGTAGACGGTGGCCCGGTTGCGGCGCAGCAACGGCTGGGCAAACCAGGCGAACACCACGCCTCGGGAAAGGTCGGCGATCACCGGGAAGCGGACCTGCGTGGCGGCGACCAGCCGCTCCAGGGCGAGACCGGCGGGCTCGTGCAACGACTGGCCGGGCGGCGGCTCCCGCAGCCACGCGCGCAGCAGTGTGGCGACGACTGTGGCGTCGGCGGCGGCACGCTGCAGTGCGAGGAAGATCCGGAATACAGCGGCCTCGAGATCGGCGGAGCGCTCCAGATCGGTGACGCCGTAGTGGCTGAGCGCCTTGGCGAGCTTGGCCTGGAAGGCGTCCGGCAGGCCGGCCCTTTCGACGTCGAGGCTCTGCAGGTAGGTGTGGAAGTACTCGCGGTCGCTGTGGACGTGCCCGTCACCGCCGTCGGCGTCGGTGGGCCGGTTGCGGCTCAGCTCGGCGAGGTCGGCGAAGACCCCAATGAGTTCGATCTCAGCGGCCAACGGCCGGTCGCCGTCCTCGGCGGCGGACCGGCGCGCGGCGAGATAGTCGTCGAGGACGCGACGGTCGTCGTGCGGGTCGACGTCGAAGCCGAGGAGCAGTCCGCGCAGACCCTCCTGGCCCCGACGGCACCGTTCGGCCGGCGGGAGTGCCCCGGACGCGGCTGGCATGTCCAGCTCGACGGGCGCCGACGACCCGGTCTCCGGACCGGCTGCCGCGTCGTCCGCGACCGGCTCCAACCTCAGCAGCGGTGCACCCGCCTCGACCTGGTTTCCGACCGACACGGCGGATTCCTTCAGGCGGGCCTTGAACGGTGCCCGCAGCACCGTCTCCATCTTCATGGCCTCGAGTACCAGCACCGGTGTGCCCGCTTCGACCTCGGCACCGACCGGCACCGGGGTGGCGACGACCAGGGCGGGCATCGGTGCGCGGAGCACGCCGCCCTCGTCGCGGCTGACCCGGTGAGTCACCCCGTCGACCTCGATCAGGTGCACCGGCCCGTGCGTTCCGGTGACCAGGCGGTGCCGGCTGCCGTTGACGACGATCTGCCCGGTGTGCCGGTCGAAACGGTCCAGCTCGACGTCGGCGCTGTGCACGACGTCTGCCACCTCGATGCCGACGCGGAACCGGTACGCGCCGGTACGCGCCACCCGTACCCGGTAGCCGACGCTGCGCAGCTTGAGGTCCACCGGCCGGCCGCTGGCGTGCTGCACCTGTGGACGTCCGCCGGACGCGGTGGCCAGCAATCGCTGCCGTTCGACGCGCTCGTCGGCCTCGTAGCCCTCGATCGCCGCAGCGGCGAGGGCGACGGCGACGTGCCGGTGCGCGACAAGCCGGCCTGCACCGCGGACCCGGTCGATCCACCCGGTGTCCGCGCTGGCGTCGATCACCTCGGGCTGATCGAGCAGGTCGATCACGAAGCTCTTGTTCGTCGCACCGCCCTCGATGATCACGGTGGTGTTCGCCATCGCCCGGCGCAGCCGGCCGAGCGCCTCGTCACGGTCCCGTCCGTATGCGATGATCTTGGCGATCATGGAGTCGAAGGCGGCGGGAATGGTGTCGCCCTCGCTGACCCCGGTGTCCACCCGGATCCCGGGCCCGGCGGGCAGGTCCAGCCGGGCGATCCGACCCGGCGAGGGCGCGAAGTCGCGGTCCGGGTCCTCGGCGTTGAGCCGGGCCTCGACGGCGTGCCCACGCTCCACCGGCGGGTCGCCCTCCAGCCGCCCGCCCGACGCCACGTGCAGCTGCGCCTTGACCAGGTCGAATCCGGTGGTGGACTCGGTGATCGGGTGCTCCACCTGCAGCCGGGTGTTGACCTCGAGGAACGCGAACATGCGGTCACCGGGATGGTAGAGGAACTCGACGGTCGCCGCGCCCTGGTAGCCGACCGCGACGGCGAGCCGTTCGGCCGACGCCTTGAGGTCGGCGGCCTGCGCCGGGCTGAGCACCGGCGACGCCGACTCCTCGATCACCTTCTGGTTGCGCCGCTGCACCGAGCAGTCCCGTACGCCGAGCGCCCAGGCGGTGCCCTGACCGTCGGCGATCACCTGAACCTCCACGTGCCGGGCACCGGTGACCAGCCGTTCCAGGAACACGACGCCGCTACCGAACGCGCGGGCGGCTTCCTGGCTGGTGCGCTCGTACGCGTCGACGAGCTCGGCCTCGTTGGTGATCACCCGGATGCCGCGCCCGCCGCCACCGGCGGTCGCCTTCAACATCAGCGGGTAGCCAATGCCACCCGCCGCCGCCAGGGCGGCCTCCAGGGTCTCGACCGCGCCCCGGCTCCAGGGGGCGACCGGCACGCCGACCTCCTCGGCGATCAGCTTCGCGCCGATCTTGTCGCCGAGCTGACGCATCGCGTGCGCGCTCGGTCCGACGAAGGTGACACCGGTCTTCTCGCACAGCTCCGCGAACGCCGGGGACTCGGCGACGAAGCCCCAGCCGACCCACGCCGCGTCGGCGCCGGTCGCCACCAGGGCGCGTTCCAGGACCGTCAGATCGAGGTACGGCCGGGCGGATGCCGGCCCGAGGTCGTAGGCGATGTCCGCTTCACGGACGAACGTCGCGGTACGGTCGACGTCGGTGTACAGGGCTACGGTCTCGATCCGCGCCCCGGTCTCGGCGGCCAGCTCCCGGACGGCGTGGATGAGCCGCATCGCGGCCTCACCACGGTTGACGATGGCAATGCGGCTGAACACCCGATCGGCCCTCCGGTACGCCTACGATCCACGCGTCGCTGATGCGACTCCGACAGGATCACCCTTACGCCTGCCGGCTGGAAACACCATAGGGCGTCCGACTAAGTAACGACCATGTCACTCAATGCGGTTTCCGTCGCCGATGCCGGTCGGCGTCTCGCCGATCCCTCAAGCCAGCGCGCTCGGCGCGGCGGTAGGTGCCGACGCGGTAGGTCCGACCTGGGGGGATGCCGGTACCGCGGCGACTTCGTCCGGGGTGGCTGCGCCGGTGGCCGCCGCGGCGGCCACCGGGACGTCGGCATCGCGCAACGGATGGTAGGGGCGGCACGACGCGCGGACCACCAGCTCCGTCGGCAGCCGCAGCAAGACCTTCTGAGCGATCAAGTCGAACTTCTGCTCACCCGCAGACGAAAGAACCGCAGAGGCCGTCGACGTCCGTCGAAGGACTGGCTGTCAGGTCGGTCGGCGGACTGTGCGCCCACCCGGCACACCCACACGAGACGGTAGAGTCGGCGGGCCAACCTGCGCCCCATCAGAAGGAGTGCCGATGGCCGCGCGTTTCGAAGAACTAGACTGGCGGCAAACCCCGATGGGTGAAATTAGCCTCCGGCGGCGGCGGGACCCGGTCGTGGACCGCGAGGTGTACGAGGTCAAACTGGGCGACGAGTACCTGATGTCGAGCCTGTTCACCGTCGCCGAGATCGAACTGGCCCGGCTTGCCCTGGCCGAGCTGTCCCGCGAAGACCTCGACGTCGTCGTCGGCGGGCTCGGCCTCGGCTACACCGCCCATGCCGTACTGCGGGATCGTCGGGTCCGGTCGATGATCGTCGTCGAAGCGCTGGCCGACGTCATCGGGTGGCACCAACGCGGTCTGGTGCCGGGTGGAGAGGCGCTGGTCGCGGATCCCCGGTGCAGGTTGGTGGCCGGAGACTTCTTCGCCCTGACTGCGGCGGCCGGCCCCGATCCGGCCGCACCTGGACGACGGTTCGACGCCGTCCTCGTCGACATCGACCACTCCCCCGGGCATGTCCTGCACCCGTCGCACGCCGCCTGCTACCGGCCGGACGGCCTACGGCGCCTGGCCAGCCACCTGCGGCCCGGCGGCGTATTCGCGCTGTGGTCCGACGACCCACCGGAAGCCGGGTTCACCGAAGCGCTCGGCCAGGTATTCCCGCAGGTCCGCACCGAGGTGGTCACGTTCCGCAACCCGCTGATCGGCAGCGACTCGGCCAACACCGTGTACCTGGCGCAGACCCAGGCACGGCCGCCGGACGAACCGGGTCAGCCGCCGCCCGGCTAAGCGGCGACCGGCAGAGCCGCCACCGGAATGCGCAGGTCGCGGACCTGCAGGGCGGCCGGTGTGCCGGTCGGGTCGGGATGGGCGCACGGGGTCGACGCAGTGGCCAACGCGGCACGGTCGTCCGCGCCGCTGATCTCGACCGCGACCTCGACGCACCCCTCGGTGGTCCGCAGGACGTTGCCGTACACGCTGTACACCTGGCTCGGCACTAGATAGGGATAGTCGAACCGACTGACGGCCCCGTCGGACGGACGGCTGACGGACAGCCGAATGGTGACCCCGGTCGGCACCCGCTCGGTGGAGACGAAGAGTGGCCAGGCCGCCTGGCATCGCTGGGAGTAACGCAGGGTGAGGCTGCCGTAGGGCGGCTGGGTCGGATCCCGGTCGGGAACCTGCACGGTGTGCGTGCTCACCGCGTCGAGGTGGCACTGTTCCTGCTGCGGGTCCGCGCCGTCCGCCGCCGGTGACCCGGCGGCCGAGGTCGCCACGGGTTCCTGCACCGCCCCGCCGAGCCGGTCGAGTACCGACGTCGGCACCAGGATCACCGCAGCGACGACAGCCGCGATCCCGCCGGTCGCCGCCAGCGCCCGGCGGGTGAGGTGCGGCTCGCGTACGGCGGGCCGGTCGGCTGGTGGCGTGGCACCGTTGATGAGTGCGTCGACCTGGCTCCACCGCTGCCGCCAGTTGTCCTCGTCTCCGTCACAGGCGCGGACGAACGCCAAGGTCAGCTCCAACGAGGGCAGCCGGGTTCCGGACAGCACACCGGACAGCGCGGTGTGCGAGTAGTGGGCCTTCTCCGCCATCTTGCGCAACGAGGGCTGCCCGGCGTCGCGTCGAAGCTGTTCCAGATCGGCGACGAAGGCACCGATCGGGCCGGCGGCGGAACCACGAGTGCCGGTGTGTCCATTCTGATCCGTCATGTCCTCTCCTGAACGCGTAAACCTGGTGTCAACAGCGGTCAAGCCAGTGCTTTACGAGCAGGTCCAGGTCAGTATCGGCCTCGACGCAGCTGCCCGTTGGATAGACACCAGCGAACAGCGTCTCACAGTCCGTACAGGACCATGTGCGCCTTCGGATCCTGACCGACCGGGCGTACCGGGCGACGGATGCCGTCTGTGGAGGCCTCCGGCATGGACGCGGTATCGGGTGGACGGGCAGTCCGCTCTACGACAGGAGGACCGCGTGTACCACCGCAAGCAGACTGAACCCGCCCGCCGACCGGTGCCCAGAACCCTCCCCCGAATCCTGCGGGGTGTCCTGGCGTCCCTCGTCGCATTGGTGATGGTCCTGGTCGGAGCCGCCGCGCCAGCGATCGCCGGGATCACCGGCTACCGGGTGACCGGCACCGGTGGTGCCGGGCTGATCGTGCGGACCAGCCCGCACGATGCCTCGGCACCGGCGGTCACCGTCCTCGCCGACGGCACGTATTTCACCGCCGAGTGCGCGGTACGCGGCCGCAACATCTACGGCAACAATGTCTGGCACCAGATCAGCGCGCCGGTGAACGGCTGGATCAGCGACTACTACACCACCACGCCCGGCTTCAACCAGTACCTGCCGGGCGAGCCGGAGTGCGGCTCCGGCACCCCACCGTCGACCGGCACCCGGGAGCAGCGCGCCCTCGCCTGGGCCCGGTCGGTCCTCGGACACACGCACACCAACGGCGACCTCGGCGACAGCAACCATCCCTGGGACGGCTGGTGCGACAACTTCGTCGGGCACGCGTACGGACGCGCCGCCAGCGGCTACGCCACCGCGCTGGTCCACTACAACGCGTTGTACCAGCGCGGCCTCATCCACACCACCGGCACACCGCCGCCCGGCGCCCTGGTCTTCTTCGCCGGAGCGCAGATCAACGGCTACGCCGGTCACGTGATGCTCTCCGAGGGCAACGGCAGTTACATCACCACCGCCCCCGCTATCCGGCAGGTCTCGCTCAGTTGGCCCGGCGCACCGTACCTCGGCTGGTCGTACGCGGACCCGGAGTGGCCGGGACGTTGACCACCGCGTCACCCGACCGCCACGTCACCCGTCGGAACTCAGTCCCCGCTCGTCGTTCCCAGGAAGGAACATGATGGATCCCGATCGTCTCCCGCCCACCTCCGCCGGCGGCCGTCGGCGCCGTCCTCGGCTGGCGCTGGGCCTCGCCTTGCTTTCCGTCGTCGGCGCGGTCGCTCTCGCGGTGCCCGGCACGGCCAGTGCCGCGCCGGACAGCGGTGCCGTCGACGGAGCTGTCCCGGCCAGCGTCGGCGAGCCCGCCACCACGCCGGCACCGGACACCGTCAGCGTCAACGCCGTCGGTATCGACCTGTGCGCCCAGGCGGGGTACGCCGCCGGGTTCCGGGGCAGCCCACTGGTCACTGCGGTCGCGGTGGCCATGGCGGAGTCCTCGTGCAACCCGTCGGCGGTCGGCAGCAACGGCCCCACCGCCGGATGTCCCTACGGATCATTGGACCGCGGTCTCTGGCAGATCAACAACTGCTACCACCCCACCGTGACCGACGCCTGCGCCTACGACGCCCAGTGCAACGCGAACGCCGCGTACAACATCTCCAGCGGCGGCAGCAACTGGCAGCCGTGGTCGACCTACAACAGCGGCGTCTACGCCAACCACCTGTCCGCCGCGCAGGCGGCGGTGAACCGGCTCGGCGGCGGCACACCGGGCGGCGTAACCGGAACAATCCTGGCCAGCCCGTGGCTCAACGTCCGGGCCGGCCCCAGCACCACGTCCGCCGTCGTCGGATACACCTACTACGGCAGTACGGTGACCATTTCCTGCTACACCTTCGGTGAGTATGTCGGCGGCGGGTACTGGCCGTCATCGACGTGGGACCGGATCACCGATCCGGCCACCGGTGCCACCGGATTCGCCGCGGACACCTGGATCAACACCACCCAGGACGTCAAGAGCATGGTGCCGTCCTGCTGATCCGTCACGTCGGACGGCACCGGTGGGCCGGCCGTGTTGTCCCCCTGCCCCACACCCTCCGCCGGGCCGACACCGGCGTGCCGCTGGCGGCACGGGACAACACGGCCGGCTGCCGTGAGACGCCGAAGGCAGCCGACCGGAGCAGGTCGCCGCGCGGCAGCGGACTGAACCCGCGCCGACCGACAATCCGGCCCCTTACGTTAGAGTCCGGTCGTCGACCTGCCACCACACACGGGCGGCGAAAGGAGAAGGACGTCAGGTGTCGGGAACAGCGGAAGCCCTACGACCGGTCACGGCGGAGGCAGCGCGGCGGCGTACCTTCGCGGTGATCTCCCACCCGGACGCGGGCAAGTCCACCACCACCGAGGCCCTTGCGTTGCACGCTCGGGCGATCAACTCCGCCGGCGCCGTGCACGGCAAGGGCGACCGCCGTGGTGTGGTTTCCGACTGGATGGCCCTGGAGCAGCAGCGCGGCATCTCGATCACCTCGGCGGCGCTGCAGTTCACCTACCGCGACACGGTGGTGAACCTGCTCGACACGCCCGGGCACGCGGACTTCTCCGAGGACACCTACCGGGTGCTGACCGCGGTCGACTGCGCGGTGATGCTGCTCGACGCCGCCAAAGGACTGGAGCCGCAGACGCTGAAGCTGTTCGAGGTGTGCCGCCACCGCCGGGTGCCGGTGATCACCTTCATCAACAAGTGGGACCGACCCGGGCTGGAGCCACTCGAACTGCTCGACGAGATCGAGCAACGGATCGGATTGCGCTGCACCCCACTGACCTGGCCGGTCGGTGTCGCGGGGCAGTTCCACGGGGTGGCCGACCGGCGCACCGGCCGGATGGTCGCGTTCACCCGCACCCCGGGCGGGGCGAGCGCCGTCATCGAGGAAACCCTCACCGCCGACGAGGCCAGCCGACGGTACGGCACCGACTGGACCCAGGCGGTCGAAGAGCTGGACCTGCTCGCCGCCACCGGCGCCGAACACGACCGGGCCGCGTTCGTCGCCGCGACCACCACGCCTGTGTTGTTCGGCGCCGCGGTCACCAACGCCGGCGTACGCCAGCTCCTCGACGTGCTGGTGGACACCGCCCCCGCGCCGACGGCTCGACCGGACACAACCGGCACCCCCCGCGAACTGGACGCGCCGTTCGCCGGATTCGTCTTCAAGACCCAGGCCAACATGAACCCGGCCCACCGTGACCAGGTAGCGTTCGTCCGGGTCTGCTCCGGCCGGTTCGAACGCGGCATGGTCGTCACCCACGCCGGCACCGGCCGTCCGTTCGCCACCAAGTACGCCCAGCAGGTCTTCGGCCGCGACCGGGACACCATCGACGAGGCGTACCCGGGCGACGTGGTCGGACTGGTCAACGCCACCGCGCTGAGCATCGGCGACAGCCTCTACGCGCCTGGGCCGGCGGTGACATTCCCACCGCTGCCGTCGTTCGCCCCCGAACACTTCGTCGCCATCCGGGCCACCGACGCGTCGAAGTTCAAACGGTTCCGCCGCGGCATCGAACAACTCGACGGTGAAGGCGTGGTCCAGGTGCTGCGATCGGACCGCCGGGGCGAGCAGTCCCCGGTGCTCGCTGCGGTCGGGCCGATGCAGTTCGAGGTCGCCACCCACCGACTGGCGACCGAGTTCGGGGTACCAACCGCAGTCGACCATCTGCCGTACACCCTCGCCCGGCGCACCGAAGCGGCGAGCGTGGCCGGGTTGAACGCCGCTCCCGGGGTCGAGGTGATGACCCGGGTGCGTGACGGGGAACTACTCGCCCTGTTCCCCGACAAGTGGCGGCTGTCCA
This sequence comes from Micromonospora sp. LOL_013, assembly GCF_048060315.1. NCBI lineage: Bacteria > Bacillati > Actinomycetota > Actinomycetes > Micromonosporales > Micromonosporaceae > Micromonospora > Micromonospora sp. LOL_013. The sequence goes on from NZ_JBHMIQ010000004.1 coordinate 34,179, forward strand.
CCGTCCGCAACCGCGACCCCGACCTGGTGCTGGAACCGTTGCTCGCCGATGCCGGGAGCTGACCTTGCGCACCACGTCATGCGGCAGGCCGGGCCGGCGACCGCCGGGCGGTGACCAGGTACGTGCGAACCTCGGGGTAGACGGGTGGCGCGGGGTTCACATCTCCCCCTGCTGAAGCAGAGAGTCTCGACACAGTCCAGCAGACCGTGCAGCCGCTCCAGCTCCACATGGCGGCCGACGAAGTCCGCCACGACCGGCAGCAGGTCGGGCATTGCACCGGCCGATTGTCATCGGGCTGCTCCTCGGCGCGGCCGCGTCCGACAGCCGTCCACCATCGCTCGCAGCGTCTGCTCGACCCGCTCAGCACCGACCGTGACCGAGAACACCTTGTCGTAGTAGGACCGACCAGCCTGCCCGAGCAGCTCGAGCTTCTCGCGGCCCAGGTCGCACGCTTCGCGCAGGGCGGTTCGGATCGAGTCCGGATCCCCCGACCGGGCGACGAAGCCGGCGCCGCTGTCCTGGGCGGCCGTCGCGGCGTCGCCCTCGGCCGCGACGAGCAGCGCCCGACCTGCCGCAAGGATCGCCTGCACCTTGCTCGGCATCGTGTACGCCGACATTCCACCGGGGCGCAGGCTCACGTAGTGCACGTCGCCGGCGGCCATCAGTGCGGGCATCCGGTCGCGGGGCAGCCGGCCGAGAAACCGGACGTTGGAGGCACCTGCCCGCGCCGCCCGGGCACGCAGCCGGTCCTCGGTGGTGCCCGACCCGGCGATGAGACAGACCAGCCTCGGATCCTCGACCCGGGCACACGCGTCGATCAGCGGGTCGAGACCCTGTGCCTCACCGAGCGCCCCGGCGTACGACAGCACCACCTGGTCGGGACGGATCCCGAGCTCGGCGCGCAGATCCCGATGGCGAACCGGCGTCGCCTCGTCGGCCCACATCGGGATGTAGACCAGCTTCTCCGGCGGTACGCCCCGCCCGGCGAGCAGCCCGCCCGCGCCGGGCGAGACGTAGGCCACCCGATCCGCGCTGCGGTACATCGCTTCGCACCAACCGGCCATCCCCCGTGCGAGGCTCCGTGACAACGGTCCGCCACCGAGGAATCCGCTGGCCACCGCGCTGTCCGGCCAGATGTCCAGAACGTGCAGCAGGACCGGTACCCGGTGCATGTACCGGGCGTACCACATCGGCATCGCCACCGAGATCGGCGAGTTGCCGACCCAGAGTGCGTCGAGTCCGCGCAGCGCGTCGGCGCCGGAGATCAGCGCCGAGCCAGCGAACGAGCCGTAGTTGACCAGTCGCCGTGCGGCGGACCGGTCATGGCTGGGATAGAGCGCCACCCGACGGATCCGCACGTCGCCGTCCATCTCGTCGACCCGACGCGCCATCCGGTAGCCGGGTGTGAGCCGGCCGGTCGGATAGTTCGGAAAGCCGGTGACCACCCGTACCTCGTGTCCCCGTCGAGCGAGGGCGTGAGCGAGCCGACCGGGCAGCGCGGCCGGCCCCGGCTCGGGATCGAACCACTGGGTGAGCAGACCGATCAGCATGCAATACAACTACCAGCCATTGAGGAGTGTTTTGCTCTTTTTGCAGTTAATGATGACCCGGCCCCCGATCGCGGGTCGCCAGGAGCATCCGAGCCTTCCTCACCTTGCCGGAAATGACCTCTACGCCAGTTATGTAGCTATATCGTCACGTGCGACGACCTCCACCGTCCCTCAGGGTGGCCCGACGGGAAAAGCAAGACGGGGGCAGATGTGGTTTCCTCGCTATCGGACCGACGCTTCCTGGTCACCGGTGGCACCGGGTCCTTCGGTCAGACGATGGTTACCCGGTTGCTGGACGCCGGCGCCGAGGAGGTCCGGGTCTTCAGCCGCGACGAATCCAAACAGGACGCCATGCGGCACCGACTCGCCGACGAACGCGTCCGCTACTACGTGGGTGACATCCGAGACTACGACAGTGTACTCAAAGCCGTACGGGGCATGGAGTTCGTCTTCCACGCCGCCGCGCTCAAGCAGGTGCCGTCGTGTGAGTTCTTCCCACTCGAAGCGGTCCGGACCAACGTCCTTGGCAGCGCGCACCTGGTGGACGCGTGCGAACGGGTCGGGGTCGAGGCACTGGTGCTGCTCAGCACCGACAAGGCCGTCTATCCGGTCAACGCGATGGGCATGACCAAGGCGCTGATGGAGAAGGTGGCACAGGCACACGCCCGGGACAACCTGACGGCCCGGACCCGAGTCTGCTGTGTGCGGTACGGCAACGTCATGTACTCGCGCGGCTCGGTCATCCCGCTGTTCATCGACCAGATCCGCCACGGTGGCCTGCCGACCGTCACCGAGCCGTCGATGACCCGGTTCCTGATGTCCCTGGCCCAGTCGGTCGACCTGGTGGAACACGCGTTCCGCAGCGGCCGGCAGGGCGATGTCTACATCCGCAAGGCCGACGCCTGCACCATCGGCGACCTGGCCACCGCATTGTGCAACCTGTTCGGCGTACCTGCCAAGTTCGACGTGCTCGGCATCCGGCACGGCGAAAAGATGTACGAGACGTTGGCCAGCCGCGAGGAGCTGTCCCACGCCGAGGACCTGGGTGAGTTCCTCCGGGTCCCGGTGGACAGCCGCGATCTCAACTACGCCCTCTACGTCGACGAGGGCGACATCGCCAGCGGCGGGCTCACCGACTTCAATTCGCACAACGCCCGACGGCTGACCGTGCCGGAGGTCGAGTCGCTGCTGCTCACCCTGCCGGAGGTGCGGGCGCACCTCGATGCCGCCGCTACTCCGGTCGGCGCGGCATGAGCGCCCATGCCGGCGATGGCGGGCGCCTGGAGCGGGTGCCACGGCGGCGGACCGACGGGCCGGTCCCCGCTCGACGGCGGGTCCTCATCGTTGGCGCCACCGGAATGCTCGGCCACGCCCTGTTGCGGGAGCTCAGCGCCGATCCGGAGCTCGACGCCCACGGCACCGCCCGCAACCTGGCCGACCGCGCCCGCCACTTCCCGGTGCCACTGGTCGACCGGATCACCGGCGACATCGACGCCACCCGGATCGACCAGGTCCACCGGATCGTCGACGAACTCCGGCCGGACGTGGTCGTGAACTGTGTCGGGGTGATCAAGCAACGCCCTGACGTACGGGACGTCACCCACACCGTCACCCTCAACGCTCTCTTCCCGCATCTGTTGGCGCGGACGTGCGGCCAATTCGGCAGCCGACTGATCCACGTCAGCACCGACTGTGTCTTTTCCGGATGCCGGGGCGGCTACGTCGAGGACGACCTACCCGACCCACCGGACCTCTACGGACGGTCGAAGCTGCTGGGCGAGGTCGCTGGAGAGGGAGCGCTCACGCTGCGTACCTCGATCATTGGTCACGAGCTGACCGACAACCGGTCGTTGGTGGACTGGTTCTTGTCGCGTCCCGGTGGCGTCCGAGGCTGGACCGGGGCGATCTACACCGGCGTGACGACCGTCGAGTTCGCCCGGCTGCTACGGACCGTGGTGCTGCCCCGGACCGATCTCGCCGGGCTGTACCACCTGGCCGCCGAGCCGATCTCGAAGTACGACCTGCTCCGGTTGATCGCCGAGGTGTACCGGTGGCCGGGCGACATCGTGCCAGACGACGGGTTCGTCTGTGACCGGTCGATGCGCGCCGACCGGCTGGCCGACGCCACCGGCTACCGTCCGCCCTCCTGGCCGGACATGGTCCGGTCGATGCACGCCGCCCGCGCCCGCTGGACAGATGCCCTGCCCGAGGCGGACCGGCAGCGCCTCGTGGTCTGACGCGCCGGACCGACAGCCAGACCGCTAGGGGTGACCCGGCCGACCGCAAGCCGAAGGACGACACGTGGTAGACCGAATGAGTCGACTGACCGTGCTGGTCGGCGCGGCAGTCCTGCTGGGGGTCACGACCATCCTCGCGGTACGGAATCCGCTGGTCGCCTCGGCCGCCGTTGCGCTGCTCGTCATGCTCATCTGCGCATTCCAGATGGATGGCTGGCGATGGCTGCTGACCCTGACGTTGGCGCTGCTGGTCAGCGCGTCGTCCGATGTAGAGGCGTTGGTCGACGCCAGCTTCTATCCACGGTACGTGGCCGTCGGCGGCCTGGTCGTCTGGACGCTGTGCCTCCGCCGATCCGCCGCTGCCGGGCCGACGAAGCCGTGGACCGGTGTCCTCATCGGGTCGCTGTGGGTACTTGCCGGTCTCGCCACGCTCAGCGCGGTCTGGTCGATCGCTCCGTTTGATTCCTTCCAGCGTGGCCTGGCCCTGCTGCTGCTGGCCGGGCTGGTCCACCTGCTGGCTCAGCGGCGGTGGCCGGACCGGACGGTCATGATGGCCGACCTGCGGATGGTCTACCTGGTACTGGCCGTGTCCGTCATGATCAGCATCGGCTACGGAACGACCAACGGCACGCTGGCGACCGCGTTGTCCGGCAGTTCCCGGTTCCAGGGACTGTTCAGCAATCCCAACATGCTCGGCATGGTCTGCGCGTTGACCGTGCCGCTCGGCTGGGCGGTCTACCGGGAGAGCGGGCGACGTGCCGAACTGCTCGGCATCGTGCCGGCGGCCGGCGCACTCGTATTGTCCCAGTCCCGCACCGGACTGGTCGCCGTACTCGTCGGCGCGCTCTGGGTGGTGCTACGACATGGAATCGGTACCCTGACCCGGGTCGCCGTCGGCGCGACCGCAGCCCTGCTGGCCGGGTACCTGTCCGGTCTGTTGCCGTCCGTCTTCGCCGCGTCCTGGATGCAACAGTTCGTCGGCCGGTTCACTCAGAGTGACCTGTCCAACGGCCGGATTCGGCTGTGGCACATGACGGTCGACCTGTGGTGGGAGAACCATCCGGCGCTCGGCTACGGGTACGCGTCGCGCAACCATCTCTACGAGCTGGCCAGCTACGACGAACTGCGCGGCTTCAACGTCGGGCTGGTGCACAACAGCTACCTGCAGATGATGCTGGAGCTCGGGCTGGTGGCCGCAGTGCCGCTACTGCTCACCGTGCTCGCCGCCGGGTGGGCCGCCGTTCGGGCTCCGGTGAACCGGGCGAACTCGGGTCTGGTCTGGCTCATCGTCACCGGCCTGCTGATCCAGGTCACCGAATCGGCGATGTTCGGTACCGGTCAGACGTACCCGTACGTGTTCTGGCTCGCCGTGGTCGCCGTCCTGCTGCACCTGCCAGCCCGGCGACGGGCCGGAAACCACCGGGCGGCGGCGGACGCCCCACCGCCGTGGCACCGGCCTGGCCCGTCGCGGTGGCCAGCACCGTCGGCTGAACCGGACAGGTCTCCCCACCGGGGGCGGACCCCGGTCCTGCGGTAGTGGTCAGTCCCGGCCCTCGATCGGGACGACGAACTCACTGACCCGCTCCGACCAGGCCCGGTGGTCGAACGAACTGCGGGCCCGCGACCGCGCCGCCTGGCTCATCGCCGCCCACTGCTCGTCACGCAGCCGCAACGCGCGCTGCACCGCCAGCCGGACGTCGTCCGGACCGTTGCCGTCGAGCACCAGCCCTTCGGCGCCGTCACGCACGTAGTCGGCCAGGTCACTGGTGTGGTTGAGCAACACCGGGCACCCCGCAGCGAGACTCTCCGGCACCTTGGACGGGAAGCCGTTCGCCGCGTAGCCGCCGGTGGGCCGCACCAGCATGGCGAAGTGCGACTCGGCCAGCAGGTTCAACACTGTCGCCCGGGGTACCCGGCCGAGGAACACCACCTCGGCGTGGACCGCATCAAGCACCGCCGGGTCCAGGTCGGACAGGTTCGCCGCGTCGTCGCGGGTGATCCCGGCAATGGTCAGCCGGACCCGCCGCTGGTCCTGCGGTGCCAGTCGGCCGATCCCCGCGACGATCACGTGGAGCATGTCCTTGCGGCCCGGCGTACCCGCGTACAGCAGACGCAGGCCGGCGTCGAGCGACGGCGGCCGTGGTGGCGCGAACTCGTCGCAGTCCACCTGCGGTGGCACCACCAGCACGGCCCCGCCCCGCCGCTCGAAGTGCCGGGCCAAGGTGGTGGAGACCGCGGTGAACCGGTCGACGAGCCTGGCTGCCAGGAACGTCGACCACCGGTGGCGCACGAAGTAGGGATCAGACCAGCCGCGCCGAAACTGTCGCCGGTCGTGGCGTTCGCTGGCGTCGACCACGATCGGGCAGCGCAGCCCGAGACGCAGCACCGCCCAGTTGCCGAGCGTCATCATGGCCATCGGCAGCAGGACCACGGAGACGTCGCCGCGGCCGACGCCACGGCGGCGCAACGCCCGCAGCACGCGGACCGGACGGGCCAGCCGGGCCCACATCCGGCTGACGTGGTTGGCTCCCCTGGTCCACAAGGTGATCAGTTCGACGCCGCTGGCCCGCGGCCCGTCCGGCGGGAACGGCAGTTCGCAAGGCCAGTCGTTGACCACCAGTGTCGGCCCGGCGGCGCCGGCGGCGCAGCGAGCGAGTTGCAGCAGCCGGTTCGAGGTGGCGTCGCCGTACGGGAACGCGTACGCGCCGATCAGCAGCGGTCGTGGCCGACGTCGCCGACCTGCCGGCCGGTCACCGGGTCGTGGTCCGTGCTCGACCGTCGTGGTCTGCTCGGTCATCGGACTCCTTCCGTGCAGGGCCGGACGCGGGCCGGACGCCGTCGGTAGATCGCCAGGTGGGTTTCAGCCGCAGCGTCGATCGCGAACGCGCTGTGGGCGAAGCGCTCGCCAGCGGCCGCAGGGGTGGTCGCGGCGGTGTACGCGACCGCGACGAGTGCCGCCTCCGCCCAGTCCGCCGCCGACGCCCCGGGATCGACGATCACGACGCCGGGTAGCCGCTCGTCGATGAACCGCACGCCGGGCAGGTCACAGGCCACCGTGCCGATACCCAGCGCGACCGGCTCCAGCACCCCGCCGGGCAACCCTTCCAGGCTGGACGGATGGATGACCAGGTCGGCCTGTGTCAGCAGGCCGCCCACGTCGTCCCGAGGCCCGAGCAGATGCACCCGGTCGGTCACCCCGGCGGCGTCCGCCGCGGCCCGCACCCGGGCGTCGTCGGCAGGATCACCCGGCCCGACGAGTACGGCGTGCGCGGAGACCCCCCGGTCACGCAACGCGGCCAGGATCGGCGGCAGCAGCCAGCGGCGCTTCTCCGCCGAGGCCCGTCCCACGCTGACGCAGACGACATCGGCGATGCCCGCTCCGATCATCGCGCGCAGGTCGTCGATCGACGGTTGACGCAGGCGGTCCAGGTCGAGCCCGTTGAGCACCACCTGGCAGCGTGGATCGTCCGGCCAGGCCCGATGGAAGCCGAAGGTGAGCGAGCCGGGCGACACGCCCAGGACGTCGGTGGCGAAGATCCGCAGCAGCCGCCCACCGAGCCACCGGAGGATCCGGCGGCGCAGGCTCCTCGGCGCGTTGTCGTCCCCTCGAAAGTGCGCGACCCGTCCGGGCACCCCGGCGACCGCAGCGAGGGCGAGCAGCACGCCGGAGAAGTTGGCGCAGTCGGCGTGCACCACGTCGGGCCGTAGCTGGCGTAGCAGACGGTGGAACCGGACCGGGAACCACGTACCGAGCGGTACGGCGGTCACCGAGCCGCCGTACCGCTCGACCGTCCCGGCCAACGGCCCCGGCCCGACGCGGTGGCTGAGCGTGACCAGGTGCATCTCGGTTCCGCCACGGACGAGCCGTGGCAGTAGTTCCGCGGTACGCGTTTCGGTGCCGCCGAAGTTCAGTTCGCCCACCACCCGCAGGACGCGGCGGCGGGCCACGCCCGGCGGTGGGGCGGCCATCGGCGGGGCCGCCGCCCTATTGCCGGGCGGGTCCGGATGGTCACGGACGTCGCCCTGGTCAACCACCAACTCGGACACCGGTCCCCCTTTCGTCGGCTGTCGGCCGGAGCGCCGTGCCACCGCCAGTGCGCGGGTCGGGCGCTGCAAGGTCGGGCGCTGCAGGCGACGGGCCGGCGCGTCGGCCGGCCCGGTCCACTGCCCGCCGGTAGCCGATCACCGCAGCGGGCCAGATGGTGAGCAGGTACGCCATGCAGGCCGCCAGCGGCACGGCCACCAGACCGAGCTGATGCAGCCCCCAGATCTTCAGGCCGGTCGCCAGGACCAGGAACGCGGCCCAGCCGACCGCCTGCGGCCGGAGCAGACCGGCGCTGTTCTGCACCAGGATCAGCGGCGAGCTGACCGCGACAAGGAAGGACCAGCAGGCAAGTCCGGCGAGGACCGGCACCGGAACCGCAGCCCGGTCGATGCCGCCTACCCACAACTCGATCAACGGGTGCCCCCAGCCGACCAGGGCCGCACCCGCCGTCCCGACCACCGCTGCGTAGAGCAACACCATCCGTCGGGTGTGCCGGCGTACCCAGGCCACCTCACCACGGGCCAACGCCGCACCGTTCACCGGCCAGACGGTCATGCCGACCAGGCCGACGAAGATCGAGAGCACGCCGAAGAGCTTCACCGCGACGGCGTAGTGCGCGGCCACGGGGAGTCCGAGGATGTTCGCCACCAGCGGGCTGTCGATGTTGATCGCGATCGACGACATCGTGGTGAGCGCGAAGAACCGCAGGCCGAGCCGGAGCAGGCCGGCTGCGGTCGCCCGGTCGACCAGCCTGGGGCCGGGGCGCTTGGCCGGCTGTTGGACGCCGAAGTAGACCACGGTGTTGACCAGGTTGACGGCGGGCACCGCCAGCACCGCGCAGGCGATCACCGCCAGCGGATCCCATCTACCGCCGATGGCGCACAGCACAGCCACCATGGCGGCCAGCGAGCCCGCCGACTGCCAGACGCTGCTCTGCACGACCTGACCGTCGGCATACTGGATCCGTTGGATCAGCGACAGCGGGATGTTGCCGGCGAACGCCCCGAACGACAGCAGGACCACCGTCGACGTCTCGGCGGCGATGCCCGGATCGGTCACCCCGAGGAGCCGGTCCCAGGGCACCAGCGGATTGACCACGAACAAGCCGCCGAGCAGGGCGATGGCGACCGTGCCGACAGTGGCGAACGCGCTGGAAATCTCCCTGGCTTGCTGCCCTACGTCGGTACCCAGCCGGCTGAGCCGGGTGAGCAGCCCGTTGCCCAGGCCCAGGTCAGCGAACCAGGCCATCCCGGTGAGCGCGGTGACCGCCATCCACAGCCCGTACCGCTGGTCGCCGAGGTACTGGAAGCAGGCCGGGGTGATGACCAGCGGGGCCGCCATGCCGGTCGCCTTCGCCGCCATTGCCGCGGCGATGCCGGACCGCACGGCACGGTCACGATCCCGGTCACGGCCGTCCGGTCCGGTCCGGTCGGCGGCCCCGGTCACCGGGTCGCGACGGGCTCGACGGCCAGCCGACGGGCCATCCACTCGACGGTCGCCCGTAGACCGTCCCGACGGTCGACCGGGCTGACGCCGGGGAAGAGCGCCCGCAACGTGGCGGTGTCGGCGAGGGAGTGCGCGACGTCGCCGGGGCGCGGCGGCGCGTGCTCGCGGTCGATGCGCCGGCCGAGCAGTCCGGCGAGGTCGTCGAGGACCTCCAGCAGGCTGGCCCGCGCGCCGAAGGCAAGGTTGACCGGGTGCGGGTGGCACACCCGGCGCCGCAGTGCGTCCAGGATGACCGCGCACACCGTGCCGACGTAGGTGAAGTCCCGGGACTGGGTGCCGTCGCCGTGCACCAGGGCCGGCTCGCCCCGCAGCGCGGCGTGGACGAACCGGGGGATGACCGCCGCGTAGGCGTGGTCGTGCCGTTGCCCGGGGCCGTAGACGTTGAAGAACCGCAGCGCCAGCGTGGGCAGCCCGAACGACGCCTGGTGGGCCAGGGCGTACGCCTCGGTTGCGAGCTTGCTCGCCGCGTACGGGCTCATCGGCCGGGTCCAGGTCAGCTCGGTCTTCGGCAGCGCCGGGTTGATGCCGTACACCGACGAGGAGGAGGCGACCAGCAGGTGGGCCACGTCGTGCCGGCGGGCCGCCTCCAGCACCAGCAGGGTCCCGGTCGCGTTCGCGTGGTGGGAGGCCACCGGGTCGCGTAGCGACCGGGGCACGCTGGGCAGGGCGGCCAGGTGGACCACGGCCTCCCGGCCGGCCATCGCGGCGTCCAGTGCGGCCGGATCCAGGATCGACCCCTCGACGACCTCGACGTCCAGCCCGGTGAGGTTGTCGCGCAGCCCGACCGACAGGTCGTCCAGGACGGTGACCTCCTTGACCGCCGGCTCGACCAGTGCGGCGCGGGCCAGGTTGGAGCCGATGAAGCCGGCACCGCCAGTGATCAGAATGCGCATGGACAACTCCTCGCAGTGCCGCCCGGTCACTTGTACATCGCGCCGACTCAGGGCTGAGTAACGGGTCTATAACGTCTTTTATTCGGAGATATCATTTCCGGTCAGCCGTATCGTCCGTGAGTGCCGCCGATCGTGCGGCAGGCACCCGCCAAACGGCCGACAGCGCTGTCACGTCACCGACCGGAGAACCGCCCTGGCCAGCGAAAAGGCGCACAGTGGCAGCAGGTCGCGCGGCTCGCCATGGAGGTGCCGAAATGCCTGGACTGACGGTCCACCGGTCGAACGCCCTGATGTCGATCAGGTCGAGGTTCGACGGCACCCGGGACCTGGTGATGCCGGTCAACCTGGCCTACGCCGAGTCCATGGTCGGCATGTGGCATGCGGGCCTGCCCCAGGTCACCCTCGTGCCGTCGACCGCCACCGACGCCCAGGTCTGGCCGGTGATGTCGGCGGTGGGCACCCGGATCCACGACACCTCGGACGACAACTGCCCGATCCACACCGGCTGGTCGTACATCGGCGGCAACCACGGCTACAACGTCGGCACCCAGGTCGCGCTCACCGACCACGGCAAGACCACCGCCGATGTGGGCTCCCGGTGGACCGACGGAATCCGGACCTTCACCCTGCTCGCCGTGCCGAACGGCAACAGCCTGCTGTTCGGCAACCCGTACACGATCGTCAACGGGGTCGCCCAGGGCGTGCGGGTGCGGCCGGCGGCGGCACTCACCCACGTCGCCGGGGCGACGAACCGGACCTCGGTACCGATCACCTGGTTGACCCCGGACGTCCAGATCCGCCCGGCCACCCACTCGCACACCGTGGTCGTCGACCTCGACGGCCGGCCGGTGCCCGACGGCCGGTCCACCGGTGAACAGCTACGGATCCGGGAGTCCTACGTGATCCCCTCGTACCGGGGGATGATCGACACCGCCCAAGCCAACATCGGCACACCGCTCGCCACCATCATGACCCGGATCCCACCGATGTGTCGCATCGACAACGACTACCGCTGGTCGCCGGGAGGCCTGCTGGTCACCCAGCGGGTGACCGCCATGGACCGGTTCACCCTGAGCACCGGGGTCACCCAGTGCTCGGCGCTGACCGTACCGGCGGGCGGCAGCCGCCTGCAGTTCATGCCGAACGTCGAGGCGGCCGGGACGCTCAACTGGTCGACCTGGGCGCGGATCGACACGATCACGGCGATCACCGACATCACCCCGGCGAGTCTGCGGGATCCGGCGATGCCGGCGGCCGGCATGACCCAGTGGGCGGTCAGCGGCGGCGGGGTCCAGCTGTGGGGAATCGCCGCCGGTCTGCTGCCGGTCGACGACGGAGAGCCGGCGACCAGGGTGCGGCACACCACAGCGAAAAACTGGTTCGTCTCGTCCGGCCTGAAGAAGAACTACCCGCAGCTGGTGTGGGGTCGCGAGCTCTGGCCGGGACAGACGGTCACCGGTACCGCGTACCGCCGCTATCTGGCACCGCCGGCGGCCGCGACCGAGCTGGTCGTCTCGGACGGCAGCAGCGACTTCGTGATCATCGAGCGGGTGGGTACGGTCACCGCCGCCCGGATACCCGCGCCGGAACTGTTCCACCGCCGGCTGGTCCCGGTCGGACCGACGAACCTCGCCGTCGCGGAGCGGGTCACTGCCGACGGCATCGCCTACCAGGTGCCGGTCTCCCCCGGGTACGGCATGTGGCGGGCGGATCCCGACCAGGCCAGCCCGCAGCCGCTGGCCGGAGCCACCTCTGGGGTCGGCAGCTACTTCCTGCCGTTGGCCGGTTCAACCGGGACCACCACCTGCACCGACGCGTTCCAGCGGCTGCTGCTGCACCCGATGTACCTGGCCGAGGCCACCCGGGTCGACCGGGTGTGTGTGGAGGTCACGGCGACCGGTAGCGGCTGGTTGCGCCATGGCGTGTACGCCCACGACCCGACGACCGGTCGACCGGCGTCGCAGGGACCGATCGCCGACTTCGGCGCGCTCAGCGCGGCCACCGCCGGTATCCGGGAGTACGTGCTGACCACGCCGGTGACGCTGCCCGCCGGCTGGCACTGGTACGCCGTCGTGTGGCAGGGCTCCGCCACCACCCCGCCCACCCTGCGGACCAGTCAGGTCGGCGGTGCCACGACGTTGAACATCGGCTCCGGCCCGGCGGCGATGACCGGTGACCGGTTCGGCTACCAGATGTCCGGCGTGGCCGGCCCGCTCGGGCCGGTCACGGTCGCCGGTGTGCACCAGTTTCCGCCACCGCGGATCGCCTACCGCCGGGCCTGATCACCGCGCCGGTACGCCGTAGATCCGCTTTATCTCCGCATGCTTGGCGGCGACTGGAAGGTGCCCGATGCCCAGCGACTTGGCCTGCAGCCGGCGCAGATAGTCGTCGGTCGTGCGCAGCGGTCGGGCCGGCACCCCCGCAGCCACCATGTTGTCCGGTATGTCGCGGGTGACGACCGAACCCGCGCCGATGACGCACCGGTTGCCGATGGTCACCCCGGCCAGGATCATCGCCCGCATCCCGATGTAGACGTCGTCACCGATGACGATCGGAGCCGTCCAGTCCAGGTCGGGATGCTCCTTGCGGAGGATCAGGGTTCCCCCGTCGTGGGTGACGAACTGCACCCCGGAGGTGATGTAGACGTTGTCGCCGATCGTGATCAGCCACGGTTCCGAGCCGAACATCGCCCGGTTCACGCCGTAGAACCGCACCCGGCCGGTGAGGTTGACCCCCAGAGATCTGGCAAATGCCTCAGGGTCACGGCTGGCCGCCAGATGGTCCCGCACCCGCCGGACGATGGTACGAAGACGACTGGTCACACTCGGTGCAACGATCCGGGCCGGCGCCGGTGACGTCGGGTCACCGGCAGAAGTGGCGGGCGTGGTCGAGGACGTTGAGTTCGCGCACCTGCCGCCGCCATAGCCGGTACCGCCGCCCCGCCGTCTCCTTCGCCTCGGCCCGCTCACCCGCCGGCCGGCCAGCCAGCTCGTGCACCACCTCGGCAAGTGCCGACACCGTCATCGGCCGGACCACCGCCCCGCCGGCGCTGGAGATCAACTCGCTGAACGGGGTCCGGTCGGAACAGACGACCGGGCAGCCGGCCGCCAGGCTCTCCAGGATGACGTGTCCGAAGTTCTCGCCCAGCGTCGGGAACAGGAATGCGTCGTACCGGGCGAAGGTTGACAGCACCTCGTCGGCCGGCAGCTCGCCGTGGTACCGCACCCGGACATGGTCGGGCATCGTTGCGATGAGCTGGCCGCAGCGCGCCCAGTACGGCTCGTCCTCCTCGGGCCCGAAGATGTCGAAATCGACCGGCCGGGTCGCCTGGGCCACCGCTGCCAGCGCCGTGACCAGGTTCTTCATCGGTGATATCCGGCCGATGAAGACCAGCCGCGACGGACCGTTGTGCGCCACGACCGGTGGCGGCGGACGGTCCGGGATCGGGCACTCGTTGCCGTTGACCATCACCCGGGCCCAGGGCAGCACCGCAGCGATCTGATCCGCCTCCAGCTGGCTGCACGCCTGCCACCGCACGCCGAGGCGACGCAGCACCGGTGCCCACACCGCCAGGAAGAGCCGCTTCTTGCCGCCCTTGATGGCCAGCGCGGCCGGGGCCAGTTCGCCGCGCGGAGCCACCATGATCGCCGGTACCCGTAGCAGTCGCAGGGCCACCGCCAGAATCGGGACCACCGAGAACATCGACCACAGGCTGTTGACGTACAGCAGATCGACCGGCCGGGACCGGATCTGCCGCAGCAGCCGCAGCCACTGCCAGGGACGCACCGGATCGAGATAGAACACCGCGGAGCGGGAGTCGCGGTGGACCAGTTCGCCGGACAGCCCCGGGTACCGGTCGCTCGCGTGCAGGTCCCGGTCGCGGGTGACCAGGGTGACGTCGAGGTCGTCAGGCAGGGTGTCCAGGATGAAGCGCAGCGACCGGATCGGGCCGCCGCCACGGAATCCCGGCTCAAACACCGCAGCGGTGGCGAGGATGCGGAAGGTCCTGGTCGCCGCGTCGGCGGCGGTCTGCCGGGGCGCCACCCCGCCAGCGGCGGGTCGGACCCGGGTCCTTGTTTCACGCACTGTCGGCTCAGCCTTCGATTCGTACGGCTGCCGCGCTCAGCGACGCAGCCCGGCCCACTCGTGGTGGCGCCGCACGGTGGACAGGATGAAGTCAACGACCCGCCGTGAGGTGTCGGGCACCTGGTAGTCCGCCGGGCACGGCACCCCGGCCGAGGCGACCTGCTCGACGGTCGCCCGGACGGCTTCCACCACGCCGGCCGGGTCCAGCCCGGTCATGATGATGCCGCCGGCGTCCAACGCCTCCGGCCGTTCGATCGACTCCCGCAACGTCACTGCGGGAAAGCCCAGGATCGCCGCTTCCTCGCTGATCGTGCCGCTGTCGGACAACGTGCAGCGGGCGGCGCCCTGCAGGCGTACGTAGTCGAACAGCCCGAACGGCTCGTGGAAGGTGATCCGGTCGAGGCTGGTCGGGTCGGTGGCCAGGGCCTCCAGCCGTTTGCGGGTACGCGGATGGGTGGAGACCAGCACCGGTAGCGCCCACTCGTCGCGTACCGCCCGCAGACAGTCGAGCAGCTGGTGCAGCCGGTCCGGCCGGTCGACGTTCTCCTCACGGTGGGCGCTGACCATGAAGTACCCGCCGGCGGTCAGCCCCAGCTGGTCGAGCACGGTGGACCGGGCGATGTCCGCCCGATAGTGCTCCAGCACCTCCCGCATCGGTGAGCCGGTGTGCAGGATGCGGCGCGGATGGAGGCCTTCGGCGATCAGGTTTCGTCGGGCGTGCTCGCTGTAGACGAGATTGAAGTCGGAAACGTGGTCGACCAGGCGGCGGTTGGTCTCCTCCGGCACGTTCAGGTCGAAGCACCGGTTGCCGGCCTCCATGTGGTAGACCGGCACCCGCATCCGGCGGGCCATCAGGGCGGCGATGGCGCTGTTGGTGTCGCCGAGCACCAGCAGGGCGTCCGGCCGGCAGTCGTCGAGGGTGGCCTCGATGCCGACCAGGACGCCGCCGAGCACCCGACCGAGCGAGGTGGTGTCCACGCCCAGCGACCGGTCCGGCGGGCGCAGCCGCAGCTCAGTGAAGAAGACCTCGGAGAGGACCGGATCCCAGTTCTGCCCGGTGTGTACCAGGACATGGTCGACGGTGCGGTCCAGCCGGTCCATCACCCGGGACAGCCGGATGATCTCCGGCCGGGTGCCGACGACCGTCATCACTCGGGTCATGACCGACTCCATTCATTGCCGACTCGGGGCGCACACCTACTACCAGCCCAAAAACGGGCAATCTCCGCATACCATAGCGGACCATCGGGGCAACGGTGACGGCCCGGCCGAACCCGAACCGTGGCACCCTGGCCCGTTCGTACTGTCGTCCACCTGACAGCAGAACCTGTTGGTCGGAGCGGACCGCCGCACTCCCAGTTGTTGTCCGACAACCGTCGGGCATATCGAGAGGAGCAGCGGACCATGAGATCCGAATCCGTACGCGGCGCGCGAAGCCGCGTACTCGCCGCTCTGGCGGTCGTGGCGACGGCGGCCTCGCTCGCCGGTACGGCGACGACCCCGGCGGCGGCCCACCCGGGCCCGCCCTCGGCCGTCTTCGACCCCGACGAGGTGGGCTGGGCGTCGGTACGGGACATGACCCCGGCCGACTTCCAGGTGCGGTTCGACGAGTACGCCGCCGCCGGCTACCTGGTCGTCGGCCTAGACGTGGACGTGGCCGACGACGGACGGCGCATCGGCGCCGCCTTCCAACGCAACCTCGACGGGCGGGGCTGGCTGATACGCACCAGGCTGACCAAGGCCGAGTTCGACACCGAGTTCGTCAAGGCGGCGGACGACGGGATGCGGCTGGTCGACTTCGAGACCTACGTCGAGAGCGGTGACCGCTACTACGCCGCCGCCTGGGTGCGCAACGTGGAGGGCTACGGCTGGTCGATGAAGTACAACCTGACCGCCGCCGAGTTCACCGCGTACTACACGGAGCAGCGACGCACCCGGATGCCGGTCGACGTCGACATCTATCCGACGGGTGCCGGCACCAGGTACGCGCTCGTCTGGGTGGACAACGCCGAGAACCTGGACTGGCGGCTACTCGGCGGCATCACCCGCACCGAGTACCAGGACGCGGTCGACGCCTACCAGATCGTCTACCGGTCGCTGGTGGTCGACTCGGCGCTCACCACCGTCGGCCAGCGGTACGCCGGCATCTGGGTGGAGAACACCAACCACCGCCGCTGGTGGGTACGCAGCGATCTGACCCGACAGGAGTACGTCAACTGGTGGCACCGGTACGCCGACGAGGGATACCGGGTGATCAACTTCGAGCGGTACGAGACCGCAAGGGCACCCGGTACGCCGGGGTCTGGCGGCAGAACTCCGACCGGCCGGGCTGGAAGCTGCGCCGGTCGGTGGACAACCTGGTCCAGGGCGAGGCGAACAGTCTCAACATGCCGGGCATCGCCGTGGCGGTGATGCAGGACGGTGAGTTCCGCTACCTGCGCGGGTTCGGGCACGCCAACGTCAACGACGACGTGTGGCTGGACTCCGGGCACGTGCTACGGATCGCGTCGGTGTCCAAGGGGATCGGCGGGGTGCTCACCATGCGGGCGGTCGAGGACGGGCAGATCGACCCGGCCGACGACGTCCGAGACCACGTCGCCGGGCTGCCCGCCCACCACGCGTACACGGTCGAGCAGGTGGCCAGCAACCGGGCCTGTGTGCGGCACTACGCGGGCACGGAGGCCGCCGACGGCGCCGACCCGGCCGACGTCGCGCAGTGGCAGGCCGAGGACACCGATCTCAGCACCACCTGGTACGCCAACTCCACCGCGGCCGCGGCCGAGTTCTGGGACTCCGACCTGGTCTGCTCGATCGGTGACGGGCACTACAGCACCCACGGCTACACCATCCTGGGCGCGGCGTTGGAGGGCGCGACCGGCACCCCGGTGGCGGAGCTGACCGAGTCGGAGTTGACCGCCGCGTTCGGCCTGGGCACCCTGCGGCCCGAGGACCTGTCGGACACCTCGGTGCGGCGCAGCACCTTCTACGACGGCGCCAACGACGAGTACGGCGGCGACGAGGTGAGCTGGAAGGTCCTCGGCGGCGGGATGGAGTCCTCAATCGCCGACCTGGCCCGGTTCGGCGACAAGCTGATCGACGGCGAGATCGTCGGCCCGAACTCGCTCGACGCCATGTGGGTCGACACCGGGTGGAGCTACGCGTACGGGTGGTCGATCAGCACCGAGGACGGACACCGACGGATCGGCAAGAACGGCGGCGCCGACGGGTCCACCGCGTACCTGCAGATGTACCCGGACGACGGGATCGTCGTGGCGGTGCTGATGAACCGGGCCGACGGGGTCGCCGGCGAGAACCGGGCCGAGGAGCTGGGTTCCGAGATTGGCACGCTGGTGCTGAACACGCTGCCCTGACCGGTGCCGGATCCCCGGTCCGCGAGATGCCCGAGCGGCGTCCGGCGGGCCGGGGATCCGGCGTCGCCGCCGGTACGCCGAGCGGCCGGTGACCGGCGACTTTCCGTCGATCAACGTTTAGGGTAGCCTCACCTAACATGATCGCGACGACGTTGCACGGCGACGACCTGGTGCTCGGATACCAGCGCACCACGGTCGTCCACGGCGTGTCCGTCGCCATCCACCCCGGCGTGGTAACCGCCCTGATCGGCCCCAACGGCAGTGGCAAGTCCACCGTGCTGCGCTCGCTCGCCCGACTGCACCGGGCATCGTCCGGCCGGATCCTGCTCGGCCGCGAAAACGGCGACCTGGAGGACGCGGCACCGCTGTCCGCCCGCGACTTCGCCCGCCGGGTGACCCTGCTGTCCCAGTCCCGACCGCACCCGTCTGGCCTGCGGGTCCGCGACGTCGTCGCCTTCGGGCGCCACCCGCACCGGCGCCGGTTCAGCCCGCTCACCGACACCGACCAGGCGATGGTCGACCACGCCATGGAGCTGACCGGGACCACGCCGATGGCCCATCGCGCGGTCGACCAGCTCTCCGGCGGTGAGCTGCAACGGGTGTGGCTGGCCGCCTGCCTCGCCCAGGACACCGGCGTGCTGCTGCTCGACGAGCCGACCAACCATCTCGACCTGCGCTACCAGGTCGAGATCCTCGACCTGGTCCGTGACCTCGCGGACCGGCACCAGACGGCGCTCGGCGTCGTCCTGCACGACCTGAACCAGGCCGCCGGCGTGGCCGACCAGATCGTGCTGCTGAGCCAGGGCCGGGTGCGGGCCGCCGGCCCGGCGGCCGAGGTACTGACCACGGAACACCTCTCCGAGGTCTACGGGTTGCCGATCGACACCACCGTGGACCCGACCACCGGTCTGGTGCGGGTCGAGCCCCGAGGGCGACACCACCGGCGCCACTGAGCGCCCGGTCAACCAACGAGTGAGGAATCTGATGAGAACCCGATCGATGACGGCTGCCCTGGCCGCCGTCCTGTTGATCCCGTCGGCGCTGGCCGCCTGCGGCACCAGCGATCCGCAGACCGCAGACGCCACGCCCACGGCCAACGCCTCCGGTGAATGCGCCGACGACACCACCGTGACCTCTACCGGACCGGTGGAGGTCACCGACGCGCTCGGGCGCACCGTGACGTTGGACGAGCCGGCGCAGCGGGTGGCCGTGCTGGAGTGGCAGCAGATCGAGGACGTCCTCACCCTGTGCCTCACCCCGGTGGCGGTGGCCGACCCGGACGGCTACCGCACCTGGGACACCGCCGAGGAGCTACCGGACGGAGTCGCCGACGTCGGCCTGCGCGGCGAGCCCAACCTCGACGCGCTGTTCGCCGCCGATCCGGACCTGGTGATCGTCGAGGCCACCGCCGAGGACGACCCGGTCATCGCGCAGCTCGCCGAGTACGACGTCCCGGTGCTGGCCACCCGGGGGGCGGATGCCGCCGACCCGGTCCAGAACATGCTGGACACCTTCGCGATGATCGCCGAGACCCTCGGCCGCTCCGAGCGGGCCGACCTCGTCGCCGACGAGTTCCAGGCCAGCCTCGACGAGGCGAAGCAGCAGATCACCGGTGCTGATCTCACGAGCACCGAGTTCGTCTACTTCGACGGCTGGGTCCAGGGCGGCAACGTCGCCATCCGGCCGTTCGGCCAGGGATCGCTGGTCGGTGAACTCGGCGAGGCGATCGGCCTGACGAACGCCTGGACCGGCGAGGTCGACCCTGCGTACGGCCTGGGCCAGACCGACATCGAGGGGATGACCACCGTCGGCGACGCCACGCTGTTCTACACCGGCACCACCGACCCCGCCGGCAGCGTCCTGACCGAGCTGGAGAAGAACGAGATCTGGGCGTCGCTGCCGGCGGTCGAGCAGGGGCGGGCGTACGCCTTCCCGGCCGGCATCTGGACCTTCGGCGGCCCCCGCTCGTCGCAGCAGGTGCTCGACGCCTACGTCGACGTCCTGGCCAGCTGACCATCGTGAACGACGGTCCACGGGTGCCCACGGGGATCCGTCCGACGCCGGGCGCCGTCGCCACCCGACCGGTGGCGGCGTCCGGTGTGGACCGCCGGGCCGTGGTCGGCGGGTTGGGCACCCTGCTGTCGCTCGGGGTGGCCCTGGTGGTCGCCGCCGGCTGGCACCTGACCCAGGGTACCTCGGGGGTGGGGCTCGCCGACCTGCTCTCGGCGGCGGTCGGCGGGGAGACGGGTGCCGACGGGGCGGTCCGGGAGATCCTGCTCGGCTCCCGGCTGCCACGGCTGGCGGCCGGGATCGCGGTCGGCTTCGCCCTCGGCGTCGCCGGCGCGCTGTTCCAGTCGCTGGCCCGCAACACACTCGCCTCACCGGACACCCTCGCGGTGACTGCGGGGGCGTACCTCGCCGTCAGTGCAGTCGCGGCGTTCGGCCTCGGTGTGCCGCTCTGGGCGTCGGGCGTCGTCGCCTTCGTCGGCGGGCTGCTGGCCGCCGGTCTCGTTCTGGGTCTCGCCGGCGGCGCGGGCAGCTCGACGACTCGTCTCGTCCTGGCCGGCTCCGTCGTCGCGATGGCGTTGCAGTCGGCCACGGCCGCGGTGCTGATCGGCTTCCAGCAGGAGACGACCGGGCTGTTCGCCTGGGGCAGCGGATCGCTGAGCCAGCTCGGGCTGACCGCCTTCGGGCAGGCCGCGCCGATCGTGGTCGGCGCCACGGCGGTGGCCGGGCTGCTGGCCCGCCGACTCGACCTGCTGGGTCTCGGCGACGACACGGCCGGAGCGCTGGGCGTACCGGTCCGGGCGACCCGGGCGGTCGGGACGGTGCTCGCGGTGCTGCTCACCGCGGCGGCGGTGACCCTGGCCGGCCCGATCGGGTTCGTCGGTCTCTGCGCGCCGGCGGTGACCCGGATGTCGGCACGGTTCGTACCGGCGCTGCACCGGCACGCCGTACTGGTGCCGGCGGCGGGTCTGGTCGGCGCGCTGACGGTCGTCCTGGCCGACGGGGTGATCCGCGCCCTGCTCGGCGCGGACCGGGCCGGCCAGGTGCCGACCGGGGTGGCCACCACCCTGGTCGGTGCCGTCCTGCTCATCGTGCTGGCCCGCCGGGTACGCGACTCCGGCCCGAGCCGGCAACCGCCGGGCAGCCGGATGGGGCCCCGGAGTCGCCGCCGGTACTGGGCGGTCCTGGCGGTCGTCGGCGTCACCGCCGCCGGCGCCGGGCTGCTCGGCCTGCTCGCCGGCAACACCTGGCTGCTCACCGGCGACATCGCGCTCTGGCTGTCCGGTGAGGGACCGCCCGTCATCCGCTTCGCGCTGGACGAACGGGCACCACGGGTGGCGGCGGCGCTGGCCGCCGGGGGTGCCCTCGCGTTGTCCGGCTCCCTGGTCCAGGCGACCTGCCGCAATCCGCTCGCCGAGCCGGGGATCCTCGGCATCACCGGTGGTGCCGGGCTGGCCGCGGTGATCGTGGTGACCGGCGGTGTCGGCGGCAACGCGACGATGATCGCCGCCGCCACCGGCGGCGCGCTGGCCGCCTTCGGTCTGGTCTACTCCGTGGCCTGGCGAGGCGGGCTGCACACCGACCGGCTGGTCCTGATCGGGGTCGGGGTCTGGTACGCGGCGACCGCCCTGACGACCTATCTGCTGGTGCGGTCGAATCCGTGGGACACGCCGAAGATCTACACGTGGCTGTCCGGCACGACGTACGGCCGCAGTTGGACCCAGGTGGTCCCGGTGGTAGTCGCCCTGCTGGTGGCGCTGCCGGTCGCCCTGGCCGCCCGCCGCGATCTGGACCTGATCGCGATCGACGAAGACACGCCCCGGATCGTCGGTGTCGGTCTGGAACGGATCCGTCTCCTGGTGCTGGCGGTCGCGGCCGTGCTGGCCGCGTTGAGCGTGACCGCGATCGGTGTCGTCGGTTTCGTCGGACTGGTCGCGCCGCACGCCGCCCGGGCGCTCGTCGGCGGCCGGCACGCCCGGATCATCCCGGTCGCGGTGCTGCTCGGTGCGGTCCTGCTCGGACTGGCCGACACCGTGGGCCGTACCGTCGTCTCGCCGGCCCAGCTGCCGGCCGGCCTGGCGGTGGCGTTGATCGGTGCCCCGTACTTCGTCTACCTACTGGCCCGTTCCCGGGCCTGATCCCGGCGGCCCGGGAACGGGTTTGTCCACCACTGTGGTCACGGCTGGTCACCCACGGCGTTCCACACCTTCTGTCGACACTGGCAAAAGTCTGGGATGAACCACCGAAAGATGTAGACACCTCGATCCCAAGTCCGCTAGCCTCCAGATCACCGAGGCATTCGGTTAGGTAACCAAACAGTTTGGCTGCCTCGACCGGACGCCGTCGGGCGGGCACGGCACCCGCCCGACGGCGACAACCTCGCCGGGGCCGTGGCACCCCCCGGAAACACTGGACGCATCCGATCGGCGCGGCGGCGCGCGCCTCCACCTCCGTCGCCCTACTCACCCCTGGCCCGCCAAGGCAGTCGTCACCTGTCGAACCCGCCCGGACGTTTCCCGTCACCCACCACCCGCACACCCGGTATCACCACGCACCCGCCTGGTATCACCACGCACCCGCCCGGCGTCGGCCGCCGAGCTCGGTTGCCGGTGAACCGTGACCGCCGCACCCGTTCCCACTGGTGCAGCTACCACGCGCCCGGATCACCCCAACCTCTGACCGACCATGCGTCAACTCTGTCCGAAACAGACCGGTATGTGATGAAAGGTAGCCGGACATGGCAGTCAACCCTGACGATCGCGGCGGGCCCGTCCGCCCGAGCAGACCGCCGACCAAGCCGAGACGATCGCTGACCGCGCTGGCGGCCGTGCTCGCCATGGTCCTCACCAGTACCTTGGCCGCGGCGCCGGTCAACGCCCGCCCGACCCACGGCGGTCCACCGGAGTACCGGGCCGCCCAGGTGCTGACCTGGACCGCCGGCAACGACGTCACCGCGTACACCTCGGCACCGACCATCGCCGAGCCCGGACCGGCGACGCTGGTCTTCGAGAACAGCGCCGCGACCGGCAACACCAGCGGCATGCAGCACACGCTCACCTTCGAGACCGGTGACCCGACCTACAACCAGGACGTGAACGTCAACATCCTGGCCGACCCGTACGACTCCAACGGCGGCCTGTGGACGGTCGACGTGGTACTCACCCCGGGGACGTACCGGTACTTCTGCGCCATCCCCGGCCACGGCCTGATGAACGGGCTGCTGGTGGTCAGTGCCGTCAGCACCGAGGACACCACCGCACCCCAGGTGACCGCGGCGCTGTCCGGGCCGCGCGACGACGACGGGGCCTACCTCGGTGCCGCCACCGTCACCCTCACCGCCACCGACGACATGTCCGGTGTCGACACCATCGAACACTCCCTCGACGGCGGCGGGTTCCGCGAGTACACCGCACCGGTCACGGTCAACGAGCCGGGCCAGCACACGGTCGCCTACCGGGCGACCGACATCGCCGGCAACACCTCCGACCCGCAGTCGGTCACCTTCACCGTCGCCCCGCCACCGGACCCGGACACCACCGCACCCACGGTGACCGCGTCCGTGTCCGGCGCCCAGAGCGAGGTCGGCTCCTACCTCGACACCGCAACGGTCACCGTCACCGCCACCGACGACGACTCAGGAGTCGCCAGTGTCGAGTACTCCCTCGACAGCGGCGCGTACACCGACTACACCGCCCCGGTGACGGTGAACAGCCCGGGTGCGCACACGGTCAGCTACCGCGCCACCGACGAAGCCGGCAACACCTCCGACCCCGGATCGGTCACCTTCACCGTGGTCGCCGGCGGCGGCGACCCGCAGTGCCGGGTGCTGGACACCCGGCCGACGGTCTGGCTGGGCACCCGCAACAGCGAGGTGACCAACCGGCAGGTGGGTCCGGGCTGCACCATCAACAACCTGATCGCCAGCGAACGGATCTGGCGCAATCACAACGAGTTCATGCAGCATGTCCGGGCGGTGGTGAAGAACCTGCGCGAACAGGGCGTGATCAGCCAGGCCGAACGGGTCACCCTGATCGACACGGCCAAGCTGTCCGCGGTCGGCAAGTCGGACGCCCACACCGGCTACCAGTCGATCCTCAACCGGTCGGGCGCATCGTTCGATCAATGGGAACAGGTCGGTGCGGGCGGCTTCACCCGCAACGCCGACGGCTCGGTCACCAGCCGGCCGGTCGCCGGACTCGGCCTGCTCTGGTTCCCGATCCGCAGCTATGGCGATTTCTCGATGAAGCTGCAGTGGCGCGACGACGCACCGGGTGACGCCCGAGCCAACAGTGGCGTCTTCGTCCGGTTCCCCGCCGTGCACCAGCACCCGCAGGAACCCCGGCCGGAATGGGTGGCCATCAAGTACGGCCACGAGGTGCAGATCTTCGACAGCCCGGTCGGCGACCGATACAAGACCGGTTCGGTGTACGGATTCGGCGGCGTCGACGTCGACGCCGCCGGGGTCACCCCGAAGGGCACCTGGAACGACTACGAGATCCGGGTGGCCGGGCAGCACTACTCGATTTTCCGCAACGGGGAGCTGGTCAACGAGTTCGTCAACACCCCTGACCTGGTGTTCGACCCGCCCCGGGCCGACGACCCGGGCGGTGCCGGCCGGCAGCGTACCGAAGGTTACCTCGGCCTGCAGGTGCACGGCGCGGACGACATCGTCAGCTTCCGCAACGTCCGGATCGCCCCGCTGACGCCGTGAGCGGACCGGGACCCCGACGGACACACCACCACCCCCCGACCGGCGATGACCGGCGCGACGAACAGGAACGGACGTTGAACGAGACGACGCATCTGAGCACCGACCCGATCGACGAACCAGCCAGACCGGGTGGCCCGGGTGGCAACGGCGTAGGCCGGGCCCTGGTGGTCCTGGCGGTCCTGGCGGTCACCTTCGCAGGCGCCGGCACCGCGTACGCCGTCAACCAGAGCGCCACCGACCCGGTGGCCGCAGCCGTGCCGGCCGACGGCGTGGTGCCTGAGGGCTGCGTGGCACCGGACCGGGAACTGCAGCTGTACGCCGTGGAGCTGCCCCGCGACCCGGTGACCAACCAGATCCGGCTGGGCTACGGCCTGACCCCGCAGACCGCCTCCTACCCGGGCCCGACGATGGAGATGATCGAAGGCGAGTGCCTGGCGATCACCCTGCACAACCAGGTGACCGCCGAGACGCTGGGGCAGCTGCGGACCGATCCGGAGCACCCGCTCGGTGTCTCGTTGCACGCGCACGGGGTGAAGTACACCCAGGACTCCGACGGTACCGTACACAGTGGCTCATATGTCGGGCCGGGTGAGTCCCGGACCTACACCTGGTACGCGAAGCCGCGCAGTTCCCGGACCGGCTCGCCGGGCACCGCCGGCTACTGGTGGTACCACGACCACGTGGTCGGCGGCCCGCACGGCACCCAGGGCATCGGCTCGGGCCTGTTCGGCGGCCTGGTGGTGCGCCGGCAGGGCGACCCCCGGCCGGACCGGACCTATGTCACGGTCTTCGGCGACCGCCAGTCGATCAACCTGCGCCGCGGGGCCGCGACCGACGACTGCGACCTGGACAACCCGGTGCCCGGCCCGGCCTGCTTCGTCGCGAAGGTCGGCGAGCGGGTCGAGTTCATCGTGGTCGGCACCGGCGACGACATGCACACCTGGCACGTGCACGGCCACTCCTGGGCGGACACCCGCACCGGCGTGGTCGCTGGCGACAACAAGGCGATCGTCGACTCCATCCCGGTGATCGACAACAAGACCCTCGGTCCCGGCGACTCGTTCGGCGTGACCATCGTCGCCGGCGACTCGGTCGGACCGGGCCACTGGATGCTGCACTGCCACATGCAGTTCCACTCAGACCTGGGCATGGCCACCACCCTGCACGTCCTTGACGAGAACGGACAGATGCCGCCCGGCGGTCACCAGCACCGTGCGGTGCTCGCCCAGTCGGGTGTCGACGTCGGCGGCGAGCCGGCCACCGACCTCCAGGCCGGTGCCGGACACGACGGCCACCAGAACTGAACCGTCCCAGCCACCCCACCCCGGCGCATCCCGCGCCGGCCGCTGTAAGGAGCAGGAATGGCCGACAGACGCCATTTCAGATTCCCCCGACTGCGCCACCGATCAGCCGCCGCGGCCGCGGCCGTTACCCTGCTGGCCGGTCTGCTGACCGCGCCGGTCTCCCCCGCCCAGGCCGACCCCACGCCACCCACCTGGGGCAACCGGGTCGTCAACGTGCTGGTCTTCCACGGCCCCGAGGCCGAACAGAGCGACCCGGTCCGCCGGGCCACCAACGTCATCCGACGGCTCGGCAACGAGCACGGCTTCTACGTGCACTCGTCCGACGATCCGAGCGTGTTCAACCCCGACAACCTGGCCCGCTACCGCAGCGTGGTCTTCCTCTCCACCGCCGGTGTCACCCTCGACGACGCACAGGAGGCGGCGTTCCAGGCGTACGTCAAAGGCGGCGGCGGCTTCGTCGGCGTGCACGACGCGGCGTACACCCAGCCCGGATCGGAATGGTTCACCGGTCTGCTCGGCACCCGGCCGGCACCCACCCTGCCGCCGGCGGAGACGGTGGTCGAGGCGAGCGCCAGCGGCAACAACCCGCCGAACGAGACCGCCAGCCACGCGTTCGACCGCGCCACCGGCACCAAGTGGCTGACCCGCTCCCCGACCGGCTGGCTCGCCGGTGAGCTGGCCGAGCCGACCGTGGTCAACCGGTACGCGCTCACCTCGGCCAACGACTTCCCCGGCCGGGACCCGCGGGACTGGACGCTGCAGGGGTCCAACGACGGCGAGAGCTGGACCGATCTGGACCGCCGGACCGGGCAGAGCTTCCCACAGCGGTTCCTCACCCGGCAGTTCGCGTTTGACAACACTGACGCCTACCGGCACTACCGGCTGGACATCACGGCGAACAGCGACGAGCCGCTGACCCAGCTCGCCGAGCTATGGCTGATCGGCGCCGACGCCGGTGCGGCACCGGAGACCCAGGTCCAGCAGGCAGAGGTCGACGTCACCGACCGCAACCACCCGGCGACCCGCGACCTGCCGATGAACTGGACCCGCGACGACCAGTGGATCAGCTGGGACCCGAACCCGGTTGGCCGGGTGCACGTCGTCGCCCAGGTCGACGAGACCAGCTACGACGCAGGGCTCAGCGGCAACGGACCGTTCCACCCGGTGGCCTGGTGCCACGACTACGACGGTGGCCGGTCGTTCTACACCGGAATGGGCTACACCGAGGCAAGCTGGGCCAAGGACCTACAGTTCCGCGAACACGTCCTCGGCGCGATCCGGTGGACCGCCGGCACGGTACGCGGTGACTGCCAGGCGACGATAGCCGCCAACTACCGGATCGAGCGGCTCACCGGCACCAACCAGCAGGGCGAACTGGATCAGGTCGGTGAACCGCACGGCCTGACCATCGCACCGGACGGCACGGTCTTCTACATCGGCCGCGCCGCCTGCCCCTCCGGGGCGATCCCCGACTGGTCGAACCCGGACATCGGCAAGGGCTGCGGCACCATCCACCAGTGGGATCCGCAGACCCGGCAGGTGAAGCTGCTCACCACCCTGGAGGTGATGGGCAACCGGGGCAGCGGCAGCGAGCTGGTCAAGAGCGAGGAGGGTCTGCTGGGCATGACCCTGGACCCGGCGTTCACCGACAACGGCTGGTTCTACGTGTACTGGATGCCCCACGAGTCGATCGACCGGGAGAACCGGATCGGTCAGCGGACCGTGTCCCGGTTCACCTACGACCACGACAACGCCAGAATCGACCAGGCCACCCGTGAAGACCTGCTCAGCTGGGACACCCAGATCCACAGCTGCTGCCACGCTGGGGGTGGGATGACCTTCGACGACGCGGGCAACCTGTACGTCAGCACCGGTGACGCCAACTCGTCCGGTGGCTCCAGCGGCTATTCCGGCAACAACTGGACCCAGGAGTACGCCGGCGTCTCGTTCCAGGACGCCCGCCGTACCGCCGGCAACACCAACAACCTCAACGGCAAGATCCTGCGGATCACGCCGGAACCGGACGGCACGTACAGCATCCCGGACGGCAACCTGTTCACCGGCGAGGAGGAAGGCGGCGGCAAGACCCGTCCGGAGATCTACGTGATGGGGGTACGCAACCCGTCGCGCATCGCCTGGGATCCGGTCAACGACTGGCTGACCGCTGCCTGGGTCGGCCCGGACGCCACCAACCCGGACCCGGAGCTCGGGCCGGCGAAGTACGAACACGCCACGATCATCACCTCCGCCGGCAACCAGGGCTGGCCGTACTGCATGGGCAACCGCCAGCCGTACCGGGACCGCAGCAACACCGACGCGGCGGTACTGACCGGCTGGTACGACTGCGACAACCCGCGTAACACCTCGCCGCGGAACACCGGGCTGGTGGAGCTGCCGCCGGTACGCGACAACATGATCTGGTACTCACCGCAGGGCGGCGGCCCGGTCTTCCCGACCCGGGCCGATGGCAGCGGGTTGCCCACGTACGAGCCGGGCGAAGAGACCTTCACCCGGCCGTACCTGCGTGGCGGCGGCCAGGCCGTGATGAACGGCCCGACGTACCACCGCTCACAGGTCGACACCGACAGCGGTGTGGCGTGGCCGGCGCACTGGGACGGGAAGTGGTTCATCGGTGACCAGTCCAACGCGGACAACCGGGTGGCAGTCACCGTCGACCCGGCGATGGTGCCCGACCAGGGTGCCCCTGCCTACGCGGAGGATCTTCGGGCGGTCATACCAGGTGGCAACGGCGGCAACCAGTTACAGCACTGGATGGACGCCAAGTTCGGCCCGGACGGCGCGCTCTACCTGCTGGACTACGGCGGCGGCTTCTTCACCCTGCACGGCAACCAGAAGCTGATCCGGATCGTCTACGACGGCGGCGCGCAGACCCCGGGACCGGAGTACGCCTCGGCCCGGGTCCCGGATCCGAGCGACCCGCGCACGGTCACCTTCTCCAGCCACCGGGTGGGCGGGGTGGCCTGGGAATGGACCTTCGGTGAGGGCAACCGGGTGTCACACCTGCCGCACCCGACCCACACCTACCGCAAGCACGGGCAGTTCGAGGCGACGGTGAAGGTGACCTACGCCGACGGCGAGGTGGCCGAGCACACCGTCGTGGTCGACACCGGCTGCGACGCACCGGACGCTCGGGGGACGGTCTGGCTGCTGGACACCGACACCGGCGTACCGAATCACGATGCCGGTGCCGGGTGCACGGTCAACGATCTGATCGACGACGAGCGGCAGTGGCCGAACCAGGGCTCGTTCACCAGCCACCTGGACGAGGTGCTGGCGCAGCTCACCGACGCCGAGGTGCTCGACGAGCAGGAGGCGGCGACGCTGCGTACCGCGGGCGCCGACTCCCCCGTCGGCCGTACCGACGGCTACCGGACGTTGTTCGACGGCACCAGTCATTCGCTGTCCGGCTGGCGGCAGGCCCCCGGCGGCACGTTCAAACTGCTACCGGACGGGTCGATCAGCAGCTCCGGCGGGCTGGGCATGCTCTGGTACGGCGAGGAGGAGTTCGCCGACTACTCGCTGCGGCTGCGGTTCAAGGACGTCTCGCCGGGTGACACCCGGGCCAACAGCGGGGTGTTCGTCCGGTTCCCGGATCCCCGGGTGCCGGTGGACGAGCGTCCGGAGGGCAGCTGCGGCACGGTCGGCTCCGCCCGCAGTTCCCAGGCCTGGGTGGCGATCTTCTGCGGCCACGAGATCCAGCTCTACGACGGGGCAAGCGGGGAATCGCAGAAGACCGGGTCGATCTACAACTTCCAGCCCAACGACCTGGACCAGGCGCTGCCCGCACCGAAGGGCGAGTGGAACGACTACGAGATCCGGGTGGTCGGGCAGCACTACACGATCATCCGTAATGGGGTGACGATCAGCGAGTTCGACAACGTGCCGGGCAAGCAGTCGTCCCGGGCCGGCGACCCGCCCACCGATCTGCGCCAGTTCGTGAGCGGATTCATCGGTCTGCAGAACCACGGCAACAGCGACGTAATGGAGTTCCGCGACGTACGACTACGGACTCTCTGACCGGTGACGTGCCGGGTCCGGACACATCGTCCGGGCCCGGCACGTCAGGTCGTCCGGGCCCGGCACGTCAGGTCGTCGGGGCCCGGCACGTCAGGTCGTCCGACCGGCGGCCTTCGTCCAGAGTTCGGTGACGACGACCCGCCGCAACGACGGCACCAGCACCGTGTAGCCCGACCAGACCAGGCCGATCGCGGCGCACGAGGCGGCCGTGTGGAGCAGTCCGTCACCGGCCAGTGCCCGACCGACGAGGGCCGCCACCGCCACCGCCGGGGCCAGCAGCGACAACAGCCGGACCAGTTGGCGCAGCAGGTGCAGCGACAATGCCGAGCCGACCAGCATCACGAGGCTGGCGACCGTCGCGGCGACACCGATGGTGACCGGACCCCAGGAGCGCCACATGACGAGGTTGACCACGGCGGCGGCACCGAAAGCCAGCCCGTTGACCACCGCCACCCGCCGGTTTCGACCCCGGGCGTTGAGCACCTTCACGAAGGTGTATCCGAGCACGTGCGCCCAGATGCCGAGGGAGAAACCGAACAGCATGACCGACGTCACGTCCACCGCCCGGTCGTCGAACGCGCCGCGGGCGTAGAGCAGCGAGATGATGCCGCGGGCGTTCACCGTCAACGCGACGGACAGCGGGATCGTCACCAGCAGGACCGGGGCGATCAGCCGCTCCAGCCCCGCGACGACCTCGTCGCCGCGCATCCTGGCGAAGGCGGCGAGGCTGGCCAGGCCGAGCGGGGCGGCGATCAACGCCATCAGCGAGTCGACGACGAACCGGGAGTACTCGGTCGCGGCGACCACCTCGATGCCGAGCAACGAACCCACCGCCCGCTCGACGGCGATCGACCCCTGCAGCAGCACCGGAAGCAGCAGCAGCGGGCGGAGCCGACGCCAGAACATGGTCAACGCCACCGCGTACTGCGGCCGCGACGTGGGCGGCAGGGATCCGTCACCGCCGTCGGCACGCAGATACCCCTTGCGCCGGACCCAGTACGCCCCCCAGAGGAAGAGCACCACGTACGGCGCGGTGAAACCCCAGGCGAGCAGGACCACGTCGCCGGTGAGATAGGCGAGCAGCGTCGCGCCGATCAGGCCGACGCTCTGCACGCAGGCGCGCAGGTTGACCAGGCTGACGTCGTCGCGGGCCAGGGCAACCAGCGTGTACAGCGCGTACTGCACGTAGAACGGCACCGAGAACGCCGCGATGGTCAGCATCGCGACGGCGAGCGTGGCGGCTGCGTCGTCGAGACCGGGTCCGAGCAGTGCGATCCACAACTGCCGCAGCAGCAGCAACGCGACGACCAACAGCATCGAAAGTCCACCCAGGATCGTCCGGACCGCCCGGTAGAGCGCCAGCGCCAGCGCCGGGCTGTCCTGCCGGTAGCGCACGTAGATCGGCAGGAATCCAGCGGACAGCGCGTCCGCGGTGAAGAAGTTGACCGGCACCATGGTCGCGGTCTGCGCGACCCGGTTCGCCCCCACCGCCCGGCCGGCGCCGAACAGGGCCGCCAGTAGCACCTCGCGGACGATGCCGAGGAGCTTCCCGGCGATACCACCAAGTACGAGACGGAGAAAGGTGCTAGCCACGACTCGTCGCCAGCCCGGTCACACCAGCTCCCGGTAGAGTGACTCGAGCTTTGCGGTCTGTCTGCTCAGGTCGAAGCGGTCCTCGACCATCTTCCGTCCGCCGGTCCCGAGCCGCTGGCACAGGTCCTGATCACCGAGCAGCGCGACCAGGCGATCAGCGAGCGCGGCGGGATCGCGCTCCGGCACCAGGTAGCCGGTGACGCCGTCGACGACCGCCTCGGGGATGCCGCCGTGTCGCGTGCCGACGACGGGTCGATTGGTGGCGGCCGCCTCCAACAGCGCCATGCCGAGCCCTTCCTGGTCACCGTTGGCCGCCGTCACGCTCGGCAGGCACAGCACTCGAGACTGTGCAACCGTGGCCAGTACCTCGGCGTGCGGACGGACCCCGAGGAATCGCACCGTCTCCGCTACGCCCAGCTCGGTGGCGAGTGCACCCAACTGCCCATGCAGCGGGCCGTCGCCGATGATGACGAGTTCTGCCGTCGGCACGGCTCGATGCACGACGGCGAAGGCATGCAGCAGATCAGCGGTGCCCTTCTTCTCGACCAGCCGGGCGATGTGCACGATCCGGGGTGTCTCCGGCAGCGGCACCGGTTTGACGACCTCGGTGTCCACCCCGATCGGGAGCATCAGAGTCCGCTCGGCCGGGTAGCCCCACTCGATCGCGCGCCGCTGGATGTGCTCGGAGACGCAGACGAACGTCGCTCCGCTCTCGAACAGCGACCGTCGCCAGGTGACGTAGTTGACCCAGGACAGCTTGCGGGAGGCCAGCAGCTGTCTCCTGGTGACGCTCACGTCGAAGCCGTGCAGGGTGGTCACCAGCGGCACGCCGAGTGCCCGTGCGGTAGGGACGGCGAACACCCCCTCGACGCCGAAATGCGCGTGCAGGAGCCGCACCTCACGGTCTCGCAGCGTCCGCACCAGATGACCGGACCTGCGGGTCAGCAGGTACGACATGGTTGCCGGCCGGCCGTGGGGGGCGAGGCTGACGACGTCAGCGCCGGCCGGCACCCGCAGCGCCGGGTCCCGACCGACGAAGACCGGATGGTACGTACGCATCGCCAGCGCCTGCGCCTGGATGAACGTCTCGGACGGCTGGAACAGCTGGTGGCGCACTATCCCGACGCTCGGTCTGCCGGACACGTCGGACCTCCTCGGGAAGCGGATGAATCAAAAAGCACAGGAGCAGGGCAATCACCGGGATCGTATGGATGTCGCCGAAGATGTCGGTGTTCTCCCCCATCGCCTGGATGCAGACCCAGGCAACGGCCGCACCGGTCCAGGCGACGAACATCGCGTTGCGCGGAGAGTCACCGGCCGCTGCGCGGGCGACGAGCCGGAGTTCGGCGACGAGGAACCCGATCGTCGCGGCAAGACCCAGCAGGCCGGTGGACGCCCAGGCCGCCAGCAGGATGTTGTGCGGTGGGAAGGTGTCGTCGTAGATGTCGTTGCGGCGCGCGTAGTCGGCGAAGCCTTCGAGCCAACCACCCCAGCCGAGCCCCAGCACCGGACCGTCCCGGAACGCCGCGACGGCGTACCCCCAGATCTCGGTCCGCTGGCCGAACGCCGTGCGGACCGCGCCGAGGAAGCCGCCGCCGTCGCCGAGGGTCACCACCAGCACCGCCGGCACCGCCGTGGTACCTACCACGGCCACCAGGAGGCGGCGAGCCCGGACCGTCATCCGGGTCTGCCAGTGGTACGCGACGACCACGGCCAGCGGCAGCACCACCGCAAGCACCCGGCACGCCTTGGAGCCGGTGAACCACACCCCCAGGTAGCCGACGAGCCCGCAGATCAGCACGATCCGCTGCCGGGTGACCGACCAGATGGCGAACGCCGCCATCGCGCAGACGCCGAGGAACAGCCCGGCGACGTTGCCGTTGACGAACACGCCACCGGCCTTCGCCGGGTCAAGAACGTTGTTCCGGTTGACGTCGAACAGCCCGGCGACGGTGTTCTGCCCGGCGAAGTATCCCGCGATCCAGCGGAGGTAGGCGTTCTCCACATCGGGAAAGAGCTGAAAGACCGCGACCAGGCCGGACTGCGCGACGACGAACGGCCACAGCAGGTAGTGGGCCCGGTAGAGCAGCCATGGATCCTCCCGGGCCGCGTTGTCCATCAGCACCAGCGTGACCAGGAACTGCACCAGCAGCATGGTCGGCAGCCGCCCGTCCCCCGGATCCGGCGACCAGGCAAACGCCGCCAACCGGGCCAGCAGCAGTACGAACACGCTGCGCACCAGGGCGGTGCGCAACAGTCGGCTACCGGGGGTGCGGCACGCCCGGGCGGCGACGACCGGCGCCAGCGCCAGAGCGGCGACCGTCGACAACGGGATGTCGATCGTGCCAGCCGGCAGGAGATACAGCTGCGGTACCGCGAGCGCGAATACGATCATGACGCCGGTCCGTTGCGGTACCTGCGCCGCAGCGGCCATGCTCCGGGTGCGCATTGTGGGGCCTCGATCGGGGGTCGGAGGAGTCGGAAGAGCCGGTGAGTTCGGTCATCCGGCGGCGGTCCGCCGGGCGGTGAGCAGCGCGGCCAGCAGGTGACGCAGCAGCTGACCACGCTCGCCCCAGCCGTGCCGCCCGGCGCTGTCGATCCGTTCGGCGATCACCTCGTCGGTGACCGGGGTCAGCAACCGGCCCAGATGTTCGGTGAATTCGTCGTCCCCGGCGGTGACGACGTGCGGGTTCGACTCCGCCACCCGGCGCACCGATGGCAGCGCGGTGCTAAGCACCGCGAGGCCGGCCGACAGGTACTCGAAGCACTTCAACGGGCTGACGCCGACGGTGTACTCGTTCAGCGCGTACGGGACCAGACCGACCGCGCAGCTACCGGCCACCTCGGCGAGCTGCGACGGGGTGAGCAGACCGACGTGGCGGGCACCCACCCGTTCGAGCCGGCGCAGCTCGGCGGTGAAGCTGCCGCCACCAGCGGCGAGTGGGCCGGCCAGGATCAGCTCACCGCCCAACTCTCCGACGGTGGCGCCGACCCGCTCCAGCAGCGCGACGTCGAGCTTGGCGGTGGTGAGGTTGCCGGAGAAGATCACCGCCGGTCGACGCTCGACCGCCGGACGGCTGCCCCGCTGAAACACCGTGGTGTCCGCGACGTTCTCCAACAGCTCGATCCGGGAGAAGCCGGACAACGCCAGGTGTTCGCGTACCGCGTCGCTGGTCGCGATCGCGACCACGCCAGGCCGGGCGGCGAGGTCGCGCTCGCCGTTTGCCACGGCCACCGGGTCGACGCCGGGGAACCTGGCCAGCAGGTCGACACAGTGGTAGACGACCACGTCGGCCGCATCCTCAAGCCCGTAGGTCACCGGGGCGAACGTCCACAGCACCCGGGGCCGGTCACCGGTGAGCCAGTCCGCCGTCGCCCGGCGCAGGACTGCCTGGTTCAGTCGTCGCGTCGGTGCCCGGTGCACCGGTACCACCAGCGGCGAGACGATCGTGGTGTTCGCCGGCCTCACTCTGGCCGGTTGGCAAGGCACCGGACCGGCCGACGCGCCGAAGGCCCGCCGGGCGCGGCCGACCATCCGGGCAATGTCGTCAGGACGCAGCGTCGGTCGACGTAGACCGAGCGATTCCACGAAGGTGACCCGCGCACCGACCGCCAACTCCCGGGTGACGTAGTGCTGGTTGGTGGGTACGGCCGAATCCCATTCGGCCGTACCCAGGATCAGCACGCTGACCGCAGAATCTCTCGCACCGCCCGGTGTACTCAGCATCGCCCATCCCAACGAGTCCGCCGGGCAGAGGAATCGACAGTTGCCCGACCCACGGTCGGCCTTCGTCGCACCACGGCCCGCCGACTGCGACAATCGCGCCATGGGTGACAGCGATGAGAGCGTCGACCGCGCCTCGGCGAGCGCGGACTTCCTGGAGTGGAGCTTCTCGCTGCAAGGAGAGAGTTCCCCGTGGTCGGTGGAGCAGAGCATGACCCAGTTGCTCGCCCACGAGAGCGCCGAAGGGATCGGCCTGCCACTCGCCGACGCCGTACCGGCCGACGCGGCGGTCATTCACGAACTGGGCCGGCGACGGACCCCGACCGCGGTCGCCGCGCTACGCGGTTTCCAGGCGATGAGCACCATCGACACCCAACGGGAACTCGCCCGACTCAACGCCGACCGGCTCGTCGGGCACGGGCTGCCGGAACCACCCTGGGCCGACACCATCGGCCGGGTCGACGTCGACTGCTGCCGGTGGACGCACGACCCGTACGGCGAGACGGCGATACTGCTCTGCGGCTTCTCCTACGGCGGCACCGACGAACACGGCATCCTCACCGTGATCGACCAGGCGATCGGCGGTGGACGGATCCGGGAGGTCCTGCTCGGCGCCCGGATCGACTCGCTAGGGCAACTGCTCGACCGCGCACACGGGGGCGAGGACGGTTTCGTGACCGAACCGCTCGACCCGGCGCTG
Source organism: Micromonospora sp. LOL_013 (assembly GCF_048060315.1). Lineage (NCBI taxonomy): Bacteria > Bacillati > Actinomycetota > Actinomycetes > Micromonosporales > Micromonosporaceae > Micromonospora > Micromonospora sp. LOL_013. Next base: position 69,944 of record NZ_JBHMIQ010000004.1, read on the forward strand.
GCCCGACGACTACTCGAGGACGCCGTCGCCACGTCGGACGAACTGATGGAGAACCCGGAATACAAGCTGCGGCCGATGCCCGACGCGTACCGGAAGATGCGGGCGTTGACGCTGGCCCGGGCCCGCGCGCTCAGTGACGTCGCGGCCCCGCCGGAGCCGTTTCCGACCACCGTGGAGATCGAGCTGCTGAAGCGGGCGTTCCTGGCTTCCGAGGCGGCTGCCGGGTTCCCGACCGACGGCACCGCCAGCCGCGCGGTCGACCTGCTCGTCGAGCAGTTCGTCGAGCAGGCCGCCTGCCATCCACTGCAGCTGGGTCCACGCCGGGTGCTCGCCGTACTCGGCCTGCCGGCGCTCGCCGCCGAAGCCGGTGCCGACCCGGTGGCCGGACCGGTCCTGCCCGACGTCGCCGCGGCCTGGGTCGGCTGGACCGCCACCGAGCGCGGGTTGAGCCCCGACGCGCGCGAGCGACTCGTGCGTACGGCGGACCAGGCCTGTGCTCAGCTGCGGTCGGCGATCGCCGGTGGCGACCCGTCGGTCTGACCGCCGGTGCCGTGGTCCTGTTGGCCGGGCCGGCCACCGCGTCCGCCGACCGTCCGCAGGTTACCGACCGTTCGCGGATCCAGGCCCCGCTCGAACGGCTGGAGTCGACCTGGCTCACCACGTGCCGCAGACCGCAACCGGGATCGTCGTCCACGCCGATGTCACCCCGACCGAGATCGACGGTCTGCGGGCCGGTGGCTTCCGGATCGGCCAACTACTGCACGAACCGGCCGACAGCCGGGCACGCGTCGCCGAGCGGGAGGCGACGATCGCCAACCACCGCGCCGACAACCAGACGTTTACCGCGCGGGTGCGGCAGGACGCCGCCGTTGCCGGCAGCGATCTTCTACGCGCTGGACGGTAGTCAGCCGACCTTCGGGGCGACGCTCTACGCCGCCGGCGGGTACGGGAGGGCGGCGAGACCCTGACCGTACGGTACGGGACGAAGGTCTTCTGGTTCTCGGTGGACGCCGTGGGCAACATCGAGAACAACTACCAGCCGGACACCGACGCCAAGAACTAGCGGGGTGGGTTCGCCATCGTCTCCGACAGTTGACCTGCCCGGCCGGCGGCGGTCACCAGCGCTTGCGCCGGTAGTGACCGTGGTAGCCGTGGTGGCCACTGCCGTAGTGACCGTAGTTGCCGCCCCGGCGCCGGCGGTTGAGCCGGTGGTCGACCTCACGGAGCAGGCTGTCGACGGGCGAACCGTGCCCCCGCCGCCGGGCGTGCCGGCTCAGCTTCGACGCAAGCATCGCCAGCAGGAATCGTTTGATGAAGCTGCTCATCGTAGGCTCCTCCAGCCCTGTGTCCCGACGCCCGCCACGGTAGCTCGTGGTGTCCGGGTCCAGCTGGGCGGAAGCTGACGGTCGGCTGGCAGTACGACGGCCCACCTCCCGGCATGGTGCCGACGTCTGCCATGCTCGCAAGGGTGACCACCGGGTTTCCTACCGGCCGGCGTCGCGGCCGCACGCTGCGTATCCTGCTGATCCTCGTCGCCGTCGCGACGGTGCCGGCCGTCGTCGCGCTGGGTGTGGTCGTGGTGCCGTGGCTGCGGGAGCCGGGGCCGCGGCCGTTGTTCCAGCTCCCGGTCGCCTGCGGCGAGACCTGGCAGCTGGGCACCTACCCCGGCCACGACGACTACGACGTCGACCTGTTCCCGACCGAAGGCGACCCGTGGGGTCGGCCGGTGCTCGCCTCCTACGCCGGCGTGGTCACCGTGGCCGGCGTCAACGGCTCGGTGGGCGGTCGGAACCCGGAGGATCCGGACGGCCCCCGGGGCCGTGGTGGCGGTTACTGGGTCAAGATCGACCACGGCGGCCGGTGGGAGACGCAGTACCTGCATCTGCTCGAACCGCCGATGGTCCGGGAAGGCCAACGGGTGGCGCGCGGCGAGCAGATCGGGCTGCTCGGCAGCACCGGCAACTCGGGCGCGCCACACCTGCACTACGAGCAACGGCGCGGCTGGCAGAAGGTGGAGACCTACTTCGACGGCCTGCCGTCGGGCATCACCCACGACGACTACGAGTACACCGTGCGGCTGACCAGCAACAACTGTTGAGCCGGCCCATCGGCGGGCGGTGGGTGTCCAGTCGTAGAAGCCGTCGAGCCCCCAGGTATGGCGATCTCGTGCAACAGGATCGTCATGTTCTCTGCGTCGAGGTTGTTCATGAAGTACTCGCGGCCCATCCGCTGCTCCCAGTCTCCGCCGGCGCCCCCGCCGAAGCCGTCGGTGAGCCACAGTGACTGGTCGTAGTGTCGTGCGGCACCGCCGGGACACTTGGCGTACTGGCCGTTCTGGTTGGAGAACCGGCCGCAGCCGGTGGAGCACTGCGGAGCGTTCTCCCGGATGTCATTGACGTGTATGTCGACGGAGTTGTCGGTCCACTGCAGCTGGTTGCGGTCACGCACGGCCCAGCCGACGACGCGGACCGGGACATCGGCGTACGGCCACGCGTTGTGGCCGACCAGGGTGTTCATCCACTTCTTGTGCTGCCGGGCGAGAGTGGCGTGGATCCGATCACGCAGAGCGGCGGTGGCGCTGGCGGTGGAGTCCCAGCGGACGCAGTAGTTGATGTAGCCACAATTGGCCATCAACCTGGTCCCAGCCGCAGTTGCGGAAGGCGTACAGGTTGCCGTTGTTGTAGGTCTGCTCCTGGTGCTGCCAGACCTGGTCGAGCGGGGTGACGAGGTGTGCGGGTGGGTTCCAGCCGGTGGTGTGCGGCGCCGTGGTCGGGTGGTCGCGCCGGGACAGCCGACGCCGTTGAGAGCGACGGCGGTCGGCGGTGGGTTGCTGGTGTTGCTCCAGGCACCGTTGACGCCGAAAAGTGACGGTGGTGCCGGTCGCGAGGTCGCCGTTGCAGCTGGCGTTAGTCCGGGAACAGACCAGATCTCGACGTACCGGCTCCGCCCGGCTAACATTTCGCCGTCTGGATCTGCTGGCGCGATTCACCAGGCACCGACCACACGTACGTACGTCCGTGCAGGAGCCTTCATGCGCCTCAGATGCCACCCACCCCGTCCCCCTGCGCGACTGGCCGCTCTCGCCGCGGCCTGCGCGGCCGCGCTGGTGGCCACGATCGCGACCGCCCCGGCCGCGACGGCGGACACCACGATGCTCGCCAACGACTTCGAATCCGGCTCGTACGCACCGTGGGGCCCCCGCGGTGACGTGACGCTGCCGATCGCCGAGGAAGGTCGGGACAGCGCGAACAGTCTGTCGGTCACCGGCCGTACCGCCGACTGGCACGGCCCCGCGACCAGCGCGACCGACCTGCTCGGCGACGTTGCCGTCACCGGCCCCGACGAGACTCCCGGCGCGGTCACGGTGAGCGCGGTCGACTTCGAGGACGGCACCACCAGCACCTGGTTCGCCAGCGGTGACCCCACCCTGACCGTCGTGGACACCGACGACGGCCGGGCGCTGCGGGTCAGCGACCGTGTCGAAGGGTTCGACGGGCTGCAGAGCCCTACCGGAATCTTCACCGCCGGCGTCACCCACACCTTCTCGGCGCGCGTCCGGCTGGCCCCGGACGGGCCGGCGTCGTCCGGGTTCCGGTTCGTCATGAAGCCGGACTACGACTGGATCGGCGACACCACGGTCACCGCCGACGACTGGACCACGGTGACCGGCGTGTTCACCGTGCCGGCCGACGCCGACCCGGCCACGTACCAGGTCTACCTGGAGGCCGCCGAGGCCACCGCCACGTACCTGGTCGACGACATCCTGATCACCGCGCCGGACACCGGGCCGGGCGGGCCACCGCCGGGCACCGTCGTCATCGACAGCGACTTCGAGGACGGCCTCGACGGTTGGGGGCCGCGCGACGGTGGCCCGGGGGCACCGACCGTCGAGTTGACCGACGTCGCGCACGGCGGCGCGACGGCCGCGCTCGTCACCGACCGGGTCAACCAGGGCGCCGGGATCGGGCGGGACGTCACCACCGCGTTCGAGCCGGGCGTCGGCTACGAACTGTCCGGCTGGCTGCGGTTCGCGCAGGGTCAGCCGACCGACGCCATCTGGTTGAGCATTGCCGCCACCACCGCCGACGGCAGCGAGTCGTTCAGCACCCTCGCCCAGTTCGAGTCGGTCACCGATGACGGGTGGACCGGAGTGACCGCGAGCTTCACCGCGCCGACCTTCACCAGCGCGTTCCTCTACTTCGAGACCAGCTGGCAGGGCGCGGACGTCACCGGCAACACCAGCGACTTCCTGCTCGACGACGTCGTGGTGCGGGTGCCCGAGCCACCGGTCATCGAGGACCTCACCGGGATCCACGAGACTACCGACTTCCCGGTCGGCGTCGCGATCGACAGCCGGGAGACCGTCGGGTCCGCCGCCGAGCTGCTGACCCGGCACTTCACCAACGTCACACCGGAGAACCACATGAAGCCGGAGGCGTGGTACGACGCGGACCGCAACTTCCGGCCGCACGAGCAGGCAATCGCAATGATGGACTTCGCGCAGGCCAACGAGCTCGGCGTGTACGGACACGTGCTGGTCTGGCACAGCCAGACCCCCGAGTGGATGTTCCAGGACGCCGACGGCGAGCCGTTGAGTTCGTCGGCCGCCGACCAGCAGGTGCTGCGCGACCGGCTGCGCGGGCACATCTTCGCGGTGGCCGAGTCGCTGAGCGACCGGTACGGCCGGTTCGGCTCCGACACCAACCCGCTGAACGCGTTCGACGTGGTCAACGAGGTGGTCAGCGACAGCGGCGAGTACGCCGACGGCCTGCGCCGCAGCGAGTGGTACCGGATCCTCGGCGAGGAGTTCATCGACCTGTCGTTCCAGTACGCCGACGAGGCGTTCAACGACGTGTACGCGGTGGCCGACGCCGATCCGGTCACCCTGTTCATCAACGACTACAACACCGAGCAGAGCGGCAAGCAGGCGCGCTACCACGCTCTCGTCGAGCGGCTGCTCGACCGCGGCGTGCCGCTCGACGGGGTGGGACACCAGTTCCACGTGTCGCTGTCGACACCGGTCGGCAGCCTCGAAACCACGCTGGAAAGGTTCGCCGGTCTGCCGGTGGTCCAGGCGGTCACCGAGCTCGATGTCACCATCGGGACCCCGGTAACCCAGGCCAACCTGATCGAGCAGGGCTACTTTCTGCGGGACGCGTTCCGGATCTTCCGGGCGTACACCGATGAACTGGCCGTCGTCACCGTGTGGGGGCTGACCGACAATCGGTCGTGGCGCTCTGACAGCGGCGCCCCACTGCTGTTCGACGACGGATACCAGGCCAAGCCGGCGTACTACGGCGCGGTCGACGCGGAGCTGCCGGCCCGGCTGCGCACCGCGAACGTCTTCGCCGGCGACGTCGCGTTGTCCGCCGGGGCCACCTCGGACCTCACCTGGCGCAAACTGCCCCTGCACCCGGTGAAGGAGACGGCGGGGTTCCAGCTGCGCTGGTCGGCAGACCGGCTGACCGCGTACGTCTCGGTCACCGACCCCACCCTGTCGTCGGACGACCGGGTCGAGTTCGTGCTCGACGGCGAGACGTACCCGGTGGCCCGGGACGGGGCGGGGGACGTACCGGCGGTGGCGACCGAGCGGGACGGCGGTTACGCCGTCGTCGCGCAGCTGCCGCTGACCGACCCGGACGAAGGCGACACCGTCCCCTTCGACGTACGGGTCACCGACGACGACACCACGACCGGCTGGGCCACGACCGGCACCGTCGGCACCCTCACCCTGGTCGAGGAGCTGTCCTACCTGGAGGTCGTCCGGACGCCGAGCGCTCCGGTCATCGACGGTACGGTCGACGCGGGCTGGTCGCACGCGACCACGGTCACCACCGCCAAGCAGGTGGCCGGCACCGACGGGGCGGTGGCCACCGTCCGGACCCTGTGGCAGGACCAGACGTTGTACGTGCTGGCCGAGGTGGCCGACCCGGTGGTCGACGTCACCGGCTCCGATCCGTGGACGCAGGACTCGGTGGAGATCTACGTCGACGCCGGCAACGCGAAGAACGGCCCCTACCGCTACGACGACACGCAGATCCGGGTCAACGCCGACAACGTCGTCTCGTTCGGCACCGGTGACGAGGCGTTCCAGGCCGGCCGGTTGACCAGCGCGGCGGTGCGTACCGACACGGGCTACACCGTCGAGGCGGCGATCAGTCTGCTCGAGTACGGCGGTCTGGACACCTTCCACGGACTGGACTTCCAGGTCAACGACGCCGCCGACGGCGCCCGTACGGCGATTCGCAACTGGGCCGAGCAGAACGGCGTCGGCTACCAGACGACCGCGCGGTGGGGGGTCGGCCGGCTGGTCGACGGCACCAATGTCGACGTGACCTTCGAGCCGATCACGCAGTGGGACTCGGACAGCGGCGGCGGGTACTGCACGGAGATCATCGCCAGCAACGCCACCGATCAGCCGGTCGACTGGCGGGCGGCGGTCGAGCTGCCCGGCGACGTCTACACCGCGTGGAACTTCGAGCGGGAGTCGTTCGGCGACGGCACCTGGCGGATCACCGGCGTGGACTGGAACCGGACGTTGAAGCCGGGTGCCCGGACGTACAGCGTCGGTTACTGCGCCACCTGGTGACCGTCGCCGGGGGTGCGTCGACGGTCGTCGACGCACCCCGCGGGTCGTCGGCAGGCGGGGTGCCGGGCCGGGGCATTGCCCGGTCGACCGGACCGGGCATACCATCAGGTCAACCAAGCACTTGCTTGATCGGCGGCGGGGGATCCCCGGCGCCGCGCACCCGTCGATCCCCCGGGAGCTCCGATGGCCCGCAGGTACCTCGGTCACGTCCTGCCCGACCGCCTCGAACTCAAGATCGAACCGACCCGTACGGCGCTGCTCATCGTGGACATGCAGAACGACTTCGTCCACGACGACGGATACTGCGCGAAGGCCTTCGGCACGGCGATGGTGGCCGGCTTCCAGAGCGTGGTGACGCCGATCGCCCGGCTCGCCGCCGCAGCCCGCACGGCCGGCGTCGCGGTGCTCTACTGCCGGGTGGTACAGCATCCCGACGGGTCGCTGGCCTCACCGGTCTGGCTCGCCGACAACCTGCGGCACGGCTTCGAACCGCTGCACTGCATGCGGGGCACCTGGGGTTGGGAGATCGTGGACGCGCTCGCCCCGCAGCCGGGCGAGGTGGTGTTCGAGAAGCTGCGGCGCAGCGCGTTCGTCGGCACCCAGCTGGAGAACCTGCTCCGCAGCCGGGACATCCGCAGCCTGGTGGTGACCGGTGTCGCCGGCACCGGATGTGTCGAGTCCACCGTCCGCGACGCGATCGAACGGGACTACTTCACCGTCGTGCCGGCCGACTGCGTCGCCAACAACAACGCCGAGCTCACCGCCGCCTGCGAACCGGCGTTCCGGGCCCTGCTCGCCCCGGAGGACTGGACCACCAGCGATCAGGTCGTCGCGGTCTGGACCGGGCCGACCACCGCCTGACCCGCCGGGTCACCCGGGGTCCCGGGAGCCGGCGTGGGCCCGTCATCCGAACCGGGTCGCGGCGTCGGCCCGCAACCGGGCCTTGTCCGCCTTGCCGCCCGCGCTCAGCGGCAGCTCGGCCAGGGTTGCCAGCCGTTCCGGCCACTCGTACTTGGAGACTCCCCGGGCGGCCAGCTCGGCCCGCAGCTCGTCGAGGGTCAGCTCGGCTCCGTCGGTGGTCACCACGTACGCGCAGGCCCGCTCGCCGAGCACCTCGTCGGCGGCCGGCACCACCGCCACCTGGGCAACCCGCTCGCAGCCGCCGACCGCCTCCTCGACGGCCAGCACGCTGATGTTGTGTCCACCCCGGATGATGAAGTCCGCCACCCGGCCGGTGACCGTCAGATAGCCGGCCGGGTCGACCCGCACCAGGTCGCCGGTGAGCATCCAGCCCTGCGGGTTGACCAGTTGCCGGTTGGCGTCCGGATCGTCGTAGTAGCCGGGAGTCAGCCCGGGCCCCCGGGCGGCGCACTGCCCCGGCCCGCCGGACGCGGTCACGTCGACACCGTCGGTGTCGAACAGCCGCACCCGCATCTGCGGAATCACCCGGCCGGCGGTGCCCAGCCGGTGCTCCCGGGAGTCGTCAACCCGGGTCACACTGATCGGTCCGGCCTCGTTGGAGCCGTAGAACTGCAGCACGGCGCAGCCGGTCTCCTCCTCGAACCGCGCCGCTCGCTGCGCCGGCACCCGCTCCCCGCCGGTGAACAGCACCCGCAGCGACGACACGTCCCGCTCGGCGTACCCACCGGCGTTGAGCATCATCACGAACTGGCTGGTCACGGCGGCGAGCACGGTGACCCGGTGCCGTTCGATCAGCTGCCAGGTCTGCTCCGCGTCGAACTCCTCGGCCAGCACCGTCGGGTAGCCGTACATGGTCGGCACCACGTGCCCGCTCCACTGCCCGAAGCCGTACGGTGCGGGCAGCGCACTGGCGAACACCTCGTCCGGACCGAACCGGGCGGCCTCGGCCGCGAGCGGCCCGAAGTACTTGCGGGTGTTCATCGTCTGCATCACGCACTTGGGCAGGCCGGTCGTGCCCGACGTGGAGTTGAGGAAGAACAGGTCGTTGGCGCCGAGGCCGCGGCCGGCAAGGGCGGCGGCCGCCGTGGCCACGTCGGGCAGCGGGAGTGGTTCACCGTCGCGCAGCAGGTTGACCTCGCCGGCCGCGGTGAGGTGCACGGTCAGGTGCGCCGGCCGGTCGGCCGGGGGTTCACCGGCGCGCAGCTCGGCGGCCAGGTCAGCGGCGGCGCGGCCCCGGTGCACCGGCCGGGTGAGCAGCGCGGTCGCGCGGGTACGCCGGATGAGGTGCCGTACCTCGGCCGCGCCAGCCCGGGGGCCGATGCCGACCGTCACCAGGCCGGCCTTCTGCGCCGCGAGGTAGGCGACGTGCACCAGCGCGCCGTTGGTGAGCAGGGTGGCGATCCGCTCCCCCGGCCGCAGGCCGCCCAGCACGTAGCCGCCGGCCAGCCGGGTGCTCAGCGTGTCGTACGCCGACCAGCTCAAGGTGGCGTCGGTGGCGAAGAACGCCGGGTCGTCCGGGCGGCCGGCGGCGTGCCGGGCGACCATCGACGCGATGGTGTCGTCGTCCCAGTGCCCGGCCCGGGTGTACTCGTCGATGGTCGCCCGGTCGAAGACGCCCGGGCCGGCGGCTGCGGTCATGCGTTCTCTCCTGTGGGGTGGCCGGTCGGTGCCGGGTCGGGCCACAGCGGCGCGAGCCGCTCGGCGACGGAGTCGAGGGCGGCCAGCCGGTCCGCCCGGGTGGCCGCCGGTAGCCGCCGGGTGAACGGCGCGACGACCAGGTGGTCGAGACCGGCGTCGCGGTACGCCTCGACGGCGGCGACGCTGATTTCACCAAAAAGCCTGACGTGGTGGGTGAAGTCGTCGTCGGCCCGGCCGAGCTGCTCCCGCAGCGCGGTTATCCGAGCGCACAGCCGGGCGGAGGTGGCCAGGTCGACGTCCGGCCCGAACCAGCCGGCGCCGTGCCGGGCCGCCCGACGCAGCGCGGCCCGGCTGTGCCCGCCGACCACCACCGGCACCGGCGGTTGCGGCGCGGCACCGAAGTGTACGGTCGGAAAGTCGAAGAACCGCCCGTGGTGGGCGACCGGCCGGCCGGACCAGAGCAGGTCGAGCACCCGCAGCATTTCGTCGGTGCGGGCGCCCCGGGTGCCGAAGTCGGCGCCGAGCGCGGCGAACTCCTCGGCCATCCAGCCGACCCCGACGCCGAGCACCGCCCGGCCGGCGGACAACTGCTGCAGACTTGCCCAGGCACGGGCGATGTGGAACGGATCCCGTAGCGGAGCGATCAGCACGCCGGTACCGAGCCGGATCCGGGTGGTCCGGGCGGCCAGGTGGCCGAGCGTCACGGTCACGTCGGCCAACGGGGTGCTCGGCCGGATGCCGGGGTCGCCGGAGGACCGGTACGGGTAGGTCGGCGCGTAGCTTGCCGGGGTGATCACGTGGTCGGCCAGCCAGACGGTGTGGAAGCCGAGCCGCTCGGCGTGCACCGCGAGCGGCGCGTACTCGGCGGCCGACAGACCGAACAGCTGCAGGTCGAACCGCATCAGCCGGCACCGTCCGGCCGCTCGCGCATGCTACGGGCGTCGTGGCCGGCCAGCGGATCGTCACCGACCTCCGCGTTGTGCGCGTGCGCCACGTGGTGCAGACCGAACACCGAGTCCATCCCGGCGCGCAGACCCATCAGGTCCTCGGCCTGGTTGACCGCCTTCTTGGTCAGTGCCAGGCCGAGCCGGGGCATGGTGGCGATCCGGCCGGCCAGCTCCATCGTGTACGGCTGCAGCTCGGCCCGGGGCACCACCCGGTTGACCATGCCGAGGGCCAGCGCCCGGTCCGCGTCGACCCGCTCGCCGAGGAAGAGAAACTCCTTGGCGAACCGGGGTCCCATCACCCACGGGTGGGCGAAGTACTCGACGCCGGGAATGCCCATCCGTACGACCGGATCGGCGAACCGGGCGTCGTCAGCGGCGACGATCAGGTCACAGCACCAGGCGAGCATCAGGCCGCCGGCGATGCAGGCGCCCTGCACCATGGCGATGGTCGGTTTGGGCAGTTCCCGCCAGCGCCGGCACATGCCGAGGTAGACCTCGGACTCGCGGGCGAACCGGCTCTCCGCGCCGGCCTTGCCGACGTGGTCCCACCACAGCCCGGCCCGGCGCGGGTAGCTGCGGTCGGCGTCGCGCCCGGGTGTGCCGATGTCGTGCCCGGCCGAGAAGTGCTTGCCGGCACCGGCGAGCACCACCACCCGTACGTCGTCGTCGGCGGCGGCCCGGGAGAAGGCGTCGTCGAGGGCGTAGGTCATCGCGGAGTTCTGCGCGTTGGCGTACCGGGGGCGATTCATGGTGACCACCGCCACCGGCCCGTCGGTGGCGTACCGGACCACCGCCTCGTCGTCGTGGGCCGTAGCGTCGTCGGCGGGTGGCGGGCTCGCGGCGGCGTCGGTCACGGTCGTCCTCCTTGCTCGGCGGTGGCAGCGGGCAGTCCGATCGCGGTGCCGAGCCGGTCGAGGTGATAGTCGGTGCCGGCGGTCGCTGCCACGATCGCCCACACCCGCTTGGCGTACAGGTGCAGGTCGTACTCGGTCGTATAGCCGATCGCGCCGTGGCACTGCAGCGCGGCGCGGGCGGTCCGTTCGGCTGCGTCTGCGGCGAGCAGGTAGCCGGCCGACACGTCGGCCGGACGGCTGTCGGCACCGGTAGCGGCCGCCCAGCCGGCGGCGAGCACAGCCGGGGCGGCGAGTTCCAGCCCGAGCAGGGCGTCGGCGAGCTGGTGCTGCACCGCCTGAAAGCTGCCGACCGGGGCGCCGAACTGGCGGCGGGTGCCGACGTGGCCGACGGTGAGGTCGAGCATCCGCCGGCCCAGCCCGACCAGCTGGGCCGACGCGGCCAGGGTGGCCCGGTCGGCGGTCAGCGCCAGCAGATCGGCCGGCACGTCGAGCCGGATTCCGGCCGACGGCCCGACGGCGGGGTCCCCGGTGAGCCGCAGCGCGGCCCGGCTGCCGTCCATGGTCGGCACCGGCGTGGCCGCGACCCCGTCCGGTCGGACCAGTCGGGGTCCGTCCGGCGGGGTCAGGAGCAGCAGCAGGTCGGCCCGCTGCCCATACGGGACCAGGCCGCCCGGCCCGGCGACGGCGATCCGGCAGCGGCCCTCGACGAGCGCGGCCAGCTGCCCGCCGGGGTCGCCGGCGGCGGCCAGCAACGGGCCGGCGACGGCGGCGGTCTCGGCCACCGGCAGCGGCACCGCCGCGTACCCGGCGGCGGTGAGCGGCGGCACCAGGTCCACCTCGGTCAGTCCGAGCCCGCCAGCGGCGTCGGGCACCGCTGCGGCGAGCAGGCCCATCTCGGCGAGCGCGGTCCACAGCCGGTCCAGCGGGGCGGGGTCACCGCCGGGCCAGCCGGCGCGGACCACCGCCGGTGGGCATTCGGCGGTGAGCAGGTCGTCGACCGCGTCGCGCAGCGTGGCCTGCTCGTCGGTGAGGGCGAACCGCATGCCGTCTCCTCCTCAGCGTCGGGGCAGGCCGAGCAGCCGCTCGGCGACGATGCCGCGTTGGATCTCGTTGGTGCCGGCGTAGATCGGGCCGGCCAGGGAGAACTGGAAGCCCCGGGTCCAGTCGGCGTCGACCTCGGCCTCCGGGCCGAGCAGGTCGAGGGCGGTACGGTGCAGCGCGATGTCCAGCTCGGACCAGTGGATCTTGTTGAGGCTGGCTGCCGCGCCCGGCGGGTCACCGTCGAGCATCCGGGTCACCTGGGCCAGGGTGAACAGCTGGTAGGCGCGGGCGCCGAGCCAGGCCCGTACCACCTGCTCGCGCAGCCGGCCGGTGAGCCGGTCCGGCCGGTCGCCGGCCAGCTGGACCAGCCGGGCGGCGGCTGCGGTGAACCGGCCCGGCGGGCGCAGGGTGAGGCCCCGTTCGGAGCCGGTGGTGGCCATCGCCACCCGCCAGCCGGCCCCGACCTCGCCGATCACGTCGGCGTCGGGGACGAACACGTCGTCGAGGTAGACGTCGGCGAACCCCTCGTCGCCGTCGAACCGGCCGAATCCCCGCACGGTCACCCCGGGGGCGTCCAGCGGCACCAGGAGGTAGGTCAGCCCTCGGTGCCGCTGCTGCTGCGGGTCGGTGCGGAACAGGCCGAAGAGGTGGGTGCAGAACGCGCCCCGGGTGGTCCACGTCTTGTGCCCGGTCAGCCGCCACCCGCCGGCCGCGTCGTCGCGGACCGCCCGGCTGGTCAACGCGGCCAGGTCGCTGCCGGCTCCCGGTTCGGACCAGCCCTGGCACCACAACTGCTCGGCGGCGGCCATCCCCGGGAGGATCCGGTCCCGCTGCTCGTCGGTGCCGAACTCGAACAGGGTCGGCGCGAGCAGGAAGATGCCGTTCTGAGTGACCCGCTGCGGAGCGCCGGCGGCGGCGTACTCCTCCTCAAAGATCAGCCACTGCCAGGGCGAGGCGTCCCGGCCGCCGTAGCGGCGCGGCCAGGAGACCACCGACCAGCCGCCGTCGTGCAGCGTGCGCTCCCACTCCAGGTGGGCGGCGAAGCCGGCGCGGGTGTCGCCGGAGGGCAGTGGACGGGCCGGCCGGTGGGCGCGCAGCCAGTCGCGGGCCTCGACGCGGAACTGTTCGTCGGCGGGGTCCGGACGCAGGTCCATCGGTCAGCCCTCCCGGCCCGGTTCGGCCGACCCCGGCCGGTCACCATGTTGCTGTGCCGGCCCGGTGTCGGGCCGGTCGCCGAAGCCGTCGCGGACCCGGTGTGCGACACCGGACAGGTTCAACTCGAAGGTGAAGCCCTGCTCGTAGCGGTAGCTGCGTTTGACGTCCCACGGGTCGATGCCGTTGAGCGACTCCTTGGCCGCCCGGATCACCGCCGGGTCCTTGGCGGCGATCTGCCGGGCGACCTCCAACGCGGCGGACCGCAGGTCGGCGGCCGGGACCACACGCAGCACCGAGCCGTAGGCGTGCAGCTCGGCGGCGGTGGCGGTGGCGGAGGTGTAGAGCATCGCCCGGGCCCGGTGCTGCGGCACCAGGCGGGACAGGTGGGTGGCGGCGCCGAGCGCGCCCCGGTCCACCTCGGGCAGTCCGAACGTGGCGTCGTCGCTGGCCACGATGATGTCGGCGTTGCCGACCAGGCCGATGCCACCGCCGAGGCAGAAACCGTGGACGGCGGCGACCACCGGCACCGGGCAGTCGTAGACGGCGGCGAACGCCGCGAAGCAGCCCCGGTTGGCGCCGATCAGCGCGTCGTTGCCGGGATCCGCCTGGATCTGCTTGATGTCGACCCCGGCGTTGAAGCCGCGGCCCTGCGCCCGCAGCACCACGGCCCGGGTGGCCGGGTCGGCACCGGCGGCGGTGACCGCCTCGGCGAGGCGGTACCAGCCGGCGACCGGCAGGGCGTTGACCGGTGGCCGGTCGACCACGATCTCGGTCACTCCGTCGGCGCCGGTGGTCGCGACGACCATCGTGCTGTCCGCTGTGGATGTCATGGTCGGGTCCTCACGGGTGTTGGCTGCTGACCGAAAGCACCTCGCCCACCAGGTACGAGGCGTAGTCGCTGGCCAGGAAGACGATCACGTTGGCCACCTCCCAGGGTTCGGCGGGCCGGCCGAACGCCTCCCGGTCGGCCAGCGCGGCCAGCAGGGCGTCGTCGGTGACCTTGGCCAGGTTGGCGTGCATGGCGAGGCTCGGCGCGACGGCGTTCACCCGGACCCCGGCCTCGGCGGCCTCGACGGCGCTGCACCGGGTCAACGCCATCACCCCGGCCTTGGCGGCGGCGTAGTGTGCCTGGCCCTGCTGGGCCCGCCAACCGAGTACGGAGGCGTTGTTGACGATCACGCCGCTGCCGCGCGGCATCATGTGTCGCAGCGCGGCCCGGGTGCACCGGAAGGTGCCGGTGAGGGTGACGTCCAGCACCCGGTGCCACTGGTCGTCGGTCATCTCGGTGATCCGGGCGGTGCCGCCCAGGCCGGCGTTGTTGACCAGCACGTCGAGCTGGCCGTAGCCGGCGACGACCTGGTCGATCATGGTCTGTACCTGCGATTCGACGGTCACGTCGCAGACGACGGCGAGGGGTTCGACACCAGTGGCGGCGGCGAGCTCATCGGCGGTCGCCCGCAGCCGGGTCTCGTGCCGGTCGCTGATCGCCACCCGGGCACCCTCCTCGGCGCAGCGTCGGGCGGTCGCCGCGCCGATGCCGGTGCCGGCGGCGGCGGTGACCAGCACGGTCCGGCCGGCGAGCAGGCCGTGCCCGGCCGGCGGTACGGGTGGCTGCGGCCCGGCGGGTGCACCGCGCCCGGCCGGCGGTTCAACGGTCGCCATCGGCTCGTCCCTCCTGCAGTCCGCCCAGCACCGCCGTCGCCTCGGCGACGATCCGGTCGATCAGCTCGGCGCAGCTGGGCAGGTCATCGATGAGCCCGGTCACCTGCCCGGTCGCCATCACCCCGAGGTCGGCCCGGCCGTCCACCATCGCGGCGCGCAGCAGCATCGGGGTGTTCGCGGCGAGCAGCACCTGCCCCCAGGTCAGCTCCCGGTTGCGGCGCATCGCCCGGCCTTCGGCGAGCAGGTGCCGCCACGGGGTTCCGGTGAGCTGCCGGAACCGGGCGGCGCTGCGTACCGAGCGGACCAGCCGGCGTGCCGGCCCGGCGCGTTCCAGCCGGTCGATGAAGTTGGTGCGCAGCACCCGCTGTGGCACGCCGTCGAGCGCCCGGGTCACCACGGTGCCGTCCAGCCCGGCGTCGAGGTAGCGCCGCAGCACCTGCGGGCTGACCGTGCTGTCTCTGGTGAGCAGGAACCGGGTGCCCATCGCCACCCCGGCCGCGCCGTAGGCGAGGGCGGCGACCAGCCCTCGGCCGTCGAAGAACCCGCCGGCGCCGATCACCGGGATGTCGACGGCGTCGGCCACCTGCGGCAGCAGCAGGCTGGTCGGGACCGCTCCGGTGTGGCCGCCGCCCTCGCCGCCCTGCACGATGACCGCGTCGGCACCCCAGGCAGCCACCTTCTCGGCGTGCCGGCGGGCACCGACCGAGGGCACCACCCGTACCCCGGCGTCGCGTAGCCGGGCGATCAGCTCCGGCTCCGGGGCCAGGGCGAACGAGGCGACCCGGACGTTCTCCCGGATCAGCAGGTCGATCCGCTGCGCGGCGTCGGCGGCGTCGGCCCGCACGTTCACCCCGAACGGCCGCGTGGTGTTCCGCCGGATCTCGGCTATCGCGGCGGCCAGGTCGGGCAGGTCGAGGGTGGCGCCAGCGAGGATGCCCAGCCCGCCGGCCTCGGCGGTGGCGGCGACCAGCCGGGGGCCGGAGACGAAGCCCATCCCGGTCTGCACGATCGGGTAGCGCACCCCGAACAGTTCGCAGATCGGGGTACGCAGCGCCGGGTGGGTCCGGGCCGGTCCGGCGGCCGGCCGCTCCGGGCGGTCGGTCATCGCCGCACCTCCGTGTCGCGGTGGCCGGCCGGGTCGATGACGGTACGGATGAGGGTCAGCTCCTGCGCCGTCGGCAGCCGGGTCTGCGGCACCTCCCCGCCGGTCCACAGCTCGAACCCGGTCGCCTCGTGGACCTGTTCGACGGTGACGCCGGGATGCGTCGACACCAGTCGCATCCGGTGGTCCGGGCCGGTGAAGTCGAAGACTCCGAGGTCGCTCACCACCCGACGCAACTGGTGGAAGCGTGCCGCAGACGGCCCGGCAGACGCGGCCCGGTCGTAGCCGATGCCGCAGACCAGGTCGACCTGCTCGACGAAGGTCCGGCGGCTGTGCCGGGGCACCCAGTAGCTGCACGGGTGGCTGACCGTGTTGCCCGGTGCGCCCCGGACTCCGAGCAGGGCCACCTTCGGCCGGTGGAAGTCGCCGATCGCCGAGATGTTGATGTTGCCGTACCGGTCGATCTGACCCGGTCCCATCATCACGTGCCGGCGGCCGGACCAGATCAGCTCGAAGATCTGCCGGAACGGCAGTGCCCCCTCGGTCTGTGCCGGGGATCCGCCGACCGGCCAGGTGCCCACGCCGAGCGCGGCCTCACCGTCGGTGAGCAGCAGATCCGGGGAGAAGGTGGCCCGGGCCAGGCGGGCGCCAATCGTCGGCACCAGTCCGATCGGGCTGGCCAGGATCTCCCCGTCGCCGCGCCACGCCTCGGCGCAGGCGACCGCACACACCTCGGCGCGGGTCGGTTCGGCCGCCGCGCTCACCGAGCTACCTCCGTCCACTCGTTGCGGTCGGCGACGGCCCGCTGGTAGCCGGCCTCGTCGGTGTCGAGGTAGCGGTCCCGGAACGCGGCCCACCGCTCGGTGCCGGCCGCTACGGCGTACTCCCGCTGGAACGGTTCGTCGCGCGGGTAGTCCGGGTCGCACGAGGTGAAGTGGGCACCGCGCGCGGCCGGGACCACGCCGCGGACCTGGTGGCGACGCACCAGCACCGCCGACGCCGGGGTGAGCTGCTCGGTCGGCACGACCTGTTCGCAGGAGACGTAGGCGCGGTCGGCGGCCGCGCAGTACAGGTCGTCGAAGTACGGGTCGGGCCCGAGGCAGAGGGCGTTGCCGTGGACGTCGGCACGGTGCAGGTGGACCAGGGCGGCGTCCAGCCGCAGCGCGGGCACGGCGAGCAGTTCCTCATTGTCGTACGGCGAGCGCACGGTCCGCAGGTCCGGGTTGATCCGCATCAGGTCGGAGCCGAGTCCGACCCGGGTGGGCAGGAACGGCAGCCGGCAGGCGGCGGCGTACAGGCCGAGGTAGAGCATGCCCTCGTCGTATTCGACGGCCTCGACGGCGCCTGCCTGGCGGGCGGCCCGGAAGTGCGGCTCCAGCGGGATCGAGTCGAGGGAGACGAAGCCGTACACCAGCCGGCGGACCTTGCCGGCGGCGAGCAGCAGGCCGGCGTCGGGGCCGCCGTAGGTAACGACGGTCAGATTGTCGAGGTCCGACCGCAGGATCGCCCGGACCAGGGACATCGGCTTGCGGCGCGAGCCCCAGCCGCCGATGCCGATGGTCATGCCGGAGCGCAGTTCGCTCACCACCTGCTCGGCGGTCATCCGTTTGTCGGTCATCGCCACCTACTCGATCCTGGCTGGTCACGGGTGCGGGTACGCCGGAACCGGCGCACCCGCAATGTACCAAGCGCTTGATTGGTTGGCCAGCCCGGGTTCAGCTCGCCCGCTCGATCACCATCGCCATCCCCTGCCCCCCGGCGGCGCACATGGTGACCAGTCCGAACTGCCGGTCACGTTCGCGCAGTGCCCGGATCAGGGTGGCGGTGATCCGGGCACCGGTCATCCCGAACGGGTGACCTACCGCGATCGCCCCGCCGTTGACGTTCACCCGGTCAGGATCGATGCCGAGCAGCCGCACGCAGGGCAGCACCTGGGCGGCGAAAGCCTCGTTGATCTCCACCAGGTCGATGTCACCGATGGTCAGCCCGGCGTGCCCCAACGCCCGCCGGGTCGCCTCCACCGGGCCGAGGCCCATGATCTCCGGACTGATCGCGGAGACGCCGGTGGCCACGATCCGGGCCAGCGGGGTGACGGCCAGCTCGGCGGCCCGGGCGGCGCTCATCACCACCAGGGCGGCGGCGCCGTCGTTGAGCGGGCAGCAGTTCCCGGCGGTGACCGTGCCGTCCGGGCGGAACACCGGCTTGAGCGCGGCCACCGACGCCAACCGCACCCCGGGGCGGGGGCCGTCGTCGCGGTCGACGACGGTGCCGTCCGGCAACATCACCGGGGTGATGTCGCGGGCGTAGAAGCCGTCGGCGATCGCCTGCTCGGCCAGGTTCTGACTGCGCACCGCGAACTCGTCCTGGTCGGCCCGGCTCACCCCGTACAGCTGCGCGACGTTCTCAGCGGTCTCCCCCATCGCGATGTACGGATCCGGCAACGCCCCGGTGTCCCGGGGGTCCTGCCACCGACCACCGTCGCCGGCGGCGCGCGCCGCGCTGCGGACACCGGCGGCCGCGTACCGCTCGTTACGAGTTCCCGGCAGATTGTCCGACTTTCCGGCGTCGTACCGGGAGACCATCTCCACGCCGGCGGAGATGAAGACGTCGCCCTCCCCGGCCCGGATCGCGTGGAAGGCCATCCGGGTGGTCTGCACCGACGAGGCGCAGTAGCGCTGCACGGTGGTGCCAGGGGTGCCGTCCAGGCCCAACCCGACGGCGACCATCCGGGCCAGGTTGTGGCCGTGTTCGCCGGCCGGCTGGGCGCATCCGAGCAGGACGTCCTGCACCTGCGCCGGGTCCAGGGCGGGCACCTGCGCCAGCGCGGCCCGAGTGATGTCCACGGCGAGGTCGTCGGGGCGCAGCGTGGCGAGTGAGCCCTTACGCGCCCGGCCGATCGGCGAGCGGGCGGCGGCGACGATAACGGCCTGCGGGGCGGCGGAGTCTCGGGGCGACATGGCGGGCAGCGTACCCTAACAAGCGCTTGGTTCGCCATGGTCGGTATGACCGGCAGCCCGCCAACGGCTGTCGTTCTGCTGACCAGAAAGGCCGGTCGACGCGGATTCTTCTGAACAGAAGCGGGGTTAGCGTCGGGCAACCTCGGCCGGCCCTGCGTCCGCAGACCGGCCCGGCCCACACCCACCAGGAGGCACGTTGACGGCCAGCGACGGGCAGACCGATGAGTTCATCGTGGTCGGTGGCGGCATCGGCGGGCTCGGCACCGCTCTCGCCCTGGCCCGCGCCGGGCGGCAGGTCCGGGTGTTGGAACGGGCCGCCGCCTTCGGCGAGGTCGGTGCCGGCATCCAGCTCGCCCCCAACGCCACCCGGCTGCTACGCGAATGGGGCCTGCTCGACCAGTTGATCGCCGCCGGGCTGGCGCCCCGGCACCTGGTCCTCGCCGACGCCCGCACCGGACGGGAACTCAACCGGCTCGACCTCACCGGGCCGTTCACCGAGCGTTACCTGGCCCCGTACGTCGTCGCACACCGCCGCGACCTGCTCGACCTGCTGCTCGCCGGGGCCGCCGAGGCCGGCGCGGTACTCGAACCCGACCGCGAGGTGATCGCGATCCGGCCCGACCCGGACGCCGTCGAGATCGACTGCGCCGGCGGGCAGCGCTACCGCGCCCGGGCGGTCGTCGCCGCCGACGGCCTGCACTCCCGGTTCCGCGCACTGGTCAGCGACGACGAGCCGGAATGCAGCGGCTACGTCGCCTACCGGGGCGCGATCCCGATCGAACAGGCCAGCCGGACCGCCGACCTGTCCGAGGTGGTCGCCTTCCTCGGCCCCGGGATGCACTTCGTGCAGTACGCCCTGCGCGGCGGCAGCTACTACAACCAGGTCGCGGTGTTCCGCAGCGAACGGTACCGGCAGGGCGACCCGGACTGGGGCGGCCCGGCTGAGCTGCAGGAGGCGTTCTCCCGGTCCTGCCCGCACGTGCGGACCGCCGTCCAGGCGATCCGGACCGACCAGCGGTGGCCGATGTACGACCGGACGCCGATCGACGACTGGGTGCACGGCGGACGGGTCGCCCTGCTCGGCGACGCCGCCCATCCGATGCTGCAGTACCTGGCCCAGGGCGCCTGCCAGGCGCTGGAGGACGCCGCCGCGCTCGCCGCCGCCGTCACCCGGCACCTGCCCGCCGGGCCGGTCAACGCCGACGCGCCGGTCCACCTCGCGCTGCGGGAGTTCGTCCGCGAACGGGCCCCCCGCACCGCCCGGGTGCAGCGCAACGCCCGCACCTGGGGCGACATCTGGCACGTCGATGGCGTCGCCTCCGCGTTGCGCGACGACGCGCTGGCCCACCGTGGACCAACCGACTACCGGTCCACCGACTGGCTCTTCGGCCACACCGCCGCCCAGCGCGGCTCCTCCCCCACCGCGAGTCCCTCCGCGAACCCCACCGTGAACCTGGCGCCGGACGCGCCGACCGCCACCCCGACGACGAGCCGAGACGAGGCGCAATGATCCCCGACCCCGGACGCGACTGGCGGCTGCTGATCGACGGTCGGCTGGTCCCGGCCGGCGACGGCGGGGCGGCCCCGACCCGGTCACCGGCCACCGGCGCGGTGCTCGGCCGGGCACCCGCCGCCACCGTCGCCGACGTCGACCTGGCCGTACGGGCGGCACACGCCGCACAACCGCAGTGGGCGGCCACCCCGCCCCGGCAACGGGCCGCCGTACTACGGTCGATGGCCGAGGTGCTGCGCGCACACCGCGCCGAACTCGGTCACCTCGACGCGGCCGACGGCGGCAACCCGGTCACCGCGATGACCGCCGACGTCGACCTCGCCGCCGAGCTGCTGGACCGGTTCGCCGACTGGGCCGACCAGCTGGGCGGCCGGACCCTGCCCGGCGGCGACGACCATCTGCACTACACCACCCGACGGCCGTACGGGGTGGTCGCCCGGATCGTGCCGTACAACCACCCGGTCATGTTCGCCGCTTCCCGGGTCGCGGCGCCGCTGCTGGCCGGCAACTCGGTGGTACTCAAGGCCCCCGACCAGACGCCGCTGTCCGCGCTGCGCTTCGGTGAACTGGTCGCCGACCTGCTGCCGGCCGGGGTGCTGGCGGTGCTGACCGGCGACGGCGCCACCGTCGGGCCGGCGCTGGTCGGCCACCGGCTGGTGCGGCGGATCGCGTTCACCGGCAGTACCGGCACCGGCCAGGCGGTGCTGCGCACCGCCGCCGCGCACGGCGTCAAACAGGTGTCGTTGGAGCTGGGCGGCAAGAACCCGATGGTGATCCTGGCCGATGCCGACGTGGCCGCCGCCAGCGCCGGAGCGGTCGCCGGGATGAACTTTCACTGGACCGGCGGGCAGTCCTGCGGCTCCACTTCCCGGCTGCTGGTGCACCGGTCGATCGTCGACGAGGTGGTCGAGCGGGTGGTGGCCGGCACCCGCACGGTGCGGGTCGGCGACCCGCTGGATCCGGCCACCGAGATGGGCACCATGGTCTCGGCCGCCCACCGGGACCGGATCGCCGGCTTCCTGCGCCAGGGTCGCGACACCGGGCTGACCGTGGCCACCGGCGGTGGCCTGCCGGACGGGCCCGGCGCGTACGTGGAGCCGACCGTCTTCGTCGACGTGCCGCCGGACAACCCGCTGGCCCGCGAGGAGATCTTCGGGCCGGTGCTCTGCGTCACCCCGTTCGACGACGAGCGGGAGGCGCTGCGGATGGTCAACGACTCGCCGTACGGCCTGACCGCCAGCGTGTGGACCGGCGACGTCGGTCGGGCGCACCGCTGGGCCCGGTCGGTCGACGCCGGCTACGTGTGGATCAACACCGCGTCCCGGCACTTCGCCGGCCTGCCGTTCGGCGGGGTCAAGGACTCCGGCCTCGGCAGTGAGGAGAGCGTCGAGGAACTGCACTCGTTCACCCAGCCCAAGTCGGTCACCGTCCACCTGGGACCGACATACGACTCACGAGGAGGCGACCGTGGCGACCACTGACCACCCGGCCGACACTTACGACGGCATCATCATCGGGGCCGGCCAGCACGGCCTGATCCTCGGCACCTACCTGGCCCGGGCCGGTCTGCGGGTGCTCCTGGTCGAGCGGCGGCTGCGCCACGGTGGCGGGCTGAGCACCGAGGAACGCACCCTGCCCGGCTTCCAGCACAACCTGCACTCGATCAACCACTTCAGCGTCACCTCGACGCCGTGGTTCCGTGACCTGGGGCTGTCCGCCCGGGTGCGCTACCTGACGCCGCGGTACGAGTTCGCCCAGCCGCACCGCGACGGCAGCGCGCTGGTCTTCTCCCGCGACCTCGACGAGACACTCGCCAGCATCGGCCGGTTCAGCAAGGCCGACGCCGACACGTTCCGGGAGTGGAACGCCAAGGCGGAGGAGATGACCCAGCGAATCTTCCTGCGCGAGCGGTTCAGTGAGCCGCTGAGCCCGGCCGACCGCGACGAGCTGCTCGGCCGCACCGCGTTGGGTCGTGACTTCATGGAGCTGACCCGACGGCAACCCGGTGAGGTGGTCGAGGAGCTGTTCACCGATGAGCGGGTCAAGGTGCTGTTCCTGTTCAAGCTGTCGCTGTTCGGCACCGTGCTGCACGAGACGCTCGGCACGCACAGCCCGCTCGGCTCGCTGATCCGCGCCTTCGACCTGACCACCGGCTACGAGCTGTGCGCCGGCGGCAGTTGGAATCTGGCCCGCGGGCTGATGGAGGAGTTCATCGCCGCCGGCGGACACTTCGTCAACCAGGCGCACGTCGAGCGGATCGTCGTCGAGGGCGGTCGGGCCACCGGCATCGAACTCGCCGACGGGCGCTCGATGCGGGCCCGGCAGTTCGTGGCCAGCACGCTGGACCTGCACCAGACCCTGGAGACGCTGGTCGGCCGCGATCAACTGCCCGCCGACTACCTGGCCCGGCTGGACAAGTTCCACTACACCGGCTGGACGTTGTTCGGCCTGCACCTGGCGCTCGACGAGGCTCCAGCGTACACCTCGGCGGCCTTCGACCCACACGTGAACGGGGCGCTGAAGTACAACATCGGCTCGGAGACCATCGCCAGTCTGATGGCCGCGCACGACGACGTGGACAACGGTCGGGTGCCGGCCAACGTCCAGTTCGGTGCCGGGGCGCTGAGCGTGCTCGACCCGAGTCAGGCGCCGCCGGGCAAACACACCGCGTACGCCTGGCACGTGGTGCCGTGGGCACCCGACGGCGACCACGAGAACCTGCGCCGCATGCAGGGCGACATGGCCGCGTCGATCATGGACAGGTGGCGGGAGTACGCGCCCAACCTGACCGACGCCACCGTGCTGGGCTCGTACACCTACACCGCGTACGAGTACGCGCAGGAACTGATCAACATGCGGCACGGCGACATCTTCATGGGGGCGCTCAGCGCCGACCAGGTGCTGCACAACCACTTCGGCTACCGCACCCCGCTGCCGAACCTCTACCTGGCCGGCTCGGCCTGCCACCCCAACGGGGCGATCAGCGGCGGCGCCGGATACATCGCCGCCGGGGTGATCGCCCGCGACCTGGGCGTCGAACCGTGGTGGCAGCCGATGGACGCCCGTACCGAACTGTCCCGGCTCGGCGATGGCTGACCGGCTGGCCGGTCGGGTGGCCATCGTCACCGGCGGCGGACAAGGGCTCGGCCGGGCCTTCGCGCACCGGCTGGCGGCCGACGGGGCGCGGGTGGTGGTGGCCGACCGCAACACCGAGGCGGCCGGTGCCGTCGCCGCCGAGATCGGCGACGGCGCGCTCGCCGTCGAGGTTGACGTCGCCGACCCGGACAGCGTGGCGGCGATGGTCCGGCGCGGCACCGACGCGTTCGGTGAGATCGACGTCCTGGTCAACAACGCGGCGATCTTCTCGACTCTGGCGATGCGGCCGTTCGACCAGATCGACCCGGCCGAGTGGGACCGGGTGATGGCGGTCAACGTCCGCGGACCGTTCCTGTGCACCCGGGCGGTCGCGCCGGTGATGCGCCGGGCCGGCTACGGCAAGGTGGTCAACATCTCGTCGGCCACCGTGTGGATCGGCCGGCCGAACTACCTGCACTACGTGACCTCCAAGGCGGCGCTGATCGGGATGACCCGGGCGCTGGCCACCGAGCTGGGCCCGGCCGGGGTACGGGTCAACGCGGTCACCCCGGGCGCCACCCGTACCGAGATCCCGCGGGCCACCGTCACCCCGGAGCAGGAGGCGGCGATCGTCGCCGGCCAGGCGATCAAACGGCGGCAGGTGCCGGCCGACCTGGTCGGCGTGGTCGCCTTCCTCGCCGGGCCGGACAGCGACTTCATCACCGGACAGACGGTCAACGTCGACGGCGGCGCGGCGTTCCACTGAGGATGCCCACATCGCTGCGAGGATTGGAGGCACCATGGCGCAGCGGCTGCCGATCAGCCTGGCCTGCTGGGACTACGACCGCACCCGGGCACTGCGGGAGGGCATGGTACGGCCGACCGGCGTTGACCTGACCTACCTGCCGCTGCCGCCCGAGGAGACCTTCTTCCGGATGCTGCGCTGGCAGGAGTTCGACGTCGCGGAGATGTCCCTGTCGTCGTACGTGCTGTCGCTGTTCGCCGACGAACCGCCGTTCGTGGCGATCCCGGTCTTCCCGTCCCGGGTGTTCCGGCACGGCTCGATCTACCTGGCACCGTCGTCGCCGATCCGCGACCCGGCCGAGCTGGCCGGCCGTACGGTCGGGATCCCCGAGTACCAGATGACCGCCGCCGTGTGGATCCGCGGCATCCTGGCCGAACACCATGGGCTGCCGGTCGACGGGGTCAGCTACCGCACCGGCGGTCTGCACCACGCCGGCCGGCAGGAGAAGCTGCGGCTGGACCTGCCGGACCGGTTCGACGTACGGCCGATCGGCGCGGGCGAGACGCTCGACGGACTGTTGCGCGGCGGCGCGATCGACGCCCTGTACACCGCTCGGGCACCCCGGTCGTTCGAGCCGGCCGCCGGCCCGGACCGGGTCCGTCGACTGTTCGCCGACCCGGTCGCCGCCGAACGGGCGTACCTGCGGGCCACCGGCATCTTCCCGATCATGCACACGGTGGTGCTGCGCCGCGACGTCTACCAGCGGCACCGGTGGCTGGCCCGGGCGCTGCTGGACGCGTTCACCGAGGCTAAGGACCAGGTCTACGCCGAACTGCGGGAGGTGACCGCGTTGAAGGTCAGCCTGCCGTGGGTGGTGCCGGCCGCAGAGGAGGCGGCGGCGCTGCTGAGCGACGACTTCTGGCCGTACGGCGTCGAACCCAACCGGACGGTGCTGGAGACGTTTCTGCGCTACTCGCACGAGCAGGGCCTGGCTCGGCGGCGGCTGAACCCGGCGGAGCTGTTCGCCCCGGAGACCCTCGCCGACACCCTCGTCTGAACCCGACACCCGACACACGCTGGTCGCAGTCCGGACCGGCTAGGACACGGCGGACCGGCGCAGCAGGGCCCGCAGCGCCGGCTCCTCCACCGGCCGGGACAGGCCGAACCCCTGCCCGAACTCGCAGCCCATCGCGGTCAGCTCGGCCCGCTGGTCGTCGTTCTCAATCCCCTCGGCCACCGTGCTGAGTCGCAGTCCCCGGCTCATCGCCAGGATGGCCTGGACCACCGGCAGGCAGGTCGGATCCTCGGCGCCGATCCGGCTCACGAACAGCTTGTCGATCTTCAACTCGTCGATCGGATATCGGTGCAGGTGGCCGAGGGAACTGAACCCGGTGCCGAAGTCGTCCAGGGCGATCCGGACGCCGAGTCGACGCAGCGCGGCCAGCTGCGACTCGATCGCATCGTGCTCGGTGGCCAGGACGCTCTCGGTCATCTCCAAGGTCAGCGTGACCGGCGGCAGGCCGGAGCGTTCCAACGCGGCCAGCACGTCCGCGACCACGTCACCCAGCATGAACTGGCGCACGCTGACATTGACGTTGATCTGCAACGGTCGGCCACTGAGTCGCTGCCATCCGGCACCGGTGACACAGGCCTCGCCGAGGATCCAGCGGCCGAGTGGCACGATCAGGCCACTGCCCTCGACCAGCGGAATGAACTGGTCCGGCCGGACCATGCCGCGCTGCGGGTGACGCCACCGGACCAGCGCCTCCACTCCGCGTACCGCGCCGTCGGACAGCGCGTGGATCGGCTGGTAGTGCAGGACGAACTCGCGCCGCGACAGCGCGTCCTGCGCCTCCACCTGCAGGCGTACCCGGTCGACCGCAGCCTGGTGCAGTTCGGTGCGGTACCGCACCCGACGTGCCCGGGGCGCGGCCTTGGCAATCTGCAACGCGATGTCGGCCTCGCGCATCAGCCGGTCGGCATCGGCGTCGCCGTCGCTGACCGCGATGCCGACCCGGGCGGCGACCAGCCGCAGGTGGCCGGCCGCCTCGATCGGCCGGTCGAAGACCGCCAACAGGTCGTCAGCGATCCACTCGGTGTCGCGGGCGGCGGCCCGCTCGGCGGTCAGCAGCACCGCGAACTCGTCACCGCCGAGGGCGGCCAGCAGGTCGGTGGCCGTCAACCGGCGCCGCAGCAGGCCGGCGACCGCGACCAGCAGTTCGTCACCGGCCTGGTGGCCGAGAGCGTCGTTGACCACCTTGAACGAGTCGATGTCGAGCAGCAGCAACGCGACATCGGTGGTGCTGCCGAGCGCCACGGCCAGCCGTTCCCGCAGCAGGGCCCGGTTGGCCAGGCCGGTCAGCGGATCGTGGTACGCCTGATGGCGCAGCCGCTCGGTGAGCCGTACCCGCTCGGTGACGTCACGGACGGCGAACAACAGCCCGCGTACGTTCGGATCGTGCAGCAGGTTCTGCCCGCTGATCTCGACCGTGGCGGGCTGGTCGGCGTCCGGGGCCGCGACCCGGCACTGCAAGGTCGCCGCCGCGCCGGGATCGCCGAGCAGCCGGGCGAGCCAGGCGTCGGCCGCCGGCCGGTCCGGCGGGACGATCCAGGACAGCAGCCGGTCACCGGGCAGCCCGGCGGCGAGCCGGAACACGTCCGCCGCCGAGGGGCTCAGGTAGCTGACCGTGGTGTCCCGGTCGGTCAGCACGATCACGTCGCGCGACGACCGGACGACCGCCTCGAACCGGGCCGCCGTACCGGCCTCGAACCGGCGTACCGCGAGCAGCACCAGGCGCAGTGCCAACGACGACAGCAGCATGCCGGGTCCGTACTGGCCGAGCTGCACCTCAGCCAGGGTGCCGCCAGCGGCGAGCACGCCGGTGGTCATCGCAGCGAGGGTGAACCCGACCGAGAGCAACGCCGCGGGCAGCCCACCGTAGAGCGCGCGCAGCGCGGTGCCGACGAACAGCACCCCACCGGCCGGCAGCGCCCCGACCGCCCAGATCACCACACCGACGGCGACGGCGGCGAGCAGGTCATGGGCGATCGTCGGTCGTTCCCGCCGGTACAGCCGCACGGCGAGCGCCGCCAGGACGGCGACGGCGGGTAGCACCGGCCAGGAGCGGCTCGGCTCGACCACCGGCGAGATCAGCCACTGTGGAATCACAATGGCCAGGCAGGCCAGCAGGAAGGCCAGGAAGGCTCGGCGCACCACCGGCAGTAACGGCTGGTTCGCCCCGACCTTCACCCAGGAGCGCAGCGCGGTCGACCACTGCCGGCGACGTCCAGAGGCCATGTCCGCCAGACTACGGCCTGCGATCATGGTCTGGGGGGCCGACACTCCAGCGTTTGGTGTCCCTGGTGGACTGTTCGGTGGATACCGCAGGCCGGGCTGCCGGTGTTAGCGACCAGTTCGTCACAACAAGTTGGACCGGTGGAATCCGCCATCGACCGGAATCATCGCCCCGGACAGGTACGACGAGTCCTCCGAACACAAGAAGGCGATGGCCGCGGCGAACTCGTCGTACCCGCCGACCCGGCCCAGGTGCACGGCCCGGTCGAGATGCTGCTGGCGGTCCCGGGTCCGGTTGGGAAACGGCGCGTTGCCGACGACGATCCCGTTCGACGAGATCCCGCGGGACCCGTACTCCTTGGCGATCGAGGCGACCAGGGCACCCATTCCGGCCTTGGCGGCAGCGTAGGCCGCACCGTTGACCTGGCCGTTGGTGCCGGAGATCGAGCCGATGCCGACGATGTGCCCGCGCTCGGCGGCCAGCATGCCGGGCAGTACGGCCCGGGCGCAGAGGAACGCCGAGGTGAGGTTCAACGCGAGGAAACCACTCCAGTCCTCGAGGCTGGCGTCGGCCACCGCCGCCCAGGCGGCTCCGGGCAGTGTTCCACCGGCGTTGTTGACCAGGATGTCGACCGGGCCGTACCGGTCGACCACCTCGGCGACCAGGTCGGCCACCTGGTCGGCCGAGGTGACGTCGGCCCGACCGGCGACTGCCCGGCCGGGCAGGTCAGCGGCGGCCGCCCGGGTCTCGGCGATGCCGTCGGGATTGATGTCGTTGACGACGACCGTCGCTGACTCGGCGGCGAACCGCAGCGCGGTGGCCCGGCCGATCCCCCGGCCGGCGCCGGTGACCAGAGCAACCTTTCCGGTGAATCTCCCGGGCATCCCGTCAGCCTTTCCGGAACAGGGGGTTGCGGGCGTTTTCGCTGATCACAACCATGGTGGCAAAGCGCCAGCCGACATCGGGTTCACGTCGCATGCCGAACAGGTAGGCACCTTCGTGCTCGCCCCGGCGAAACTGCGGGCCGTCGCCGCTGGTCGCGACGAGGCTGTACACGGCGGCGACCGAGGCGGTCCGGCCGTCATCGGCGACCCGGATCACCGGAGGATGGATGAGGTGACGCAGTTCGTAGGAGTTGATCACATCGACGGACGGTGGCCCGTCGGCGTCACCGGAGCGGGGCAGGACCGGGCGGATGTACAGCTCGCGGAGCTTCTCCTTGCCCTTGACGGTCTCGTTCAGGGTGCCGCGCAACTGCCGCTCGAAGTCCTCGGTGTAGTACTCCAGCAGGTCGTCCCAGCGACGCCGGTCGCACAGCCAGCCGTAGAGCATCACCAGGTCGGCGATCCGGCGGTGGTCCTCGGCAAGGGCCACCCGCTGCTCGACCGTCTCCGGGGTCCGCTCGGGCAGTTGGACCACGGCGATCAGTTCGTCGAGTTCGTCGTCAGTCATCGGGTCTCCACGTTTCGGGCAGGTAACGGGGTCTCGCTCAAAGTACCAAGCGCTTGTTAGGCTGGCAACGTGCGATCCGATGAACCGGCTCCGTTGCTCGCCGTCGAGAATCTCGCCACGAGCTTCTCGACGCCGCGGGGTGTGCTGCGCGCCGTCGACGGGGTCTCCTTCACCCTCGCGCCCAGCGAGGCGCTCGGCGTCGTCGGCGAATCCGGGTCCGGCAAATCGGTGCTGGTCCGCACCGTCATGAACATCCTGCCCCGGCAGGCGCAGGTCGCGGCGGAAAGTCGGATCCTGTTCGAGGGCCACGAGGTACGCGACCGACGAGGCGCCGCCGCCCGGCACTTCTGGGGCGCCGAGGTGGCCATGGTGTTCCAGGACCCGATGACGTCGCTCAACCCGGTCCGCACCATCGGTCGGCAACTCACCGAGCCGATGCGTCACCACCTAGGGCTCAGCAGACGGGCCGCCGACACTCGTGCCGCCGAACTACTCGCCGAGGTCGGCATCAGCGAGCCGGTCCGACGGCTGCGGCAGTACCCGCACGAGCTCTCCGGCGGCATGCGGCAACGCGTCATGATCGGCATCGCGCTGTCCTGCTCGCCCAAGCTGCTCATCGCCGACGAGCCGACCACCGCGCTGGACGTGACCGTGCAGAAGGAGATCCTCGACCTGCTCGCCCGGCTGCGTACCGAACTGCGGATGGCGATGATCCTGATCAGTCACGACCTGGCCGTGGTGTCCGGCCGTACCGACCGGACGATGGTGATGTACGCCGGACGGGTGGCCGAGATCGGACCGACCACCGAGCTGTTCCGGTACACCCGGCACCCGTACACGGCGGCCCTGCTGCGCTCGACCCCTCGGATCGATCAGCCCAGCCACACCCCGCTGGAGGTGATCGCCGGCGGCGCTCCCGACCTGGTGCACCCACCGCCCGGCTGCCGCTTCGCCCCCCGCTGTCGGCAGGCCCGGCCCCGGTGTCAGCAGGAGGACCCGGCGCTGGCCGACGAACCCGGGCACCGGTACGCCTGCTTCTACCCGGTCGGCACCGAGGCCGGCGACCGCGCGCTCGCCGAGAACCTCGCCGACGGGCGGACCGGGGCCGGACTGGACCTCACGCCGGTCCGCACCGACCGGTCCACCCTCGACGGGGCGGTGAACTGATGGCCGGCACCGGCAGGGCGCACCTGCGCGACACCGACGACGTGGTGCTGCGGGTCCAGGACCTGACCGTACGGTTCCCGGCCGGCCGGGGACGCAGCGTGCAGGCGGTCTCCGGGATCAGCCTCGACGCCCGGGTCCGAGAGACCGTCGGCCTGGTCGGTGAGTCGGGCTGCGGAAAGTCCACCACCGGCCGGGCGATCCTGCAGCTGCCCCCGCCGACGAGTGGATCGGTGCGGTTCGACGGCACCGAGTTGACGGCGCTGCGCGGCGAGCGGCTGCGGCGCACCCGCACCCGACTCCAGATGATCTTCCAGGACCCGATCTCGTCGCTCAACCCCCGCCGTACCGTCCGGGACATCGTCGCCGAAGGCCTGCGGATCTGGAACCGCGAGGGCGGTCCCGCCGCCCGGCGGCGGGTGGACGAGGTCCTCGACGCCGTCGGGCTGAACCCCCGGCTGGTCGGCGACCGGCGACCGCACGAGCTCTCCGGCGGGCAGTGC
The DNA here is from genome assembly GCF_048060315.1 of Micromonospora sp. LOL_013. NCBI lineage: Bacteria > Bacillati > Actinomycetota > Actinomycetes > Micromonosporales > Micromonosporaceae > Micromonospora > Micromonospora sp. LOL_013. Next base: position 100,558 of record NZ_JBHMIQ010000004.1, read on the forward strand.
CAGCGGGTCTGCATCGCCCGCGCGCTGGTGCTGGAACCAGCCGTGGTGCTCTGCGACGAACCGGTCAGCGCGCTGGACGTCTCGGTGCAGGCCCAGATCCTCAACCTGCTGGAGGAGATGAAACAGCGGTACGGCCTGACGCTGCTGTTCGTCGCCCACGACCTGGCGGTGGTGAAGCGGGTCAGCGACCGGATCGTGGTGATGTACCTGGGCAAGATCTGCGAGGTCGCATCGCCGGATGTGCTGTTCGCCCGTCCCGCCCACCCGTACACGGCGCTGCTGCTGCGCTCGATCCCGGAGCTTGACGACGGCTCCCCGGCACCGGTCCGCACCAGCGGTGAGCTGCCGTCGGCGCTCGACCCGCCGAGCGGCTGCCGGTTCCGCACCCGGTGCCCCCGCGCGGCGGATGTCTGCGCCCGCACCGAGCCGCAGTTGCGCCAGACCGGCCCGGACCAGTACGTCGCCTGCCACTTCCCGCAGGACGCGCCGGCCGACGGAGCCACCGCCGGCCGGTCGCGGCCGTGACGGGCGGCTCAGTCCCCGGCGGCCGGCGCGGCAAGCAACTCGTCGTGGCGCATCCAGTCCAGCACGTGTTCCCGACGGCTGATCAGCCAGCGGCCGTCGACCCGGACCAGTTCGTCGAGGTAGCGCAGGCCCCGGGTGCGCATCCGGGGGCCGGTGGCCGGCCGGTCGATCAGATGGGCCTGGGCGTAGGTCTGCGCCACCGCGCGGTCGCCGATCACTTCGGCGTAGTGGTTGCCGATGAAATGCATCGACGCCCGCAGGTCGACGATCTCCAGGGGGAAGCGAACCGGCGACTGGCCGGTGAAGAACGCCATGATCCGGTCGATCCCGCCGGCTACCCGTACTCCTTCGTAAATCCCCTCCACGTGGTCGGTGAAGCAGCCACGCAGCCGGTCCCAGTCCCGGCTGTCGATCGCCATGAAGTACCGGTTCACCACGTCGGCGATGGCCAGCCGGTCGGCGGTCAGCGTTTCCATGACCCGATCTCCCGTTCTTGAGTCGACGGTGCCGCGCAACCGCGGCACCCAATCGAAAGGTGTGCATGATGTCCGGATACGCCGATGACCGAGCGGCCATCGTCGAATTGTTGAACCGGTACGCGCAGTGCTGCGACCGGCGTGAGTTCGAGGCGGTCGGCGGCTGCTTCACCGACGACGCCCAGGCCGAGTACTCCGGCAAGCGGTTGCCGCGCGGCGTGCGCCACATCGTCGCGCACATGGCGCCGCTGGCCCGACTGGCCGCCAGCCAGCACGTGGTCGGCTCGGCCACCATCGAGGTCGACGGCGACTCGGCGGTCGCCAGCTCGTACACGGTGGCCCACCTGGTCCGGCCGGTGCCGGACGGCCACGAGGTGGTGCACCGAGGACTGCACTACGCCGACCGGCTGATCCGCACCGGCGACGGCTGGCGGATCAGTGAACGGGTGCACCAGGTGCTCTGGAGCACCAGCTCGCCGACCACCTGGCCGGTGCCCCGGTTCACCACCGCCGCCCAGCCGGCCGACTGACCGGTCGTCGCAGGCAAACCCGGGGGTGCAGACAGAGATCCGGGTGGGTCCGGCATCGCCGGGCTCACCCGGACGCCGTCAGGTCGTCGACAGCGTCCCCAAGGCGGCCGACCGCGGCCACCAGACCCGCCGGATCCAGCATGCTGAACGACAGGCGCAGGTGCCGGGGGTAGGCGTCGGCCAGCGAGAACTCGTTACCCGGCACCACCGAGACGGCCCGGCGCATCGCGGCGCGGGCCAGGGCCAACGCGTCGATCCCCGGAGCCTGGACGCCGGCCCAGACGAACATCCCGCCGTCCGGCATCGAGGTGGCCAGCCGGCCGGCCAGCCGGCCGGCCACCGCCCCGGTCAGGGCTTCGGCCCGCACCCGGTAGAGGTCCCGCAGCCCGGCCAGATGCCCGGCGAACCAGTCCGGATCGGCCAGTAGCTCGACGAGCAGCCGTTGGCTCAACGCGGCGGAGTTCAGGTCGGTGGCCTGCTTGGCCACCGCTAGCGGCCGGTGCAGCCACCGGGGCGCGCACAGGTAGCCGACCCGCAGCCCGGGTGCCACCAGCTTGGAGAAGCTACCGAGGTAGACCACCTGCTCGGCGGCGTCGGCGGCGACCGGCGGCAGGTCCGCTCCGGCGAACCGCAGCTGACCGTACGGGTCGTCCTCGACGATGAGGAAGCCGTACCGGGCCGCGAGCTGCGCCAGTCGGGTACGCCGTCGCGCGGTGAGGGTGCGTCCGCTCGGGTTGGAGAAGTTCGGCACCAGGTAGCACAGCTTCGGCCGCAACCCGGCCCGCAGCCGCCCGGCCAGCAGCTCGGTGTCCATCCCGTCGTCGTCGACCGGCACCTCGACGATTCTCGGCTGGTAGCCGGCCAACGCCCGCAGCGCCCCGACGTAGGCCGGCGACTCGACCACCGCCACGTCACCGGGGTCCAGCAGCACCTTGCCGATCAGGTCGAGCGCTTGTTGCGATCCGGTGGTGACCAGCAGCCGCCCGGTCGGGTCGGGCAGCCGCAGCCGGCCGGCCAGGTCGGCACCGACCAGGTCGAGCAGGTCCGGGTCGCCCTCGGTGGCCGAGTACTGCAGGGCGGAGCCGCCCGCGCCGGCCAGTGCCCGCTCGGCCGCCGCGGCGACCGCCCGCGCCGGGAACGCCTCGGCCGGCGGCAGCCCGCCGCCGAGCGACAGCAGGGCCGGCCCGGGTACCTCGCCGGCGGGTGGCCGGGCCGCCGCCGCGACCAGCTCCCGCAGCTTCGACGGACGCATCCCGGCGGTACGGGCGGCGAACTCGGGTCGGGCGGTCATCGTGTTCCTTCCGTGGACGTCGGTGCGGCACCTGGTGCAGGCGCGCCAACTGGCCGGAGTGGCGTCAGCCCATCGACCATCCGCCGTTGGCCCGGATCAGCTGCCCGGTGACGAAGCGGGCGGCGTCGGAGACCAGGTAGAGCACCAGCAGCGCCTGGTCCTGCGGGTCGCCGACGATGTTCAGCGGCGAACGGGCCGCCATGCCGGCCAGCCACTGACGCTTGCGCTCGGCGTCGACGGTGCCGTCGGCGGCGGTGAAGTTGCGGGCGCTGAAATTGGTCAGGGTGGCGCCAGGCGCGATCGCGTTGACCCGTACCCCTTTCGGGCCGAGCTCCAGGGCGAGGGTCCGGGTCATCCCGACGACGGCGAGTTTGCCGAGGTGGTACAGCCCGTAGCCGGCGGCGGGCAGGTCGGCGGCGGTCGACGAGATGTTCACGATGGCTCCGTGGCCCTGGCGGGTCATCACCGCAGCGGCGGCCTGGCAGCCGTACAGCACGCCCTTGACGCTGATCGCGAACTCGGCGTCGAGGTCCGCGCCGGTGACCTCGGTCAGGTCGCGGACCAGCGACGGTACGCCGGCGATGTTGCACGCGATGTCGAGGCCGCCGTACCGGTCGACGGCGGCGGCGGCCAGGGCGTCCAGGTCGGCCCGACGGCTGACGTCGGTGTACTGGAAGCTGGCCCGACCACCGGCGTCGGTGATCGCGGCGACGGTCACCGCGCCGCGCTCGGCGTCGATGTCGGCGACCACCACGGCGGCGCCGACCCGGGCGAGGGTCTGCGCGACCGCCTGACCGATTCCGCTGCCGGCACCGGTGACCGCGGCCACCCGGCCGTCCAGCCGGAACGCCGACTCGTCCATCCGCATGATGTACCTCCTGCTGCTCGGGTCGAGGGCGGCCAGGTTCCGGACGTTGTCGTCAGACCTGCAAGTCCCGGGGATCCCAGCGGGCCCGGGCACGCTCCCCGACGATGTTCAGGCTGAAGACGGTGAGGAACATGAACACGCCGGGGATCAGCGGTACGTGCGGGTGCCGGCGCAGCTCCCGCAGGCCACCCTCGGCGATCATGTTTCCCCAGGACGGGGCGGGCTGCTGCAGCCCGAGGCCGAGGAAGGCCAGCGATCCTTCCGCGACGATCAGCACGGCGGCGACGATGAAGGCGTAGGAGACCAGCGGCAGTGCCACGTTGGGCAGCAGTTCGCGGATCAGGATCCGGGTGTGCCGGGCGCCCATCGCCCGGCTGGCGGTGACGAACTCCCGTTGGGCGAACAGCAGCGTGTTGGCCCGGGCCAGCCGGATCATCGTCGGGATGCCGACCACGGCCAGGGCCAGACCGCTCTTGAGCACCGCCTCCGGCACGGTCCGGGGCGGGCCGAGCACCGCGGCGAAGGCGATCAGCAAAACGAGGGCGGGGATCACCAGGGCGGCGTCGGCAAAGACGCCGATCACCACGTCCACCCAGCCACGGAAGTAGCCGGCGATCATGCCTACCGCACCGCCGATCAGCAGGCTGACCAGCACGGTGCAGCCGACGGTCAGCAGGCTCACCCGGGCTCCGTAGATGGACCGGGCCAGCAGGTCGAGACCGAAGCCGTTGGTGCCCAGCGGGTTGGCCGAGAACAGGTCGGGTCGGGCGTAGCCGGCGATCCCGATCGTCTGGGTGGTGTCGTCGGCGTTGCCCAGCGGCAGCAGGTCGGCGAGCAGGGCGCAACCGGTGAGAACGACCAGCCAGCCGAGGCTGAACCAGAAGGCGAGGTCGATCCGACGGCGTCGGGTACGGCTGGGCTCAGGCATGCCGCCTCCGGATCCGTGGGTCCAGGTAGCCGTACAGCACGTCGACGGTGAGGTTCAGCAGCAGGTAGATGACCGCGATCAGCAGTACGCCGCCCTGCACCAGCTTGTAGTCGTTGCTCTGCGCGGCGTTGATGATCACGTTGCCCACCCCGGGCAGTACGAAGACCGCCTCGACGATGATCGTGCCGCCCAGCAGGCGGCCGGCGCTCACCCCGGCCAGAGTGATCAGCGAGAACGACGAGGGGCGCAGCGCCTCCCGGAGCATGATGTGCCAGCCGGGCATGCCCTTGGCCTTCGCGGCCAGGATGAAGTCCTCCTGCAGGGTGGCGACCAGGTCGCCGCGCAGCAGCCGGGCGAAGACCGGGGCCTCGGCCAACGCCAGGGTGAGCGCGGGCAGGAAGGCGTGCCACAGGTTCTGGCCCAGACCGTCGTCGGACGGCCGGGACCACTGTCCGAGTGGGAACCAGTCCAGGTGGATGGCGAACACCAGCAGCAGGAGCAGGCCGACCAGGAACGGCGGGACCGAGATGACGCCGATGGTGCCGGCCGAGATCCACCGGTCGACCAGCCCGCCGGCCCGGTACGCCGACCACATCGCCAGCGGGACGGCGATCAGCAGGGCCAGCACGATGGCCATCGCGGCGAGCTGCAGGTTCACCGGGAACGCCCGCAGCAGCCGGTCGGAGACGTTCTCGATCGGCGGGACCAGGTTCTGGCCGAGGTCGCCGCGCAGTACGCCGCCGAGCCATTCGAGGTAGCGCTGCACGGGCGGCTGGTCCAGCCCCATCTCGGTCCGGATGCGCTGGTAGTCGGCGGGCGTACCGGCGTTGCCGAGCACCTGCGCGGCGGGGTCGCCCGGCCCCAGTTGGAGCAGGACGAACGTACCCACGCTGACCAGGAACAGCACCGGGACGAGCAGGGCCAGCTTGACGGCCACCGTCCGTAGCATCAGTGCTCCTCCTCTCGTCGTCGCCGGGTCACACCAGCGGGGCCGGCCCGCCGTCGACCTCGATGGTCTGACCGGTCAGGTACGACGCCGCGTCGCTGGCCAGCCATCGGATCGCCGCGGCGATCTCGGCGGGTGCGCCGATCCGGCCGAGGACCGCGATCCGGCCCATCGCGTCGATCTCGGCGGCGCTGCGGTTGCGCTCCATCAACGGGGTACGGACCGGTCCGGGTGCGACGCAGTTGACCCGGACCCCGGCGGGGCCGTGGTCGATGGCCAGCGCCCGGGTCAGTCCGACCACGCCGGCCTTGGCGGCGCAGTACGCCGGGTTGGCCCGCATGCCGCGCAGTCCGGCCCCGGACGAGACGTTGACGATGGCCCCGCCGACCGCGGTCAGCTGCGGCAGCGCGGCCCGGCACATCAGGTAGACCGAGGTGAGGTTGAGCGACAGCCAGCGGTCCCACTCGGCGAGGTCGATGTCGATCACGGTACGGCCGGGCCGGCTGCCGCCCACCACGTTGATCAGCGCGTCCAGCCGCCCGTACCGGGTGGTGGCCGCGTCGACCGCCATGGCGGCGCCGGCCTCGGTGGTCGCGTCGGCGACGACGGTCGCCACGCGGTCAGCGCTGGCCGGATCGGCACCGGCCAGGTCGGCGGCGGTCGCCGCCAGCCCGGCCGCGTCGACGTCGGCCAGCACCAGCCGGTGTCCGGCCTCGGCGAAGGACCGTGCGGTGGCCGCCCCGATCCCGTGGGCGGCCGCAGTGATCAGGGCCACCGGGGGTGCCGGGGTGGCGCCGGCAACGCCGGCACCACCCCGGCCGGTGACCCGCGCCGACGGGTCAGCGGCGTCGGTCGCGGATCGTCCGGTCATCCCCGCGTCGCCCGACCGAGCAGCACCACGGTGTTGACGCTCTGCAGCACGTCGCCGACCTCGTCGGAGATCAGCACGACCTCCGGCTGCGCGGTCAGCGCGAGGAACGGCACGTCCTCGGCGTACGCCCGGGCGATGGTGCTGATCGCGGCTTTCACCTCGGCCTCGCTGCCGGCGCCCCGCCCGGCGGCGATCGCCTCGTCGACGGTGGGATTGACGTAGCCGGAGAAGTTGCCACCGCCGGTGGTGACGTAGGTCGAGTTGAAGTCGCGGTTGAGGGCGAAGAACGGCTCGGCGTCGGAGATCGACGAGCCGAAGCAGGCGAGGTCGAAGTCCTTGCGCACGATGACCGCCGAGGTGTTTGCGGCGATCTCCTGCTGGTCGGTGAGGTCGACCTGCATACCGGCCGCCTCCAGCATGCCCTGTACCGCGGTCCCCCAGGTCGGCAGGCCGGTGTGGCAGCTGATCCGGATGCGCCCGTTCCAGCCGTCGGCCTTGGCCTGCTCGACGAGCTCGCGGGCCCGCTCGATGTCGTACGCCGGTCCTTCGACACCGTTGTACCAACGGGACTCTTCGGAGATCAGGTCGCTGGACATGAAGCCGGCACCGCCGTACACCCGCTGTTTGAGCGTCTCCAGGTCGATGGCGGCGGCTACCGCCTGCCGGACCCGCTTGTCGGCGGTGGGTGCGGTGGACTCCAACTGGGTGCCGTCCGGTCGGCCCTCGCATCGGGGCGCCGGTTCACCTTCCTGGCAGGTGATCGGGAAACCGTTGTTCATGATCAGGGTGTCGTTGGCGGAGTACTGGACCCGGATGCCCTCGGCACCGTCCGCCTCGGCGTCCGCGATCGCCCCGGCGTCACGCAGGAAGGCCAGGTCGACGCTGCCCGCGCGGAACGCCTCGTAGGTCTGCGGCCCGTCACCGGCGTGGATGAACCGCACCCCGTCCAGCGGGACCTCGCCGCCCCAGTAGTCGGGGTTGCGGGTGAGGGTCAGCGACTCGTCGGGCCGGAACTCGTCGAAGACGAACGGCCCGGCACCGGCGCCCTGTGGGTTGGTGCCGAACGCGTCGCCCTGGGCGGCCACCGCCGCCGGGTTGACCACCATCCCGGGGGTCCCGGCGAGGGCGAACGGGAAGTTGTTCCACGGGAAGGCGAGGGTGAACACTACCGTCAGGTCATCGGGGGTGGCGTAGTCGGTGATCGGCGCGACCAGCGAACTGGCGTTGGACCGCGCCTCGGTGTGCCGTTGCATGTTCGCCACGACGGCCGCCGAATCGTACGGCGCGCCGTCGCTGAAGGTGATCCCGGAACGCAAGGTGAGGGTCCACTGGGTGAAGTCGTCGCTGGGGGTCAGCGAATCGGCGGTCTGCGGCTCGAAGGCGCCGCTGGCCGGGTCGTACCGCATGATCGTGTCGTAGAGCGCCGCGAGCTCCGCGCCGCCGGAGTTGCCGGTGCCAGCCACCTGAACCGGATCGAGTGACTGGGTGGCGGACCAGGTGGCCATGGTGATCGTGCCGCCGGTCTCGTTGGTTTCGTTGTCGTCTCCGCAGGCGGTGACGGTGGCGAGCAGCAGCCCGGCCACCGCGACACGGGCGGTCGCCCCGTTCCACTTGTATTCCCGACCAGTTGCCATCTGCTTCTCCTGGTAGCCGTGAAGCCCGAGGCTTTGTGAATGCCATGTAAACTAGCCGCGCACCGGCCACCAATCAAGCGCTCGCTTGGAGATTGTTACCCGAGCTCGACCTGGGACGACCAGCCCGACCCCGACACCGTCGCACCAAGCGCTTGATTGACCCTGCTATGCTGACGCCCGCCCGTTGCACCGCAGACCCGAAAGAGGCACCGTGGCAGAGTCGCTGGATCGACGACAGCAGATCATCGCCTGCGCGGCGGCCTTCTTCGCCAGTCGCGGCGTGGCCGCCACCACGGTCCGGCAGATCGCCGACGAGGTAGGCATCCTGTCCGGCAGCCTGTACCACCACTTCGACTCGAAGGAAGCAATCGTCGAGGCGATCCTCGGCCCTTACCTGGAGGATCTGCGCCACCGGTACGCCGAGGTACTGGCCGGAGAGAACGACCCGGCGACCCGGCTGCGCGAGCTGGTCCGCGCCTCGCTGGACACCGCCGCGGCGCACCCGCACGCCACCGAGATCTACCAGAACGACGTCAACTACCTGCGTGGCCTGGCCCGGTTCCACTACCTCAAGGACGTCGCCCGCGAAGTGCAGAGCGCCTGGCTCGGGGTGATCGAAGCAGGTGTCAGCAGCGGAGCGTTCCGCCCCGACATCGATACCCGGGTGTTCTACCGCTTCATCCGCGACGCGGTATGGCTGTCGGTCCGGTGGTTCCACCCGAGCCCCGACAATCCCACCAGCCGGCTCGCCGACCAGTGCACCGCGATCTTCCTCGACGGTCTGGCCGCACGCCAGACCGATGTCGCCGCGCCGGCCCCGGCGCCCCCACCAGCCGCGGTTGACGCGGTCGGTGGGGCGGCGCCGGCACCGGCCGGCTGACCGGCCGGCTGCTCACCCGGCGGCCAGCGAGCGCCCGCTCAGGTACCCGTACGTCATCCCGGCGGCGAGCGTCGCGCCGGCACCCGGATAGCCCGGTCCGAACGGGCTGGCCGCCACGTTCCCGCAGGCGTACAGCCCGCCCATCAGCCCACCGTCGACGTCCCGCACCTGGCCGTGCTCGTCGCAGAGCGGGCCGCCCTTGGTACCCAGACAGCCCAGGTGCAGCCGTACCGCATAATAGGGACCGTCACCGAGCGGACGCAGATTGCGGTGCGGGGTCACCGTCGGATCGCCCCGGTACCGGTCGTACACGGTCGCGCCCCGACCGAACTGCGGATCCCGGCCCTGCGCGGCGTGCCGATTGAACTCGGCGACCTGCTCGGCCAACCCGTCCGGATCGATGCCGACCGCGCCGGCCAGCTCCGCCAAGGTAGGTGCCGTCGCCATCCAACCCGGGGTCGGCGCGTCCGGGGTCGCCGTGGCGACCGAGTACGACGACCGGAACCGGTCGTCGAACACCAGCCAGCAGGGCAGGTTGGCGTACTCGTAGCGGATCGGGTCGAAGGTGGCCATCGCCTTGCCGAGGTCGTTGTAGTTCATCGCCTCGTTAGAGAACCGCCGGCCGTGCCGGTTGACGATGATCCCGCCGGGCAGCGCCCGCAGACCCGATGTGGGCCGGAACAGCGGCGCGCCGTCGTAGGTGTCGCCGGCCGCGTACACCATCGGTCCCCACCATGCCTCGTTCATGTTGCCGAGCGCGGCACCGACCTCCATCACCATCCGCAACCCGTCGCCGGCGTTCGCCGGTGGGCTGGCCGGTGCGTCCATCGGTACGCCGAGGAACTGCCCGACCATCGCCGGGTCCCACTCGAACCCGCCGGAGGCGAGCACCACACCCCGCTGCGCGACGATCTCCACCTCGCCGTCGCCGGTGGCCACGGTGATCCCGTCGACCCGTCCGCCGGCGCGCCGCAGCCGAACCGCCCGGGTGTCGGTGTGCACCGTGGCACCGAGCCGCAGGCAGCCGTACAGCAGCTCACCGACCAGTGCGGCGCCCATGCCGACCACGCCCTTCGCGGTGCGTTCGGCGATCAGCGCCCAGTCCCACCGGTCCAGGGTGTCCATCCCCCACTGGTCCAGTTCGAGCTTGGTCACCGGCACCGTCGAATGCGTCGGCCGCAGCTTGCCGCGCAGCTCACCGAGGACGGTCGCGTCGAACAGGTCGCTCTGCAGGGTGCGCCCGCCCGGATGCGCCCCGGGCAACTCCGGCTGGTAGTCCGGGTGCTCCAGGTTCGGAGTGAAGCGCAGCCCGGTGCGCGCCACCACCAGGTCCAGCATCGGGTTGACCTGGTCGACGAAGGCCTCGATGACCCGATCCGGGACCCGGTCCAGGGCGAGCCGTCGCAGGTAGGTCAGCGCGTCGTCGCGGCTGTCCGGCACGCCCGCCTCGGCCAGCCAGCGGTTCGCCGGCGCCCAGATGGAGCCGCCGGAAACCACGGTCGTGCCGCCGATCACCGGCGCCTTCTCCAGGATGGTGACCTGCAGGCCGGCCGCAGCGGCGGTCAACGCGGCGGTCAACCCGGCGGCGCCGGTGCCGACCACCACCACATCGGTACGGCGTGGCAACTCGTGCATGGCTCGTCTGCTCCCCTCGTCAGGCGCTGGCCCGCCGGGCTTCGAGTGCCTGGCGGATGTTGCGCAGGAAGTCCTCGGCGGTCGGCTCCACCATCGGCCCCATCAACAGCTCGACCATCGGGGCCATCGGCCCGCCCGGGGTGAGCTGCAGATGGAAACGCAGCCGGGACCGGCCGGTCCGCGGCGATGTCGGCGGACCCGGCTCCTGGTCGACCGCAGCGGCCTCGGTAGCAGCGGCCGGCTGACCGTCCGCTGCCGCCGGACCGGCCGGTGGGTGGGTCGCCCGGCGGCGGTTCAACCAGCGCAGCAGCCGGCCGGCCACGGCGAACCTGATCCGGCGCAGCAGTCCGGGACGGGTCTGCTCGTCACCGGGCTCGGGACGTCGCTGCCGTCCCGAGGCCGGGGAACCGTCGGCCGGGGAACCGTCAGCCGGCCCGGCCGCAGTGGCGTCGCCCGGCACCGACGGCACGTCGATCGGCTCGATGTCGAAGCTGCCCTGCCCGGTGATCCGTTCGGTCAGCCCGGTGATGGTGAACTCCGCCCGCCGGCCCGGCTCCCAGACGGTGATGTCGGCCTGCAGGTCCACCTCGCGGGCAAGGACCCCGACGTCACCGCGCAGCGTCCAGATCGACCGCCGGTCGTCGACCAGGTCCAGCTTCTGGAAACCGACCAGGAAGTGCGCCCAGTTCGGGATCACCTCGACGAACGACCACACCTCGTCGACGCCGACGTCGATGTCCAGGGTGTAGCTCGCCTCAATCATGGTCGGGCCGGCCCGGCAGGATGGAGATCGGCTGCTGCCGCATGCTCCAGGTGAACTCGATGTCGATCGCGCCGGCCGGACACTCCACTCGGCAGACGTCGCAGTAGCTGCACTCGTCCGGGTAGCGGACCATCTCCGCCACGCCCCGGTCGATGTGCAGGATGTCGCCCGGACAGACGTCCTGGCAGATCCCGCAGAGCGTACAGAGGTTCTCGTTGATCCGTGGTGCCATGCCTATCCCACCTTTCCGGCGAGCCGTGCTCCCCGCTCACCGACCAGTTCCACGACCGACCGGTTCTCCAGTTGCGCCGCACGCCAGGACGGGGTCGGCACGGTGTGCTCCAGCACCGGCTGCTCGCCGTCGTGTCCGGCCAGAACCGACACGCCGAGCCACCGCTGGTCGTCGGCGCTGGGCCGGTCGGTGCGGTAGTGGCCCATCAGGAAGCTGAACCGGCTCTCGTCGCGCTCCAGCGCGACAGCGGTCATCATCTCGTCGAACAGCCGCAGGTCGAACGCCTCGTGGGCGCGCATCAGCTCGTGGCCGTTGCCGGCGTGGACCTCGCCGGCCGCCGCCGCGTACCCGCGCAGGTACTCGGCGGCCTGCCGCAGCCCGATCTCGTTGCGGTCCATCCCGACGTACTTGGTCATCAGGTCCTGCAGCTGGTGCTCGTACTCACGCCAGCCGATCCCGTTGGTCCGATTCAGCGGTGCCAGGGTCCGCCGACGTTCGGCGGCCACCGCCGAGGCGTCCAGCACCGGCGCGGCGGCGGACCGGGCGAACTCGGCGGCGGTCCGGCCGATGACGTACCCGCTGGCCAGCGAGCCGGCCAGGGCGTACGCCGGGGTGGCCAGGTCACCGGCGGCGAACAGGCCGGGGACCCGGGTCTGCCCGTCCGCGCCGACCACCACGCCCTTGGGCGACCCGGTGGCCGACCAGGCGCCGTTGAACAGCTCGAACTCGACCGGGTGCCGGGACAGGTCGATGCCGGACTGCTCCAGGAACTCCAGGAACAGCGGCGCATCGTAGGAGATGTAGTCGCTGATCGCGGCGATCTCGGCGGGCGGCAGATGGGTGCAGTCGATGTACACCGGGCCACGGCCGGCGAGCACCTCACCGGCCGCCTTGCCGACGATGCCGAACCCGAACCGCCGCTCCCCCTCGACGTCCGGCAGGTCGGCGATGAGCTGACCATTGCCGTTGACCAGCCGGCCACCGGCCTCCAGCAGGTTGCCCATCGCGCCGGTGGCGAAGCCGCGCGGGAAGAGGAAGGTCCCGAGGAACTCGATGTTGGCGGCCACCGCGCCGGCCCGGGCGGCGAGCGCGAACCCGGTGGTGGCGTGGTAGGGCCGGTGGTAGGTGTGGAACGCGTCGCGCCGGGGCGAGTTGAAGATGACCCGTTCGGCGTTACCGGTGGCGACGATCACCGCGCCGGCGCGGAAGGTCAGGAATTCGCAGGACCGGATGTCGAAGCCGGTCGCGCCGACCGCGCGGCCGGTGTCGTCGAGCTGCACGCTGGTGGCGTGCACCCCACCGATGATCCGGACCCGGTCGGTGGCCGCCGCCCGCTCGGCCAGCCGGGGCTTGATGTCGGCGCCGTCGAACTTGAGCACGATCGGACCGGGCGTCCACATCCGGCCGACCCGCTCGTAGTCGCCGTCGGCGTTGCGTAGCGGCACGCCGGACTCCTCCAGGAACCGGCAGACGGCCGGCAGCGGTTCGATGCCCAGCGGCCGGGCCACCTCCATGTCGACCAGCCCTAGGGCGATGTCGCAGTACCACTCGGCGAAGACCTCCGGGGTGTCCCAGGGCTCGCCCAGATCCAGGTAGGTGGTGAGAAAGGCCAGTCCCCGGCCGGCGTCGCCGGAGCGGCGTACCGACCTGGTCTTGTCGACCAGGACCACCGAGGCGCCCGCCTCCGCGGCCCGCACGGCCGCCACGCAGCCGGCGATTCCCCCACCGATGACGAGTACGTCGGACTCGATCACGTTGCCGTCCACCGGTGCCTCCCTCCTATCGTCGGTGACTCGCCGTAACCGGCGGCCACCAGAAATCGATCATGTCATCGCGCCTGGTCAGCGGGGTCCGACGAGCGGACCGGGTCATATCCACGGCGGCGGTGGCGCGACCACGGCCCCGGCCGGGTGGACCGTCAAACGGTCCGCCGGCACTCGCCCGATCAGCCAGCCGAGCAGCTGCCAACCGGCTCCGGACAGCTCCACCGGCCGGACCGGTGCGGTATCACCGGACCCGGCCGCACCGCGGGTCGCCACGCTCCCCGTACCACTGGTCGCCACGGTTCCCGGACCGGTCCGCCAGACCCGCGACCGGTCGGTCGCCCGCAGTTCGACCGTCGAACCGGCGTCACGGCTGGTAAAGGTGGCGGTCACCTCGTCCAGCAGCGCGTCGGTGAGCGGACCGGGCAGATCGGCCAGGGTGCCGCCGAGGTCGAGGTCGGTTTGGTGCACCCAGACCTCCCGGACCCGCAGCCAGAGCACCTGGTCGGCGGGGACCTCGCGGCCCTGACCGGTACGGACGGTGGCCGACCAGGCGTCGTCGGGCATGGCCCGGACGGCGTCGGCGAGCCGACCCGCCGCACCGGCCAGGTCGGCGCGCAGCTCGTCGGCGCCGCGCCCGGCGCCGGCGTCGATGTCCGCGCCGCGCTGGGCGGCGCTGGCGTACATCGGGGTCGGCACCCCGGTCCGCGCCCAGGTCAACAGGTTCACCAGGGCGTCGGCATTGCGGGCCAGGTGGGTGACCAGGTGGGCGCGGGTCCAGCCGGGCAGCCGGCTCGGCGCCGCCGCGTCGGCGTCGGTGAGCTGGTCGACCAGTTCCCGGCACCGCTGTTCCCCGGCGGTCAGCCAGCCCATGGTGGCGTCGGACCCCGCGCCGGTCACGGTTGCTCCGCGCAGCAGGTGTTGCGGCACTCGCCGACCCCACCGATCCGGGTGACCAGCACGTCACCGTCGGCCAGGTACCGGGGTGGTTTACGGGCGTGACCCACGCCGCCGGGTGTCCCGGTGGCGATCACGTCGCCGGGCCGCAGGGTGCAGATGGTGGACAGGTACGCCACCAGTGCGGGCGGGTCGAAGACCAGCTCGGTGCTGTCGGAGCTCTGCACCACCTCGCCGTTGACCAGGCATTCGACGCTGAGCCCGGCGTCGAGGTCGAGGTCGTCCGGGGTGACCAGACAGGGTCCGAGCGGGGTGGTCGCCTCGAACGTCTTGCCGGCCAACCACTGCGGGGTGCGGTACTGCCAGTCCCGGGCGGTGACGTCGTTGAGCACGGTGTAGCCGGCGATCGCGGCGGCGGCCTGCCCGGGGTCGGCGTGCCGGACCGTGGTGCCGACGACGACCGCGAGTTCGGCCTCCCAGTCCATCGCGGTCGAGGCGGCCGGCAGTACGACCGGGTCGGTGGCCCCGATCAGCGCCGGTGGGTACTTGGCGAAGATCGTCGGATGTTCCGGGAGCTGCCGGCCCATCTCCAGGATGTGCCGGCGGTAGTTCAGCCCGACGCAGATGATCTTCTCCGGTCGGCTGACCAGCGGAGCGTGGTCGAGTCCGTCGACCGGGTGCCGGGTGCCGTCGGCGGCGGCGGCGCGCTGCGCCCAACCGGGGTCAGTGAGCAGTTCACCGAGGTCGACGGCGCCGACCTCGACCGCCGCGTCGGCGTCGACCCGGACCGCGGCGGTCCGGTCGCCGGTACGGATGGTGGCCAGTCTCATGCCAACTCACCCACCTGGTGCCGGGCCAGGTGCAGGGCCTGGTAGCTGGGTGCGTCGCTGAACCGGAACAGGTCGGCGCCGTGCGGTGACCGCAGGCTCACCGGGCACCACGACGGTACGGCGAACAGGTCCCCGGTGCCGACCTGGTGTTCCCGGCCGTCGAGCAGCACAATGGCCTGGCCGCTGAACACCTGCCACACCGACGAGCCGACCTCCCGGCGGGTCGCGGTAGATGCACCGGCGGCCAGCCGGTGCATCTCCAGGCGCAGCGTCGCCAGGGCGTCGCGGCCGGTGGTGGGGTTGACGAACCGTACCGCCGCGTGGCCGGGCTCGACCAGCGCCGGGTGCCCTTCGTCGGCGAGCTCCAGCTGCGCGGTGAGCGCGGCGTCGGTGTGCGTCCAGCGGTACGCCGGCAGCGGCGAGTGGACGGTGTCCGCGTCGGCCGACAGCGGGCGCAGCCCGGGGTGGGCCCAGAGCCGTTCTCCCCGTGAGGAGGCCGGGGTCGACGTGTCGGTGAGCTGGTCCGGGCCGAACTCGAAGAACCCGGCGTCGAGTTGGGCGTTCAGCGGAATGTCCAGTCCGTCCAGCCAGACCATCGCGGTGTCGGCGGTGTTGTGGTGTTCGTGCCAGGCCCAGCCCGGGGTCAGCAGCAGGTCACCCCGGCGCATCGCGACCGGGTCGCCGTCGACGACCGTCCAGACGCCTTCCCCGTCGAGCACGAAGCGGAACGCGTTCTGGCTGTGCCGGTGGGCCGGGGCGACCTCGCGGGGCCCGAGGTACTGCACCGCTGCCCAGAGGGTGGCGGTGGCGAACGGGTCGCCGGGCAGGCCGGGGTTGGCCAGGGCGATGGCCCGTCGTTCGCCGCCGCGCCCGACCGGGACGAGGTCACCGGCGCGGGCGGCGAGCGGCAGCAGCCGGTCCCACGGCCAGACGTGGGGCACCGCCCGGGGCGTCGGGGCGACCGGCATCAGACCGTCCCGCACGGTCCACAGCGGTTTGAGTCCAGCGGCGTCGAAGTCGGTGTAGAGCTGCTGCAGAGCGCGGTCCTGCACCGTGCCGGCAGCGGCCTCGGAGTCCAGGTCAACCATGTCGCCAGGTTAGGAACCTTCTTTACGACGGAATGATCACGTGGTCATAATTCTCTGGTGCAGAACGCCGTGCCGTACCCCATCGAGTCCGTCGACAACGCCCTGCGCCTGATCCTGCTGCTGCGGGAGCGGTCCCGGCTCGGGGTGGCCGAGGCCGCCCGCCACCTCGGGGTGGCGCCGTCCACCGCGCACCGGCTGCTCGGCATGTTGAAGCACCACGGCTTCGCCGTCCAGGACGGCCGCAGGGCGTACCTGCCCGGCCCGGTCTTCGCCGACCTGGGGCTGCTCGCCGGCCGGTCCGGCCCGGACCTGCGGACCGTGGTGCGGCCGCATCTGGAGCGGCTCAGCGGTGAGCTGCAGGAGACGGTGCACCTGGCGGTCCTGCAGGGCACCGCGGTCCGGTTCCTCGACGGAGTGGAGGCCACCCACGGTCTGCGCGTCGGTTCCCGGGCCGGGATGTCGATGCCGGCACACTGCACCTCCGGCGGCAAGGTGCTGCTCGCCCAGCTCAGTCCGGCGGAGCTGGAGGTGCTCTATCCCCGAGGGCTGCCGGCGGTGTACGGCCCTGCGGTCGAGGATCTAGCCACCCTGCGTCGCCAATTGGCCACCGCACGTCGCCTCGGCTACGCGGTCAACCGCGAGGAGAGCGAGCGGGGCATCACCGGGATCGGGGTCTGCCTGCGCGACTCGACGGGCCGGGTGCGCGGCGCGTTGGCGGCCGGGATGCCCACCGCGCGCTGCCCGAACACCCGGATTCCCGAGGTCGCGGCGGCGCTGCGGACCGCCGCCGGGCTGATCGCCGACGAGCTGGGCGGGCACTGACCCCGGCACCGGGCTGCAACATCGGCGCAACATGCCGTTGACGAAGCAAGCGCTTTGTTGGTAGCTTCCTCGCCTACTCTCGCCGGCGCCGTGCCGCACCGCTGGTAGAGCAACTGCCGCCTACTGAAGGTGGGACCGAAAAGTGAGATGCCTACACCGCACACTCGCGCCGATGCTGGCGTTGTCCCTGCTGCCGCTCGCCGCTTGCAGCACCAGTTCCGACACCGACTCCGACACCACCGACGACAACGGCACCGCCGCGCCCGGCTGCCCGCCGGCGACGTCCACCACGGTGGCCCACGACCCGACCGCGGTTCTGAAGTACGGCAGCGTGCCGGCCAGCTCCCTGGACCCGATCCGGATGGTCGAGGCCAACGAGATCACCGTGCTACAGACGATCTTCGACCCGCTGGTCAAGCTCGACGCCAACGACCAGCCCATCCCTGGACTGGCCACCGAGTGGAGCGTCGTCGAGGACAACGTCATGGAGTTCAAGCTCCGCGACGGCGTCGTCTTCTCCGACGGCACCCCGTTCGACGCCGAGGCGGTGCGCTTCAACATCGACCGGGCGATGAACGACGAGGAGTCGAACATCAAGGGCGACCTGGCCAACGTCCAGGCCGTCGAAGTGGTCGACGACCTCACCGTGCGGTTCGATCTGGATCCGCCGAACCCGGCCGCCTTCCCGATCGTGCTGTCCGACCGGCCCGGGCTGATGGCCTCGCCCACCGCCGTACAGGCCGCCGGCTCCTCTACGGCGTTCAGCGACGCCCCGGTCGGCGCCGGGCCGTACGCCGTCGAAGGCCCCTGGTACGCCCGGGAGAAAGTCAGTGTCCGGGCCTGGGACGGCTACTGGAACGCGCAGGAGCGGCTGCTCGGCGGGATCGACTTCATCGAGACCTCCACCGACGCCAGCCTCGGCGCGCTGCAGGCCGGTGACCTGGACGTGCAGTACATCGAGGACGACAAGGTCGCCGCGGCCTGCGCCGACGACCGGCTGCGGGTGATGTCCTCGTCGACCAACGAGGTCCGCGCGTTGCTGATCAACCAGGCGATGGAGCCGTTCGACGATGTGCGGGTCCGGCAGGCCCTGCGGTACGCCCTGAACCGCGAGGCGATCACCGAGGCGCTGACCGACGGCCGGTCCGAGGCGGCCACCCAGTGGTTCCCGGAGGGTTCGGTGCCGTACTCGCCCGAGTTGGCCGATGCCTATCCGTACGACCCGGACCGGGCCCGGGAGTTGCTGGCCGAGGCCGGCTATCCGGACGGGGTGACCTTCACCGCCGAGATCGGTGGCACCTTCACCGCGTACGTCCGGATGGGTGAGCTGGTGCAGGCACAGCTGGAACAGGCCGGGTTCACCATGGACCTGCAGCTGATCGACCCGGCGCAGATGCTGGCCCGGCTGTACGGCACCGCCGACTCGCCGCCGCAGATCGCCGCCGCGCCGCTGGCCATGGCACCGGCCCGGTCACCGTCCAGCCGGTTCCGGGAACGGTTCTTCCAGGACGGCCGGTACAACCCGTCCGGCGAGACCATCCCCGGTCTGCGGGACCTGGTCGTCCAGGCGGACGCCGCAGTCGACCCCGACGAGCGGGCCGACCTGCTGCGCCAGGCGGCCACCCTGGTCTCCGAGGAGGCCGCCGCCGGGGTGCCGTTGTTCTTCGTCGCCGGGCACACCGCGATGGGTGCCCACGTCGGCGGGGTGCAGCGCGGCTCCACCCGGTCGAACATGATTTTCGACGGGTTGTACATCACCGAGGGCCGGGTGCCGGTCGGCTGACCACCCGGACCGCCCCGCGGGCGGACGTACCAGCGGCGCCGTGGGATCCGTCGGACCGATCCCACGGCGCCGTGGCGTGCCGGGTGCCGCCGGCCGGCCAGCAGGAACCACCCCGCCCGGCGGTGTGCGGATGTGGGTGGATCGAGAGACGGTTGTCGGTCAGGCCAGCGCGCCGCCGTCGGCGTGCAGCACGCTGCCGGCGACGAACGACGTGTCCAGCGAGGCCAGAAGCGCAATGGTACGGGCGATCTCAGCCGGTTCGGCCCGACGGCCGGGCGGCAGCGCCGGGGCAGAGCACGTTGATCCGTACGCCGACCGGGCCCGTACTCGGCGGCCGCCGAGCGCATCAGTGCGGGCATCGCGGCCTGGGCGAGCAGGAACGGCGCCCGCAGGTTGGCGTCGAGCACCCGGTCCCAGTCGGCGACGGTGGCCGCCGCTGCGGGCTCGGCCCAGGTCGGCGAGGAGCGACCCGGGGCTCAGCCGTGCGGCACCGCCCGCAGCACGGCGAACGCCTGCGCGGTCGCGGTCCGGCCGGTGTCCAACTAGTGCCACTGGGTGAAGAAGCCGTGCACCAAACCGGGATGGCTGGCCAGGGTCACCGCGACCCCGGCGGCGCGCGGCCGGGCCGTGTACGCCTCGTTCTCTCGCTGCGCAGCGGGCGGTGCGCAGCGGGCGGTGCGCGGCGGCGGTGTCGGCGGTCCAGGCGGTCGCGGCGTAGGCGTCCTCGGCGACGGCCGGGAAGCCGTGTTCGGGGGCGAGCCGGTAGTCGACCGACACCACCGCCGGCTGCGGCCGCTCGGTCGGTGCCGGGTGGTAGACCCGTACCCGACGACCAGCACGTCGTACCGGTCCGCCGGACCGGCGGGGTCGTCGACCATGGTGTCCGTCGTCATCCCGGTCGACGCTAGCCGACAAAGCGTTCTGTTCGTCAACGCGACCCACCGCGATCGCATACGAGTGGGCGGACAGCCGGCACCACCCGCGCACCGCCGAGGATTGACGAACAAGCGCTCGTTAGGTAAGTTGCCCGGACAGTCAGATGCTGGTCAGCCAGCGTTCCGGCGGCCAAAGGATCACCCACGAATGGTCACCCTCGTCCTCCGGCGCCTCCTGTCGGCGATCCCGCTCCTGCTGATCGTCTCGCTGGGCGCGTTCTCCCTGGTCGCGTTGCTCCCCGGTGACCAGGCGATGGCGATCGCCGGCGAACACGCCACCCCGGAGCAGCTGGCCGCGCTGCGCCAGCAGCTACGCCTCGACGACCCCTTCCTGGTCCGCTACGCGCACTGGCTCGGCGGCATCCTGCAGGGCGACCTGGGTGACTCGCTGGTCACCGGCCGGGCGATCAGCGACGAGATCCTGCGCCGCGCGCCGCTGACCGCAAGCATCGCCCTGGGCACCCTCGTCGTCGTGCTGCTGATCGGCGTACCGACCGGCATCCTGCAGGGCGTCTACGCCGGCCGTGCCGTCGACCGGATCGGCCTGCTCGGCAGCGCCGCCGGCCTGGCCGTGCCGAACTTCTGGCTGGCGACCATGCTGATCACCATCTTCGCGGTGCAGCTGCGCTGGCTGCCGGCCACCGGCTACACCCCGCTCAGTGAGGGTGTACTGCCCTGGGCACAGCACCTGATCATGCCGTCGATCACCCTCGGCGTGTTCACCGCCGCCGAAATGGCCCGCCAACTGCGCACCGGCTTCCTCCACGCGTACGCCCAGCCCTACATCCGGACCGCCTGGTCCAAGGGATTGCCGGCGCGCACGGTCATCGGCAAGCACGCGCTGAAGAACGCGGCGGCTCCGGCGATCACCGTGCTCGGCATCCGCCTCGGGCACCTGCTGTCCGGCGCGGTGATCGTCGAGTCCATCTTCGGCATGCCGGGGCTCGGCAAGTTCGCCATCGACGCCATCCTCAACCGGGACTTCACCGTCGTACAGGCCGTCGTCCTGGTCTCCGCGGTGGTCGTGCTCACCGCGAACCTGCTCGTCGACATCGCCTACGGCCTCCTCAACCCGAAGGTGCGGATCTCGTGAGCCGACCAGTGAGCACCGACGACACCGCGTCCACCGCCAACCCCGCCGAGCCCGGCACCGGGCCGGAACCGGGCGGGCTCGACCGCCGCGACCGCGGCGACGCTCTCGTCGCCCGGATCCGCAGCCAGCCGATGACCGTGGTCGCCCTCGGCTACCTGGTGCTGCTCAGCCTGTTGGCGGTCGCCGCGCCGCTGGTCAGCCCGTACGATCCGTACGCCACCGACTTCCGGGCGATCCTCGACCCGCCGTCGGCCGTGCACTGGCTCGGCACCGACGACCTCGGTCGGGACATGCTCAGCCGGCTGCTGTACGCCTCCCGCTCCTCCCTGCTGGCCTGTCTGCAGGCGGTCGGGCTCGGCCTGCTCGGCGGGGTCCTGCTCGGAGTGACCGCCGGCTACTTCGGTGGTTGGGTGGACCGGCTGGTGATGACGCTGATCGACGCCGTGCTCAGCGTGCCCGGCCTGCTGCTGGCGATGTCCATCGTCGGCGTGCTCGGGCCCGGACTGCGCAACGCCATGTTCGCCCTCGCGGTCATCTTCGTGCCGATCTTCGCCCGGTTGAGCCGCATCCAGGCGCTGGCGGTACGCGAGGAGACCTACCTGGAGGCGGCCCGGTCGATCGGAGTGTCCCACCTGCGGTCGGTGCTGCGGCACGTGCTGCCCAACATCGCGGGTCCGCTGGTCGTCCAGGTCTTCATCACGATGGCCGTGGCGATCGTCGCCGAAGGCGCGATGAGCTACCTCGGACTCAGCATCCAGCCGCCGGAGGCGAGCTGGGGCAACCTGCTGCAACGGGCCTTCTCGTCGGTCGCCTCGGCACCCTGGTTGATCTTCATTCCCGGCCTGACCATCACCCTGACGGTCGTCGCCTTCCAGGTGCTCGGCGACGGACTCAGTCAGGCCCTGTCCGGTGGACACCAGCAGAAAGCAGGCAACCGATGACTGCCGCGAGCACCACGACCCGACCGCTGCTGGAGGTCGACGGCCTGACCGTCAGCGTGGGGTCCGGACGGGACACCGTGCACCTGGTCGAACAGGTCGATCTGACCGTCGCCGCTGGCGAGACCCTCGGCCTGGTCGGCGAGAGCGGCTCGGGTAAGAGCATCACCTGTCTCGCCCTGGCCGGGCTGCTGCCGCCCGGCGCCCGGATCACCGGCGGTTCGATCCGCTTCGCCGGCCAGGAACTCACCGGCCGCTCCCCCGCCGAGCTGACCCGGTTCCGCGGCAACCGGGTCGGCATGGTCTTCCAAGAGGCGTTGAGCAGCCTGAACCCGGCGTTCACCGTCGGCAACCAGATCGTCGAGAGCCTGCTGCGACACACCAGAATGAACCGCCGGCAGGCCCGGGCCCGCGCGGTGGAGCTGCTCGACCTGGTCCGGATCCCGGACCCGCAGCAGCGGGTGGCCAGCTATCCGCACGAGCTGTCCGGCGGGATGGCCCAACGGGCGCTGATCGCGACGGCCATCGCCGGCGAACCGGAGCTGCTGATCGCCGACGAACCGACGACCGCCCTGGACGTGACGGTCCAGCTGCAGATCCTGCAGCTGCTCGGCGATCTGCGTGACGCACTGGGGATGTCGTTGCTGCTGGTGTCGCACGATCTCGGCGTCATCGCCACGATGGCGCACCGGCTCAGCGTCATGTACGCCGGTCAGGTCGTCGAGTCGGGTCCGGTCCGCGACGTCTTCGCCGCGCCACGGCATCCGTACACCTCGGCGCTGATCTCGTCCAGCGCGGAGGTCGCCGCGAAGGCCACCCGGCTGCCGGTCATCCCCGGCCAGGTGCCGCGCCCGGGCCACTTCCCCGCCGCCGGCTGCCGGTTCGCTAACCGGTGCGCCCACGCCCGGCCACAGTGGACCCGTTCCGACCCGCCGTGGACGGTGCTGGACGGCGGCGACCGGGGTACCCGGTGCGGCCGGCACGCCGAGCTGGAGCTGCCCGGCACCGGCCCGACACGCGCCCCCGGTTCCACGAACCCGGCGGGCGAGGACGTGGCCGCGACCGAGGCAACCGTCGAGGATGCCGACACCGGTGGTCCGACCGACGGCGGGGACCGGGACGGGGCCGTGCTTCGGCTGCGCGGCCTCGGCAAACAGTTTCCGGTCCGGCGCGGGGTGCTCGGCCTGCGCCGGGTGGTGGTACACGCGGTCGACGGCGTCGACCTGACGGTGGCCCGTGGCCGGACCCTCGGCCTGGTCGGCGAGAGCGGCTCCGGCAAGTCGACCGTCGGCCGGCTCGCCCTGCGGCTGATCGAACCCAGCAGCGGGGAGGTCTCCTTCCTCGGTCGGGACCTCGCCGCGATGCGCCGGGGCGAGCTGCGGTCACACCGACGCGGCATGCAGATGGTGTTTCAGGACCCGTACGCCTCGCTGGACCCGTCGATGACGGTCGGGCAGAGCATCGCCGAACCGCTGGTGGTGCACTCCCGGCTCACCCCGGCCGAGCGCCGCCGCCGGATCGGCCAGCTGCTGGAACGGGTCGGCCTGGACCCGGCACTGGCCCGCCGGTCGCCGCGGGCGCTCTCCGGCGGCCAACGACAGCGGATCTCGTTCGCCCGCGCGCTGGCGCTCGAACCCCAGCTGATCATCTGTGACGAGCCGGTGAGCGCGCTGGACGTCTCCACCCGGTCGCAGATCGTCAACCTGGTACAGGACATCCAGGACGCCGAGGGCATCGCCTTCCTGTTCATCGCCCACGACCTCGCGCTGGTCCACCACGTCAGCCACGAGCTGGCGGTGATGTACCTGGGGCGGGTGGTGGAGAGCGGTCCCGCCAGTCGGGTGTACGCCAGCCCTGCCCACCCGTACACCCGGGCGCTGCTGGCCTCGATGCTGACCCCGGCCAGTCACGGGCTCGCCGACCGGAGCACCCCGGCCGGGGAGATTCCCAGCCCGATCGACCCGCCGTCGGGTTGCCGGTTCCGCACCCGCTGCCCGCACGCGATGCCGGTGTGCGCAGCGGAGACCCCACAGCCGGTGCCGGTCGTCGGCGGCGGCTGGTCCGCCTGTCACCGCACCGAGTGATCCGGCTGCCGGTTCCGGACCGCCGTGCAGCCCGCCCATGGTCGCACCGGCCGGCCCGGCTGATGATCCACCCGGCGGCACCGCCCGGCAGGTCCAGCCCGACCTGCCAGGCCGCACCGGGCGCGGGCCGCAGCCGTCGAGCCCGGGCCGGCTGACGCAGTGTGCCGCCGGCGACGGTGAACTCGTCGGCGAGCCCGCGCAGGAAGGTTCAGACGCCGAAGGTGGCGTACCGCCGGCCGGGCTCGGTGCGGTGCACCGGGGCGAACAGCCGCGCCCGGTGCGCGGCGTCGCCGTCGGTGACCAGCCGGCCAGGCCGGCGCCGACCACCAGCACGTCAGCTGACGGTTCGGGGCCATCGCCGGTCGGCGGCGGACAGTGCATATCCGAACCGGGCTCCTTCCAGCACGGCGTGCGTCAGCCGACGTGGCGCCAACGCGTCGCCGACCACCTGACATTCGAGGTCCGCCGGCAGCGCGGCGCGCAGCCCGTCGTTCGCGGTACGACCGTGCGCGACAATCACCGCACCGGCGTCGAGGATCGACCGGTGCCCGGTGAACAACTGCTCCACCTCGACGGCCCCGCCGGACCACCGGTGCACCCGGGTCATCGGGGCGAACCCCACCGCCCGGCCGTACAACCGACGCAGCACCGCCGGTCTGGTCCGCTGATCCAGATCGGGTCCGATGTCGACACATTCGGTGCACACCCGGACCGGCCAGCCCTCCCCGGCCAGCAGGTCGGCGGCGAGCAGCGGCTCGAGATGCCGCTCGGCACCGCCGACCACCAGCACCGGTGTGCCCGGCGGCGGTCGACGACCGACCAACAGATCCATCGTGGTCAGTACTGGTTGGTCGGTAGGGAAGCCGGCCGGGCCCGACCGGCCGCCGGTGGCCAGCACCACCAGGTCCGCGTCGAGCAGGTCGGGGTGGTCGGCGGTGGCGGTGGTGCCGGTACGCAGGACCACCCGCCCGCCGGCGGGAGACGGCCGGTCCAGCAGCGGGGCCAGCCGCCGCTCGAGCCGGTGCAGCAGCGGTGCCCAGTCGGCGAGCAGTGGCGTACCGACCAGGTGACGCAGTGCCCCGCCGACCATGTCGGCGGCTTCGATCAGGGTCACCTCGGCTCCGGCCGCCGCGGCACCGACCGCCACCTCCACCCCGGCCGGCCCGGCACCGACGACGGCGATCCGTCGGCGGGCAGGACGGTGTCGGACGAGAGCCGGACCGGCCGGTGCTTCGGCGGGCAGCGGGTCGAACTCGGCTTCCCGGCCGGCAGCCGGATTCGCCGGGCAGGAAAACGGCACCCGTACGCACTCGTTGCAGGCGACGCAGCGGACGATGCCGGCGTCGTCCCCACTGACCGCGCGCCGGGGGAAGGTGGGGTCCGCGATCAGCGCCCGGGCCAGTCCCACCAGGTCGGCCGCGCGGTCGGCGACCAGGCCACGGGCGATCGCCGGGTCGGTGATCCGGCCGGAGACCAGGACCGGCACGTCGACCACGGCGCGGACCTGCCGGGCGGTCGGCGCCGCCGGCGCCGGTGTCACCAGCCAGGATCCGGTGTACGCGGTGGCCGGCCGGCCGTCGCGCAGGCCGTCGTGGTTGCCGAGCGACAGGTTGACGTAGTCGACGAGATCGGCGATCCCGGTGGCGATTGTGGTCACCCCGGCGGCGTCGATCCCGCCCGGCACCTCCTCGCCGGCGGTGAGTCGGACACCGAGCAGCGACCGGTCCCCCAGCTCGGCGCGCACCGCGCGCAGGATCCGGCGGATCAGCCGCAGCCGGCCGGCTGGGGAACCGCCGTACCGGTCGGTGCGCCGGTTGTAGTGCGGGGACAGGAACCGGTTCAGCAGGTACCCGTGGCCGGCGTGCAGTTCGACGCCGTCGAACCCGGCAGCGACGATCGCCGTGGCGGTGGCGAGGTAGCCGGTCACCAGGTCGTCGATCTCGGCCACGGTGAGCGCGTGCGGGACGACTCCGGTGTCGTCGCCCCGTACCTGCGACGGGGCAAGGGCCGGTTGGAAGTTGTCCCAGCCGCGCTCCGCGCCCGGGTGGTGGATCTGGCCGACGGCGAGCGCCCCGCCGCGGTGCGCCGCGTCCGCCAGCCCGACCAGGTGCTCGTGCGCCGCCGCGAGCAGCACCTGGCGGTGCCGGGGGTCGCGGACGTGGAACGAGACCGCGTCGGGGTCGACGTAGCCGTCCGGGTCACCGGGGCATGCCTCCAGCGGGTAGACCGGGTTGGCGTACACCCCCTGGCCGGCCGGCAGCACGATCATCGCCACCCCGCCGGCGGCGCGCTCGGCGACGTAGCGCCGA
Source organism: Micromonospora sp. LOL_013 (assembly GCF_048060315.1). Classification (NCBI taxonomy): domain Bacteria; kingdom Bacillati; phylum Actinomycetota; class Actinomycetes; order Micromonosporales; family Micromonosporaceae; genus Micromonospora; species Micromonospora sp. LOL_013. The sequence goes on from NZ_JBHMIQ010000004.1 coordinate 126,679, forward strand.
AGCCGCCGGGGTGGCAGCCGGCCGAGGTGCGGGGTCATCACCATCCGGTTGCGCAGCCGGTGCCGGCCGACGGTCAGCGGTGTGGCCAGCGGGTCACCGCCCGGCCGGCCGGTCACGCCGGCAGCAGCGTCTGCAGCGCGACTCCCAGCCCGCCGTCGACGGCGATCACCTGGCCGGTGACGTAGCGGGCGGCGTCGCCGAGCAGGAAGACCACGACCGGGGCGATGTCCGTTGCGGAGCCGGTGCGACCGAGTGGTACGGCGGCACCGCGGCGCAGCGCGGCCTGCGGGTCGCGGCTGCTGGCCGAGAAGTTGGTGCCGCTGACGATGCCCGGTGCGACCGCGTTCGCCCGGATGCCGTCCGGACCCCATTCCAGCGCCATCTGCCGGGTCAGGGCGATCACCGCTGCCTTGGCGGCGTTGTAGGCGCCGGCGCCGGGTGCGACGTGGATGCCGCACAGCGACGAGATGTTGACGATCGCGCCGCCCGACGTCATCGCGGGCAGGGCGGCCTGGCTGCAGTAGAGCGCGCTGGCGCAGTCGATCCGCATGATCGCGTCCCAGTCGTCCGGGCTGACCGACCGCAGTGCTCCGCCGCGTACCACGCCGACGTTGTTGACCAGGCCGGTGAGCCGGCCGAGCCGGTCGACGGCGGCGGCCACGACGGCCGCGGCGGACCGCGGGTCTGCCACGTCCCCGGCGACGGGGTAGGCGGTGCCGCCGGCGGCGACGACCGTGTCGGCGGTGGTCTGGGCGGCGGCCGGGTCGAGATCGTTGACGGCGACCGCCGCGCCGGCCGCCGCGATCTGCCGGGCGGTCTCCGCCCCGATCCCCGATCCGGCACCGGTGACCAGCACCGCTCCGTCCGCCTGTGTTGTCATCCCGACCTCTTTTCTCCGCCGCCCGACGGTCCGCCGGACAAGCTCATTCGTCGATCGCCAGCAGTACGTTCTTGACCCGACTGAACTCCAGCAGTCCGGCGAGCCCGCCGACCTTGCCGTAGCCGCTCTGTTTCACCCCGCCGAACGGCGCGAACGGCCCGGCGGGCGCGCCGGCCCCGTTGACCCCGACGTTGCCGACGACCAGCGCCGAGGCGACCCGCATCGCCCGGTCGACGTCGCGGGTGTGCACGTAGCCGGCGAGCCCGTATCGGCTGGTGTTGGCCGCCTCGACCGCCTCGGCTTCGCCGGCGAACCGGCAGACCGACAGCACCGGGCCGAAGATCTCCTCGGTGGCGAGTTCGCTGTGCGGGTCGACGTCGGAGAAGACGGTCGGGGCGACGTAGTAGCCGTCGGCCAGCTCACCGCCGAGCCGGTGCCCGCCGAGCACCAGGTCACCGGTGTTGTTCTCCCGGGCCCGGTCGATAATCCCGACGACCCGCTCGCAGGCGGCCGCGTCGATCAGCGGCCCCATCTGGGCGGCCGGGTCGAACGGGTCGCCGACGGTGACCGCCCGCAGGCCGTCCAGCAGCCGGCCGAGCACCTCGTCGTACACGTCGTCATGAACGAACATCCGGGTCGGGATGGTGCAGCCCTGGCCGCTGTTGGCGGTGATCAGCAGCGCGAATCGGCAGGCCCGGTCGAGATCGGCGTCCGGGAAGACCAGCGACGCGCTCTTGCCGCCGAGCTCCAGCAGCAAGGGCTTGAGCGTCGGGGCGGCCGCCGCCTGGATCCGGCTAGCCGTCGCCGGACCGCCGACGAATCCGATCTTGTCGACCTCGGGGTGGCGGACCAGGGCGTCGCCGACCGCCGGGCCGCCGGGCAGGACGTTGACCACCCCGGGCGGCAGTCCGGCCTCGGCGCAGAGTCGACCGAACCGCAACGCCGCGAACGGGGCCTGCTCCGGCGGTTTGACGATGACCGTGCATCCGGCGGCCAGTGCCGGGGCGACGGTGGTCTGGATGTTGGCCAGCGGATGGTTCCAGGTGAGGATCACGCCGACCACGCCGACCGGTTCCAGCAGGGTCAGGTCCAACGCTCCGGGCATCCGCAGCGCGTCGCCGGCGGCCTTGTCCAGCCAGCCTGCGTAGTAGTCGAAGAAGGTCTGACCGGTGGTGTAGCGGCCGTACGACAGGGCCGCCGGAGTGCCGACCTCGAGCGCGTTGATCGCGGCGAGGTCGGCGGCGTTGGCCCGGATCAGGTCGCCGAGGCGGGACAGTACCTGGCGACGCCGGTCGGTGGGCCAGCTGCGCCAGCCGGGGGCGGCGGCCCGGGCGGCGGCGACCGCCTCGTCGACCTCGACGGTCCCGGCCAGGGCGAAGCTCTGCTGAACGCGGCCGGTGCCCGGGTCGACGTGGTCGCGTCGACCGCCGGTGCCGGTATCGCGCCACCGTCCGTCGATCAGAATGCCGGGGCGTAGCAGGCCGGCCGGGTCCGCCGGTCGGTTGATCACCGTCATCGACGGCCGCCGGGGGCCGGGATCGGTGTCGGGTCGACTGACAGCATCACGATCACCTCACAAGCGCTTGCTTGGTGGCCGACATTACCGCATCCCGCACCGTCGCGAAACCCGTGGTCAGGCCACCGGCCGGTACGCCGTCACGCCGTCCGCCCGGTGCGACACCACCCGACCCTGCTCGACCAGCAGGTCCAGATGCAGCGCCGTCTCGTTGACCGCCAGCATCCGGTGGTACGGCGGCAGATCGTCGAGCTTGCGGCGACGTCGCGTCCAGGGCAGGGTCCGCGCCACCTGATACGCGGTCCGCGCTCCGGCACCGACCGCGGCCGCCATTTCGGCCAACCGGTCCCGGTGATGGGCCAGCAGTTCGTCCACCCGTCGATGGACGCTGTCGCCCACCGGCCCGTGCGCCGGCAGCAGCAGCGCGTCCGGCAACGCACGTACCGCCCGCAGCGACTCCAGGTACCGGCCCAATGGGCGGTGCGCCGCCACCGCCTCGAAGCCGACCGACGGGGTGATGCCCGGCAACACGTGGTCACCGGCGAAGAGCAGCCCGGCCTGCGGGTCACGGAAGACGTAGTGCCCGGCGGTATGGCCCGGAGTCGGCAACGCCCGCAACCGGCGGCCGGACAACGCCACCTCGCGCTCACCGGACAGCCACTCGTCCGGCGGTTGCCAGTCGAGTTCCGGCTGCTCCGCGTCGGCGGTCAGCCGCTGCACCTGGTCGGCGAGGTCGGCGGCACCGGCGGCGCGCAGCTGGGCCAGTGGGGCGGCGTACGGCTCGTCGGTGCCGGCCGCCATGAACTCCAGGCTGGGCCGCTCGCCCACCCCGAGCACAATCGGCACCCCGGTTTCCTGCCGGATCGCAACCGCCTGCGAATAGTGGTCCTGGTGGATGTGGGTGACCAGGAAACGGCGGATCGCGGCGAGGTCGTGCCCACGGTCACCGAGCGCCGCCTCGAGGGCCTTGCGGGCGGCCGGCACCGCCCAACCGGCGTCGACGAGCACCAGCCCGGCGGCGTCCTCGATCGCGTAGACGTTGACCGCCCGCAGCGCGTCGTCGGGCATCGGCAGCGGAATCCGGTACACCCCGTCCGCGACCGGGTGCGCCCCGGGCGTCATCCAGTCCGACACCGCCGCCATCGGGCACCCCCTCGTGCTGGCCAACCGGCCACCGACCATACCGGTCGCTTGCTTGGTTGCCGGTGGTCCCGCTCACCCGTCAACGGTGATCGTCCACACATGGCGCGGGTACGGCGGGTCAGTAGCCGCGCCACGCCGCCCGGCTGTAGGTGAGCACCCGGGGGTCCAGCAGCGTCGACGCTTCGACCGGCACCGGACCCCGGTCCGGTGGAAAGACCTGCGCCGCCCGCAGCACCTCGGGCGCCAGGAAGCGCAGCGCGGGCGCCTCCGCCGGCACCTGCGGCGTCGGCACCGGGCCGGCTCCCTCGCCGTCGGCGACCGCGAGCAGGAAACCCCAGTCGCCGAACGACGGAACATCGACGTGGTACGGCCGGGTCGTCCAGCCCGACTGCCGCACCGACGCCTCGATGCACCAGAAGGCACGTGGCGCGAAGTACGGGGACCCGGCCTGCACCACCATCCTGCCCTGCGGACCGAGGGCCTGCCGCAGGAGCGAGTAGAACTCCACCGAGTAGAGCTTCGCCGTCGCGGTCTGGTCCGGGTCCGGCAGATCGACGACGACCGCGTCGAAAACGCCTGGTGCTCCGCGCAGCCAGGCGAACGCGTCGGCGTGCACCAGGCGTACCCGCGGATCGTCGAAGGCCGCATTGTTGAGCGCCCGAATGTCCGGCTCGGCCCGGGCCAACGCGACCACCGCCGGGTCCAGCTCGACAACCGTCACCGAGGTGACGTCCGGGTAGCGCAGCACCTCGCGCAGCGCCAACCCGTCCCCCCCGCCGAGCAGCAGCACCCGGTCCCGCCGACCGGCCAGCGCCGGATGGACCAACGCCTCGTGATAGCGGTACTCGTCCACCGAGCTGAACTGCAGATCGCCGTCGAGGTACAGCCGCAGGTCGAAGCCATCGACGACCGGCGACACCGCCCGGGTAAGGACAATCTCCTGGTATCGGCTGCGTTCGGCGTGCACCACCGGATCCCGGTAGAGCTGCTGCCGCGCGGTCACCTCGAAGTCCGCCGCCACCAGGTAGGCACCGGCCAGCGTCGCCATCACCACCGTGGCGGCGAGCGCGACCCCGGCCCGGCCCCGCCGGCCGAGATCGCCCCGGAAAACCGTGCCGACCAGCAGAATTCCGGCCAGCGCGTTCACCGCGCCGACCAGCAACGCCCCCCGCAGTTGGCCGAAGAACGGGATCAGCAGGAACGGAAAGGCCAGGCCGCCGAGCAGGGCACCGACGTAGTCGGCCGCGAACAGGTCGGCGACCGCGCTGCCGGCCGCCTGCGCCCGGATCCGCTGCAGCAGCACCATCAGCAGCGGAATCTCCGCCCCGATCAGCAGCCCCAGCACGAACGCGGTCGTCACCAGCGCGGGCGCATAGAGGTCCAGCCAGGCGAAGGCGGCGTACAGGCCCAGTACCGACAACCCGCCGAGCAGCGCCAGGGTGAGCTCGACCGCAGCGAAGGCCACCACCGCGCGGTGCTGCAGCGGCTTGGCTGCCAACGCGCCGACGCCCATCGCGAAGACCATCACGCCCAGCACGATCGACGCCTGGCCGACGGTGTCACCGATCAGGTAGCTACCCAGGGCGACCAGCGCCAACTCGTACACCAGGCCGCAGGCCGCACAGACGAAGACCGCAGCCAACACCGCCGGCCGGGCCAGCCGGGCGTACCGGCGGCCGGTGCCGGCACCGTCGTCAACCGGTGCCGGCACCACGACCGCCGACATCAACCGACCACCGACGACAGCTGATCGCCGACATCAGCTGATCGCCGCCGCCACGATGGCGCCGGTGGCAAGGTGAATGGTCGCGCTGACCCAGACCGCCGGGTGCGGCTCCCGATCCACCAGGGTGTCCCCGAGGCGGCCCGGGGTGACCGCGTCCAGCAGCACGAACGACACCGCCATCACCAGCAGGCCGAGCAGCCCGTACCCGGCGGTGCCGACCAGGCCGGTGACGAAACTGTTCTCCCCGGCGGCGATCGCCGCCACGACGATGGTGCCCACCGCGAACAGGTTCGAGGCGAGCAGCACGGTCGCGTTGCGGTTGCGCTGCGCCCAGATGAGCTCGTGCAGCTTGCCCGGGGTGACCAGGTCGACCAGCAGGTAGCCGAGCGCCATCAGGACCAGACCCACCCCGGCGTACGCCAGGGTGAGCAGCAGATCGACGAACAAATCGCGGAACATGTGCCAACTCCAGGTGGTGGGATGGGGTGGTTACTTGCCGGTGCCGGGACCGCCGCCCCGGATCGTGCTGCCGCGTTGCCACTTCCACGAGTTGCCGACGACGGAGCGGTACCGGGGGTACGCGGTCGTCATGCGTTCCAGCAGGATCAGCGAGCCGGCGGCGATCGGCAGGATGACCACCGAGTCGTCGCCGTAGCGCAGGTAGTAGCGGTCACCGACGGTGTACTCGTCGGCCGGGCTGAACGCCCGGGTGAGCTGCTGCGCCACCTGGCGCGGTGGCAGATCGGAGCGGTACCCCTCGGCGTCGGAGCCGATGTCGTCGACCACCGAGCGGGCATAGCTGCGCTCGACGTAGCCGCGGGCGGAGAAAGTGCCGACGGCCAGCCCGCAGCACGACACGATCACGCCCACCAGAGCGAGGACCACGCCACCGACAATCCACTTGCGGGAAGTCACCGTACTGTCACCACCGTCTCGGTCTCGACCAACTCGGCTGTCTGCGGGTACGCATGCCAGGTGCGCCAACTGATCCGCGCACCATCGATCCGGGTGTGCAGCGCGGTGAGGGCGTCCGGGCTGCCCGGGAAGACGCCGACCAGGGCGTGCGGATCACCGGTCAGCTGCCGGCGGAGGCGGTCGGCCCGCCCGGCGAACTCGCCGGCCGACAGCCGAAGCGCTCGCGCGGAGAACCGGTAGCCGTCATCCGCGTCCACCACCGCCGGCAGATCAGGCGGGTGACCGGGCAGGCAGGCGAGCGTCTCGACCAGGTCATGGCCAGCGGTACGCAGCACGACCTGATGCGAGGCCCCGAGCAATCGCAGGCGCAGCAGCCCTGCCGGCTGCGAAGCGGACGGCCGCGAACCGGAGCGGGCGCCGCCGCCAGCGCCCGGCAGGGGCAGCTCGAGCACGTGCAGGGCGGGTCGCTCGGCCAGATCGAGCGCAAAGCTGAGCTCCGCCGCGCTGGTGTCGACGTACGGTGCGTCCAGGGCGACCAGCATGTCAGACCTTCCCGACGGTCGGTGCCTGACCAGCGGACGGGTAGATCATCACCTCGGCGCGGTGCAGCACCTCGCCGAAGCCGACCTCCCAGCGGCCCGAGTCACCGAAGCCTTCGAAGGACAGCCGGGCGTTGTCCGGGGCGGTGTAGTCGAAGTAGCGCACGTAGCCGCTGGGGATCAGCCCGGTCGCCCCGGTGCTGGTGAACCGGGCCTGGCCGGACTCGTCGAGCCGGTATCGGCGCCCAGCGACGTCCACCACCGCCGGGCCGGGCTGCAGGTGTTGCAGGTCAGGACCGGCCGCCCGCCACAGCACCAGTTCCAGGTCGGGATCGGACTCGACGGAGAGCCACAGCTTGTCGCCCCGCGCGTCGTCGAGGAAGTGCTCGCTCCAGGTCCAGCTGCCCTCGGCGAAGTGCAGGCTGCCGCGGACCGCGTACGACTGTGCCCGGATCTCCACGATGTCACCGGGGCCGACGCGACGCGGATCGCCACGCAACGCGTCGGTGTCACCGGTGTGGAACGGGTCGACCGGTCCCCCACCGGACCTCTTCCGAGAGCCACCGGCTCGGGTCCGGGTCTGCCACACGGCGATCGCCGCCATCACCACACCAGCCGTCGCGATCAGGCATCCCAGCCCGGTGACCAGGTAAGCAATGGTCCCGTTCATCATCGCCGCGTCCTCCGTACATCGCACCGGCCGACGACCGTAACAAGTGCGCGCACGTCACTCGCAGCTAGCGCGACTAAGTGACGGGTCAGCGACCGAACGCAGCGACTCTCACCGCAGATGTGTGTCGAACCAGCCGGCGGCGTCGGCGGCGACTCGGTCCAGCGCACCCGGCTCGGCGAACAGGTGACCGGCGCCCGGCACCACTCGCAGTTCGTGCGGTGCCCGCAGGTCGGCCGCAGCCGCCGCGTTGAGCTCGGCGACCTGCGGATCAAGCTCCCCAACCAGCAGCAGGGTCGGTGCCCGTACCTCGGCCAGGTCATTGCCGGCCAGTTCGGGCCGGCCGCCCCGCGACACCACGGCACCGACCCGTTCCGGCCGGGAGGCGGCGGTACTCAGCGCCGCCGCCGCGCCGGTACTGGCGCCGCACAGTCCCACCGGCAGGCCGTCGAGTTCCGGCTGCTCGACGGCCCAGTCCACCACCGCGGTCAACCGCCGGCTGAGCAGGGCGATGTCGAAGCGCAGGTGGGCGGTGGCCGCGTCGATCTGCTCCTCCTCCTTGGTCAGCAGATCGGCCAGGACGGTCGCGAGGCCGGTCGCGTGCAGCCGGCCGGCCACCGTCCGGTTGCGTGGACTGAGCCGGGAGCTGCCGCTGCCGTGGGCGAACAGCACCACCGCCCGGGTACGGGCGGGCACCACCACGTCCGCGTCGAGCGCGACGTCACCGGCGGGGACGCGGGTCGCAGTGTCCTGAGCCACCGGCGCCGGGTACCCGGCCGACGACCGATCATGCCTGCGACCTGACGCTCGACTGTGCGCCCGGATCGCCCCTGCCTGCCGGGATCCGGCTCACCCGGTCACCGGACCGACCTGGTGACCGACCGGTACGCGACGAGCAGTGCCCGCGCCTTGAGCATCGTCTCGTCGTACTCGTCGGCCGGGTCGGAGGCCAGCACGATGGCACCGCCGGTGCCGACGGTAAATCCGTCGCCGGTCAGCACCGCAGTACGGATCACGATGCTTAGATCGGCACCGCCGCCGAGGCCGAAGTAGCCGAGAGCACCGGAGTAAATTCCCCGGGCCCGCTGCTCCAACCGGTCGATGATCTCCATTGTGCGCAGCTTCGGCGCACCGGTCATCGACCCGCCGGGGAAACTCGACCGTACGCAGTCGACCGCGCCTACCGACGGACGCAGCCGCCCTTCGACGGTGGACACCAGCTGGTGCAGTGTGGGGTAGGTCTCGGTGGCCAGGAACCGGGGGACGCGCACCGAACCGACCTCGCAGACCCGGCCGAGATCGTTGCGGAGCAGGTCGACGATCATCAGGTTCTCGGCTCGGGTCTTGGGTGAGCTGGCCAGCGTACGACGTAGATGGTCGTCCTCGTCGGCGTCGTTCGCGCGGGCCGAGGTGCCCTTCACCGGGCTACTGTCGACCCGGCCGTCCGGGCGGATGCGCAGGAACCGCTCCGGGGAGGAGCTGGCCACGGCGACGTCATCCAGCCGCAGGTACGCGGCGTAGGGCGCGGGGTTGATCCGACGCAGCGTCCGGTAGTAGGCCAGCGGGTCCGCGACCGGTGGCAGCCTCAGTTGGTTGGTCAGGCAGATCTCGTAGCTCTCGCCGCGGCGCAGCTGGGTGCGGGCCTCGTCGACGTCGGCGAGGTAGTGGCTGCGGTCGCGGGCGGGCGACACCCAGCGCCACAGGTCCGTCCCGGCGTCCGGTGCCGACGGCCTGTCAAACGGCCCGGGCCGCACCGACGACGGCACCGCGCGCAGCCGGGTCGCCGTCACAGCCAACCAGTCCCGGGCGGCGCGCTGCCCGACGTCGTCGATGCTCAGCGCCACCAGGTAGGTGCGCCGGCGCAAGTGGTCGACGGCGACCAGCCGGTCGGCGAAGATCCAGACCGCGTCGGGGGTATCGGCCCGGCGGGCGGTGGTGGGCGCACAGTCGGCCTTCATCTCGTAGCCGAGATAGCCGACGTAGCCGCCGGCGAAGTCGAACGGCAGCTCGGCTGGGGGCAGCCGCCGCCGTGCCAACCGCTGGCGCAGCACGTCGAGTATGCCGCCGGTCTCCTGTTCAACTGGACGGTCCGGCCGGCGCACCTCGATCCGGCCACTGCCGATCCGGTAGCTGAGCACCTCGGCCAGCGGCCCGTCGGCGGCACCGAGGAAGGAGAACCGGGAACGCCCGGCCGCGACGTCGGCGCCGTCGAGCCAGTACGCGTACCGTGCGTCGGCGTACAGATCCTGAAAGGCCGCCTCGGTGTCGATCTCCGCGTCGAGGACCGTCACGTCGCGCCGCCAGCCGGGGCCGGAGGCCCCAGCATCGGAGGTTGCAGGATCGGGAGCCGCAGCGTCGGGAGTCGGCTGCCGGGGTGTCACCGACGCGGTGGCGGCACGGCGCGGCACGGCCGCCACCGGACGGGCGGCGGCGGTGGCAGTGACAGGCCCGGTGGCCCGGGCCAAGGCCAGGAAGTTGCCGACCAGGTGGGCACCGTGTTCGCTGGCGATCGACTCGGGATGGAACTGCACGCCCCAACGGGGCAACCGACGGTGCGTCAACGCCATCACCGTGCCATCGGCGGCCCACGCGTTCACCATGAGGTCCGCCGGCACCGGCTCAGCCACCCGCAGCGAGTGGTACCGGACCGCCGCGAAATCCTGAGGTATGCCGGCGAACAGTCCGGCACCGGTGTGTCGCACCCGGTCGATCAGACCGTGCCGGGCCCTCCGCTGGTCGACCCGCGCGCCGGCGTGCAACGCGATCGCCTGGTGACCGAGGCACACCCCGAGCACCGGCAGGTCACGACGGCGGTCGAGCAGTTCCCACCCCCAGCCGAGGTCGGTCACCCGGTTGGGCCGACCTGGGCCGGGCGAGATCACCACGCACTCCGCGGCGAGCCGGTCGACGGCGGCGAGCCGGGGGTCGTCGTTGGCCAGCACGGTCGGCTCGCTGCCGGCGACCGCCGCGAGCAGCTGGAAGAGGTTGTACGTGTAGGAATCGTAATTGTCGACCAGCAGGATCCGCACCCGCTACCTCCCACCGCGTCACGGCACCGGCCGATTGTCCACCTTCGGCCGGGAGCGTGTGGCGCGGTAGCCGACCTCCGCCGGACCTAGCCCGGACCGGCATGGCTCACCCGTCGGCCCCCGGGGTGGTGTCACCGACCAGTCGTTCGACGGTCGCCGGCGCGTACACCTGGGCGCGGCCGACCAGCGCGACGATCAGCGGAGCGAGAACCGCAGCGAGGCCGAGGACCGCGGCCTGTTGTGCCTCGGTGAGCGGCAGACCGAACGCGGTCACCGCGCCCAGCAGCGCAGTGACCGCAGCGGTGATGCCGCCCACCGACCACAGCGGTTCGGAACTGCCCGGATTGGGAGTGACGGTCACGGGAAACCTCCTGGTCGAGCGGACACCACGAAGACGCGGCACCGGGCCGGGAGGTTGACCCGGCCGGTCGACGGGGCCGGACGCCCGCCAGGCGGCTCCAGGACGGTGTCCGGCCAAGAGTCGGGGAGGATACCGAACCGAACCGCGCTTACCGGATGGGTTATCCGACGCGGGCCATTCCGCCGTAGCCGAGCTGCCGGGACGGCGTCTGTGCGTCCACGTCGAGACCCGGGTCCGGCCGCCAGTCCGCCATCAGGGTCACACCGGGCTCGACCAGCTCCATGCCGTCGAACCAGGAGGTGATGGTGGCCTTGTCCCGGACGTAGAGGTTCGCGCCGACGCCGGCCTGGTAGGCGGCGACCATCCGGTCCACCTGCCCGCGGGTCTCCTCGTCGGCCGTGTCCGCGCTGAGGTGCGACATAGCGATGTAGCTGCCCGGTGCCAGCGCGTCCCGGTAGGCCGCGACGAGTCCGGCCGGATCCTCGTCGTCCTGAACGAAAACGAGCAGCCCGCCGAGAACGATGCCCACCGGCTGCGACAGGTCGATCAGCTCGCGGACCGCCGGATGCGACCACACCTGGTCGGGATACCTACCGTCGACCTCGGCCATCGCCACCAGCGGCTCCGTGGCGAGGATGTCTTCACCGTGGACGACAGCCGAGTGATCGTTGTCCACATAGACAACCCGAGCCTGGGCGTCGAGGGCATGCGCCACCTCGTGCGTGTTGCCGACTGTCGGCAGCCCCGAGGCGATGTCGATGAACTGCCGCACGCCCTCGCCGACCAGGTATCGCACCGAACGGCGCAGCCAGTCCCGGTTGCCACGGGCGAGCAGGTCGACGCTGGGCAACATCAGCTTGATGCGTTCGGCCCGCTCGCGATCGATCGCGAAGTTGTAGAGTCCACCAAGGTAATAGTCGTAGATCCGTGCGATGTTGGCGTTTTCCACTTCGGCTCGCACGTCGCCCGATTGTCGGATAGTTGCCGTCATTTCCATAACCCTTCAGCGAGATGACGGACACACCGGACAGGCGCGTCCGCGCACACGAACGGTGGCACGGTAACGATAAACGGCGATCATCGGGTCCGGACAGTGCCACGGGTCTGATACTCCAACACTTCTTCGGCGCGGACCGCGACATCGGCGCTGACCTTGCGCCGTACCAGATGCAGCGCCGACTCCAGTCCGGAGGCGATGCCGGCAGCAGTCACCAGGATCACCGTCGTCGACCACCTGGGCGTTTCTTCACCAATCCGCCACGGCGACGGCGGCTCGGCCGCCGCTCGACGTCGATTGTCCGGTCCACGGCTTCCTGGCGCTGCTGTGGTGGGCGTGGTGTTCGCAGCTGATGCTCGCCAACCGGATCCGACTCGGCGAGGGCATCGCCCCGCTGGTGATGTTCACGGCGACGGCAGCGGTCTTCATCGCCGCGTTGACCATCCCGCAGGCGTTCAGCGACAAGCCGAGCGGCCTGCCCGGTCCGCTGCTGATGGCCGGCTGCAGTCCCGCCGGTCGCCGCGGGCGGCGGCGATGCACGTACGGTTGGCCCACGAGGCCCGCGAGTCGGCGTGGCGACAGCGCCGCTACCGCTGACCGGCAGGTGCTGCGCTGGTCAGTGCGGGTCGGCGACGGTGAGCACCAGCAGCAGCTCGAACCGGCGGTCCGGGTCATCCAAGTCGTCGCCGAGCAGCGTCCGCAGCCGCTTGAGCCGGTAGCTGACGGTCTGCGGATGGACGAACAGCTCGGCGGCGACCGCCGACCGGGACCCCCAGTGCCGCAGCCAGCTGTGCAGCGTACGCAGCAGTCCGGCGCGCTGGGTGGGCGGCAGCGCGCCGAAGGGCGCCAGCCGGCGGCCGGTCAGCACCGTCAGCGCGTCGGGGTGGCCGTGCAGCGCCAGCACGGTGAGGTGGTCCTCGACGAAGACGGCGGTGCGGTCGACGGGACCGCCCTGGTCGGCTCCACCGGTCCGGACTACGGTCGCCGCGAGTTCGGCAAGTCGTACCGCCTGGGGCACCTGCGGCCACGGCGACGCCGGGCCCACCGTGGCCCGCCAGCCCTGCAGCGCGTCGGCCAGCACCGGGCGGGTGGCCCGGGGGCCGGCGCGCAGCAGCAGTACGGCGTCGCGGCCCCGGTCGACCACGATGCCGTCGGTACCGAACCGGAACCGTGCGTCGCGGGCCTGCCGGGCCGGCAGCACGACCGGCAGCACGGTGGCCAGGTCCCGCCAGCCGGCCCGGGCGGCGGCCGCCGCCACGGTGGCGGCGCCGGCTCCGCCGACCAGCAGCAGTTCGCCCAGCTGCCGGCGGGCCCGGTCGCCCTCGCCGGACTGTTCGCGCAGCTGGCGGGCGAACCCGTCGGTGCCGGCCGCAGCCAGCTCGTCGACGAAACCGGTGACCGCGTCGGCGCAGTCGGCGAGGGCCTCGGCGTCGACCGGGCGCACTGTGGCGAGCGCCTGACCGACCTGACGCAACAACAGTCGGCCGGCCACCCGCAGGGCGGCGAGCAGTGCCTGGGGGCCACGGTCCTCCCGGGCCTCGGCCGCGCCGAGCGCGACGAAGACCTCCCGCTCCCGGGGCGGCAACGCCGGCTCGGTGGTGCCGACCAGGTCCAGAAAACGCTGGAGGGCAACGTCGACCGCGGTCCGGACATCGGCCCGGAACTTCGGGTCGTCGATCCCGACGAACTCAGGGGTCAGCTCGGTCACCGCGGCGGCCACCGTGTCGACCACCGCCGCCAGCCGGGGCCGCATCGCCGGGGCCAGCTCGGCGGGCAGCCGCTGCCAGGGGGTGACGGTCACTGGGCGGGCTCGCACCTCGCCACTCTGTCACGTGATGATAATTCAGTGAGACTGCGACCCAGGGCAACGGGTTGCTGAGGGCACACGCAGCCCGAATTTGTCACGTGGTGATAGTCCGGTCGCTGTTTTCCGCTGCCGGCGGGACGGTGTCCCAGCGCCGGCCGACGGCGAGGATAGGTTCTCGCCGCGACCCCTCCCTGGAGGACCGGAGGACCCGCATGGACCACCACACTTCCCGCCGGCACGTCGTCGACATGTGTCGAACCATGCTGGACCGGGGCTATCTGAAGGCTACCGAGGGCAACGTATCGGTCCGGGTTCCGGGGCACCGGCTGTACGCCGTCACGCCGAGCAACTACGACTACGACCGGATGCGGATCGAGGACATCTGCCTGGTCGACTTCGACGGTACGCACATACCCGACGGCACCGGTAGTGACCTCGCGCCGTCGATCGAGGCCGGGATGCACGCCAACATCTACCGGCAGCGGCCCGACGTCAACGCGATCGTGCACACCCACCAGCCGTACGCCTCGGCCCTGGCGTTCCTGCGCCGTCCGATCCCGGCGCTCACCGACGAGCAGGTGCGCTTCCTCGGCCGTCAGGTGGCGATCGTCGACTACGCCCCGTCCGGCACCGGGATGCTGGCCCGCAACGTGCAGAAGAAGGTGGCCAGCGGCGACAACGCGTTCATCATCGCCAACCATGGGGTCGTCGCGCTGGGGACCGACCCGGACCGCGCGGTGTTCAACATGGCGCTGCTGGAGAAGGTGTCGATCGCCTATCTCCTGGCGTTGACCAGCGAAGCCGGCAAGGTCTACACCATCCCGACCGCGATCCGGGAGGTCGCGTTCACCAAGCTGCGCGCCGACGAGAAGCGGATCGCCGCGCAGCTCACCGAGGCGGTCCCGCCGGTGCGGGTGCCCGCCGATGAGCAACTGCCCAGTGCGGACGCGGTGGCGGCGGCGATCGCCGCCGCCGGGCCCCCGGTCGCCGACACCACCACCGCGCAGCTCCCGGGCAGCGAGTCCGCGCGACTCGGCTACGCGATCACCGAGTACCTGGACGTCGACGACACGATGCGCCGGCTCAAGGCCCTGGTCGCCCAGCCGGTACGCGGGCTGCGCCACGACGCGATGCTCGACGTGCTCGGCTACTTCAACGACCGGTGCCGGGCCAGCAAGGAGATCACCGACCGGGCGAAGCGCCGCATCCCGGGCGGTGTGCAGCACAACCTGGCCTTCAACTACCCGTTCCCGTTGGCGGTCGACGCCGCCGACGGCGCCTACCTGACCGACCGCGACGGCAACACCTACGTCGACTTCCTGCAGGCCGGTGGCCCGACGATCCTGGGCAGCAACTACCGCCCGGTCAACGAGCAGGTCGCCGCGGTGGTCAAGGAGTCGGGGCCGGTGACCGGGCTGTTCCATGAGTACGAGCTGAAGCTCGCCGAGATCATTTTCCGGTACCTGCCGCACATCGAGATGTACCGGTCGCTCGGCTCCGGAACCGAGGCGGTGATGGCGGCGGTCCGCGGTGCCCGCGCCTTCACCGGCAAGCACATGGTGATCAAGGTCGGTGGGGCGTACCACGGCTGGTCCGACACGATGGTGTACGGGCTGCGGGTGCCCGGCACGTACCGGATGAACGCCAAGGGCATCCCGTTCGGCGCCACCGCCAACACCCGGGAGGCGTTCCCGCACGATCTCGGGGCGTTGCGCCGCAAACTGATCGAGAACCGGGTCCGCGGCGGCACCGCTGCGGTGATCGTCGAACCACTCGGCCCGGAGTCCGGCACCCGCCCCGTGCCACGTGACTTCAACGCCAGGGTCCGCGCGTTGTGCGACGAGTTCGGCGCGCTGCTGATCTTCGACGAGGTGGTCACCGGGTTCCGGGTCGGGCTCGGCGGGGCGGCCGGCTACTTCGGTGTCACCCCCGACCTGACCGTGTTCGGCAAGGCGGTCTCCGGCGGCTACCCGATGGCCGGCGGCGTCGGCGGGCGGGCCGACGTGATGGCGGTCTTCGGCGCCGGGCTCGACGGGCGCGGCGGGACACACATCCAGGTCGGCGGCACCCTGTCGGCGAACCCGCTGTCCTGTGCGGCCGGCTATTTCGCGATCGCCGAGATGGCCCGGACCAACGCCCCGGTGATCGCCGGCCGGGCCGGGGACCGGCTCACCCGGGGACTGCAGCGGCTGATCGACCGGTACGGTCTGCCGTACGTGGCCTACAACCAGGGGTCGATCGTGCATCTGGAGTGCAGTGGCGTCATGCTGCTCGACATGCGCAACCCGATCAAGCTGCTCAGGGAGAACAAGTCCCGCAAGCGGCTGATGGAGCAGATGGGTGCGGCGTACACGGCGCACGGCGTCATCACCCTGGCCGGCTCCCGGATGTACACCTCGATGGCCGACACCGACGAGGTGATCGACACCGCGCTGGACCGGTTCGACCGGGTGTTCGCGCAGGTGGAAGGGGTTTGACCCGGTGCCGGCCGTCCCGCCGCAGGTCCTCGCGATCGACCTGGGCACCTCGGGGATGAAGGCCGCGCTGGTCGCCGCTGACGGTACGGTGACCGGCTGGGCGCAGCGCCCGGTGCCGCTGCTGGTGCTGCCCGGCGGCGGTGCCGAACAGGACCCGCATGCCTGGTGGACGGCGCTTGCCGAAGCGGTCGCCGACCTCGGCCAGGCCCACCCGGAGCACCTGCGCGCGGTCACCACCGTCTGCTCGTCCACCCAGGGCGAGGGGACCATCGCGGTGGACGCCGCCGGGGCGCCACTGACCCGCTGCATCACCTGGTTGGACATGCGCGGCGCGGCGCACCTGCGGCGGCAGTTCGGCGGCTTCCCGGCGTACGGCGGGATGTCGGTCCGCCGGATCGTGCGCTGGCTGCGGTTGACCGGCGGGATGCCGTCCACCACCGGCAAGGACCCGGCCGCGCACATGCTGCTGGTCCGCGACACCATGCCCGAGGTGTACGCGCGGACCGCGACCTTCCTCAACGCGCTGGACTGGATCAACCTCAAGCTCACCGGCCGTACAGTGGCTACGGTCGACTCGATCCTCACCTCGTGGGTGACGGACAACCGCCGACCCGACCGGGTCCGCTACTCTCCCGCCCTGGTCGCCGACTGCGGCATCGACGCGGACAAACTGCCGCCGATCGTGGCCTGCACCGAGGTGATCGGCACGTTGCACCCGGACGCCGCCGACCACCTCGGTCTGCCGCCGACCGTCCAGGTGGTGGCCGGGGCGATCGACACCACGGCGGCGGCGATCGGCGCCGGTACCACCGCCGACGACGACCCGCACCTGTACCTGGGCACCTCGTCGTGGATCGCGGCGCACGTGCACCGGAAGAAGACCGACCCGGTCGCGCAGATCGCCGCCGTGCCGTGCGCGATCGGCGACCGGTACCTGATGACCGCGCTGCAGGCCACCGCCGGGGCGAACCTGACCTGGCTGAAGGAGAAGATCGTCGAGTACGACGACCCGCTGGTCGGCGCCGGCCGCCTCGCCACCGACGAGACGCCGATCTTCGACGCGTTCGACGCGATCCTGCCGACCGTGCCGGCCGGCGCCAACGGGGTGCTCTACCTGCCGTGGCTGTACGGCGAACGCGCACCGGTCGACGATCCGGACCTGCGTGCCGCGTTCGTCAACATCTCGCTCGACACTAACCGGTCCGATCTGCTGCGGGCCGTCTTCGAAGGCGTCGCGTTGAACACCCGGTGGCTGTCGGCGGCGGTCGACCGGTTCCTCGGCACCCCGGTGGCCTCGTTGACCGTCACCGGTGGCGGCGCCCGGTCAACGGCCTGGTGCCAGATCTTCGCCGACGTGCTCGGCGTCGAGGTGCGTCGGGACCCGGACCCGGTCGCGGTCAACGCCCGTGGCGCCGGCTGGATCGGCGCGGTCGGCACCGGGCAGCTGACGTTCGGGCAGATCCCGGCGTTGCTGCGGACCGACCAGGTGTTCGCCCCGACGGCGGCGCACCGCGTCCGCTACGACGAACTCTTCGACGTCTACCGGGAGCTGCACCGCCGACTCGCCCCGGTGTACCGGCGGATGCCCGGTGGTGCACATCGGACCGATCAGCGAAGATAGCGGCATGGCCCGATCCGTTCCCGCCGCCCGGCACGCAGTCGTCATCGGCGGCAGTCTCGCCGGGCTGTGCGCGGCCCGTGTCCTCGCCGAGCACGTCGACCGGGTGACCGTCGTCGACCGCGACCGGTTCCCCGACACGCCGCAGGTCCGCGCCGGCGTCCCGCAGGCGCACCACCTGCACGTGCTGATCACCGCCGGGCAGCGTGCGCTCGATCAGCTCTTCCCCGGCCTGATCACCGAGCTGCACGCCGCCGGCGCGGTCCGGGTCGACGCGCCGACCGACATCCTGTACCTGGCGCCGACCGGGTGGCGGGAACGGTTCCCGGCGACCCACCAGCTGGTCGGGACCAGCCGGGAACTGCTCGACTGGACGATCCGCCAGCGGCTGGCCGCCGATCCACGGATCCGGTTCGAGCCGGCCCACGACGTGATCGGGCTGCTCGGCGCCGACGGCCGTGACGCGGTCACCGGCGTACGGATGCGTCCCCGCGCGGCGGGCGCCGCCGACCGGAGCCTGTCGGCCGACCTGGTGGTGGACGCCAGCGGCCGCAGCTCACACGCGCCGGACTGGTTGGCCGAGCTCGGCTACGGCCGCCCCGACGAGACCCGGATCGACGCCGGACTCGGCTACGCGAGCCGGCGCTACCTGCTGCCGCCGGGGGCCAGTGCCGGGTGGAAGAACATCGTGGTGATGCCGCAACCGCCCCACTCTGGTCGGGGCGGGGTGATCTATCCGATCGAGAACGGACGGTGGATGGTGACCCTCGGCGGACTCGGCGGCGACCACCCGCCGACCGACGAGGCCGGTTTCCTGGAGTTCGCCCGTGGGCTGCGCAGCCCGCTGATCCACCAGGCGATCCGCGACGCCACTGCTGACTCGCCGATCCACGGTTTCCGCAACACCGCCAACCATCGCCGCCGGTACGAGGCGATGCCACGCTGGCCGGACGGGTTCGCGGTGGTCGGCGACGCCTCGTGCACCTTCAACCCGGTCTACGGCCAGGGGATGGCCGTGGCCGCCCGGACGGCGGTGGTGCTGGCCGAGCAGCTGCGCGACAGCGGCGGCACACTGGGCCGCGCGGCGCAGGCCCGGCTGGCCGGCTGCAGCGAGACCGCCTGGCTGATCGCCACCGGCGCCGACCTGCGGTACCCGACGACCGTCGGGCCACGGCCCCGGCGCGGCGGCAGGCTGTCCCGCTGGTACCTGGACCGGGCGGCCGACGTCGCCAACCGCGATCCGTACGTGCAGCGCGCCTTGACCGACGTGTTCCATCTGGTCGCACCGTTGTCCGCGGTGGTCCGCCCGGCCGTCGCGCTGCGGGTGCTGCGCGGTCGGCCCGGCCCGCAGCTGGTCGCACCGCCGTCGACCTGACGCTGCCGACGCGGATGAGACTCCTGCGGAGCCGGTGAGCTGTTCGCCGACGTCGACCTGTACCGGCGGTGGAGCGGGCAACTGCGCGACGGCCGGGCGCCGAGCGCCGACCCGATGTGGCAGTACCCGCCGGGCGCGGCGGCGTTGTTCGTCGCCGTCGGCTGGGCGCCGTACTGACGGTCTCCTACGCCGGGCTCCAGGTCGAGTCGGTCGCCGCCATCGTGATCGGTCTGCACCGGTTGCTGGTCGGGCACCGGGTCGTGCCGGACGCGGCCCCGGCGATGGCCGGGCACCGGCCGCCGGTCGCCGATCGCCGGGACCGTCGGCCTTGGCAGAAACCCGGGCGTCCAGTTAGGTTAGGCTCACCTCATCGATCAAGGGAGTGGGATGGGCCTCGAACGCACGACGGAGACCGGCACCGGCCGCCACCGGGTGGTGCTCACCGACCAGGTACAGATCGATGCTCTCGCGAAGGTCTACCGCCAGGTGCACGCCAAGGACCTGCACCTGACCGACCACACCGAGCCGTCGGTGGAGCAACGGCTGGAGTGGACGGCGCAGGCACCCGGATTCGCCGCCACCGTCGGCTACGTCGGCGACCAACTGGCCGGAACGGTGCTGGGCTGCCCGCTGCCACCCGAGACGCTCTGGTGGCGCGACCTACGGTCGACGGCCGACCCGGACCTTGCCCGGGAGTGGCCGGGCCGGACTTTCGCCGTCTGTGAGGCGTTCGTGCTGCCCGAGTTCCAACGTCAGCAGGTCGGCGTGGCGTTGTTCTCCCAGTTGCTGGCCAGCCGCACCGAGGAACGGGCCTCACTGGCGGTCGCCGATTCCAACTCCCGGGTGCTGCGCAGCATGCGGGTGCTGGGCTGGCAGCACGTCGGCGACCTGGTGCCCTTTCCCGGCTGGCGCCAGCACGCCATGTTCGTCCGACCGTTGCCCTGGTAATCCAGTTGGCTCCGGGCCGGTCGCCGGCCGGTACCGGCCCTGGTGGCGGACGCCGATGGCGACTCCGGCGAGGATCAGCACGATCGCGGCCACCGCGACTGCCGGGTAGCCGACCCGGGCCGCCGCCGTCAGGCCGAGCGCCGCGGCCAGGTAGGAGCAGATCAGCCCGAACGACGACAGCACCGTGAAGTCGGTACCCCCGGTGCCCGGCCGGGAGTAGTCCATGTTCACCGTGTACAGCGCGACGTTCGCCACCGTGTACGCGGCCATGAAGCAGCACAACGCGACCGTAGTGAAACCGCCGGCGGCCCGGCCGGTGAGCATCGGCAGCAGCAGCACCGTGGCGACGGCCAGCGACCCGCCACCGACCACCAGCACCCCGGCCCGGCCGATCCGGGCGACCAGGCCGCCGGCCACCAGCCCGGCGACGACGGCCGGGACGCTGGTGACGATCCCGGTCACGAAGCCGATCCGCTGCAACGACCAGCCGACGTCGACCAGGGCCGGCGACACCAGTCCGTACGCCGCACCGGCTCCCATGTAGAGCAGCGGCACCACGCCGAGGGCCCAGCGGCGGCAGCCGGGCTGGCCCAGGACGGACAGCAGCGCGCCGTACGCCTGACGCGCCCCGGCCGGCCGGGCAATCCGCTCGGGCTCGCGGAACCGCCACACCACCAGCAGACCGGTCGCGGTGAGGGCGGCGAGCAGGCCAACCGCTGCCTGCCAGCCGAACCGGTCGTAGACCACCACGCAGACGCCGCCGCCCAGAATGTTGCCGACGTAGCTCGCCGACACCTGGATCCCGTTGCCGGTGCCCCGGACCGAGTCGGCCAGCATCCGCACCGCGATCGCGTCGGCGGCGATGTCCTGGGTGGCGGAGAGGAACACGAACAGCGCGCAGATCAGCACGATCGGGCCGATCCGCCCGGTCGCCGGGTCGGCGGCGAGCAGGGCCAGCAGGGCCAGCACCATGCCGCTCTGCAGCACCAGCAGCCAGGAGCGGTAGTGGCCGCCGCGCCGTGGGCCGTACCGGTCCAGTATCGGTGCCCAGAGGAACTTGACCGGCCAGATCAGGCCGATCAGGTTCAGCAGCGCGAGAGTGTCCAGCGAGGTGCCGCCGGACCGCAGGATGCTGGCCAGCCCGACGGTGATGAACCCGAATCCCAGGTACTGGGTGATGTACAGCGCGGTCAGGATCGACATGGTCCGCCCGCGGGCGGCGACGGCAGCGGTCATCCGGCCGCCCTCCCGCCGACGCCGAGCGGCCACCCCCACCGGGTAATCCACCTGGTGGGACGCAGGTCACAAGCGTCCGCTCGGCCTCCGCTGGCGGAATGAATCCGCTGGTCACGACGCACGACAGCGGTCCCGCCGAGGGGCGTGCGACGCGCCTTGCGGCCCCGTGCCCCGCGGAGAAGGGGTCCTGCCCAGTTCCGTTTCACCGGCCCTCCCAGTAGCCTCGCCTAAGTTAGGTTAGGTTACCCTTATGGAGGCGGTGTTGGAGAGACCAATGTACCCGCATCTGTTCGGCCGGCACACCGTGGACACCTACGTGTCCAGCATCGACCGGACCGCAGCGGTCCTCGCCGACCGTGTACGGGCGGTCCGCCAGCCGTACTCCGGCGACGCCGTGGCACCACTGCAGGCCAAGGTCGACAGCGTCGACCTGGACGCACCGCTCGGCACCACCGACGCCGCACTGGACGAGGTCGCCGGCCTGTATCTGGACCACGCGGTGTGGTTCCACGAACCCACCTACCTGGCCCACTTGAACTGCCCGGTGGCGATTCCCGCACTCAACGCCGAATTGCTGCTCGCCGCCGTCAACACCTCAGTCGACACCTGGGACCAGAGCACCACCGGCACGCTGATCGAGCGACGGCTGATCGCCTGGACGGCCGAGCGGATCGGATTTGGTCCGACCGCCGACGGTGTCTTCACCAGCGGCGGCACCCAGTCGAACCTGCACGGCCTGCTACTGGCCCGGGAGGACCGCCTGGTCCGCGCCGACGCCGACCGGGCCACGATGCTGCCCCGGCTGCGGGTCCTGGCCACGGCGGAGAGCCACTTCAGCGTCAGCAAGTCCGCCGGTCTACTCGGACTCGCCGCCGACGCGGTCGTTCCGGTAGCCACCGACGGCACCGGCCGGATGGACCCGGTGGCGCTCGACGCCGAGATCAATCGGCTGCTCGACCAGGACCTGGTGCCGATGGCGGTCGTCGCCACCGCCGGCACCACCGACCGCGGCTGTGTCGACCCGCTCGCCGCGATCGGCACCGTCTGCCGCGACCGGGCGGTGTGGCTGCACGTCGACGCGGCGTACGGCTGCGGTCTGCTGATCTCCACCCGCCACCGGCACCTGCTCGACGGCATCGCCGCCGCCGACTCGGTCACCGTCGACTTCCACAAGAGCTTCTTCCAGCCGATCAGCTCCAGCGCCATCATCGTCCGGAACGCGCCGACCATGCGGCGGGTCGCGGTGCACGCCGACTACCTGAACCCACGAACTGCGACCGTGCCGAACCAGGTCGACAAGAGCCTGCAGACCACCCGCCGGCTGGACGCCCTGAAGTTGTGGATGACGTTGCGGGCGATCGGCGCCGACCAGCTCGGCGAGATGTTCGACCAGGTCGTCGACCTGGCCCAGCAGGCATACGGTCTGCTCCGCGAGTGCGACGACTTCGAGCTGGTCATGCGACCGGTGCTGAGCACCGTGCTGTTCCGGTACCGACCGGACTGGCTACCGGTGCAGGACTGCGACCGGCTGCTGCCCCGGCTGCGGGCTCGGCTGTTCGCCGACGGCACCGCGATCATCGCCGGCACCGTCGTCGACGGGCACTACTGGCTCAAGTTCACGCTGCTCAACCCGAACACCACCGTCGAAGACCTGCGTACCGTGATCGGGCTGATCCGCCGCACCGGCCAGGAGCTGCTCGACGCCGAATGGGATCCGGCGCTCATCGCCCCGGAGCCGGTCACCCCGGAGGTGTGCGCCAATGCGAACGTATGACTTCGTCGCCGTCGGGCTCGGGCCGTTCAACCTCGGTCTGGCCTGCCTGACCGCGCCGGTCGACGACCTGGACGGGGTGTTCCTGGAGCAGCGCGACGAGTTCGCCTGGCACCCCGGGCTGATGATCGAGGGAGTCACCATCCAGGTGCCGTTCCTGGCCGACCTGGTGACAATGGCCGACCCGACGTCGCCGTACTCGTTCCTCAACTATCTGAAGCAGACCGGCCGGCTCTACCGCTTCTACATCCGGGAGAACTTCTACCCGCTGCGTGTCGAGTACGACGCGTACTGCCGCTGGGCGGCCGCCCAGCTGCCCAACGTCCGGTTCGGCAGCCGGGTCGACCGGGTCGAGCACGACGCCGCGACCGGCGACTACCTGGTACGGGTCGCCGAGGCCGGCACCGGGGCGACGACGACGCTGCGGACCCGGCGGCTGGTGCTCGGCATCGGTACCGTGCCGTACCGCCCGACGGTGGTCCGGGACCTGCCCGGCCCGGCCGTGCACAGCGCCGACTACCTGCCGGACAAGGCCCGGCTGCAGAGCCTCGGGTCGGTCACCGTGGTCGGCAGCGGGCAGAGCGCCGCAGAGATCTACCTCGACCTGCTGGAGGAGATCGACACCCACGGCTACCAGCTCAACTGGGTCACCCGGTCGCCCCGGTTCTTCCCGATGGAGTACGCCAAGCTCACCCTGGAGATGACCTCACCGGAGTACGTCCGCTACTTCCACGGGCTTCCGGCGGCCAGCCGGGACCGGCTCAACCGGGACCAGCGCAGCCTCTACAAGGGCATCAGCGGCGACCTGGTGGACACCATCTTCGACACGCTGTACCGCAAGGACGTCGGCGGCCCGGTGCCGACCACCCTGCTCACCGGGACCGCGCTGACCGGCGCCGACTGGGACCCCGACACCGGACGGTACCGACTCGCCCTGCACCACCAGGAGCAGGACCGCGATTTCACCATGGACACCGACGGCCTGGTGCTCGCCACCGGCTACCGGCCGGCCGTGCCGGCGTTCCTGGACCCGGTCCGCGACCGGATCCGATGGGACGAGCGGGGCCGGTTCGACGTGGCGCTCGGCTACACCGTCGACCACGGCGACCGGGAGATCTTCGTGCAGAACGCCGAGGAGCACACCCACAGCCTCACCGCACCCGACCTGGGCATGGGTCCCTACCGCAACTCGGTGATCATCGCCAACATGCTCGGCCGCGAGGTCTACCCGATCGAGCGCAAGATCGCCTTCCAGCACTTCGGCGCACCGTCGGACAGCAACACACCGTCGGCACCGGCGGCCGCGACCGGTCCGGTGGCCATGCAGCGGCAGGAGGCGCTCATCCGGTGACCGCCGCCACGACGACCACGTTCACCTTCGACGACCCGCTCGGCCGGATGACCGTCGAACCACTCGACATCGCCGGTCACGCCGACCTGCTGCACGCCTGGATCACCCACCCCCGGTCGGTGTTCTGGGGAATGCCCGACGCCGACCTCGACACCGTACGGCGCGAGTACCAGCGCATCGACGCCAACCCGCACCATCACGCGTGGCTCGGCCGACTCGACGGCGTACCGCTGTTCCTCACCGAGACCTACGAACCCGCACACAGCGAACTCGCCGACCACTACCCCGTACAGCCCGGCGACGTCGGGATGCACGTGCTGGTCGCACCGCCGGACGGCGAGCCCCGGCACGGGATGACGTCGGCGGTGATGCGGACGGTGATGGCCTTCGTCTTCGCCGACCCGGCGCACCACCGGGTTGTCGTCGAGCCCGACGTACGCAACGAGGCGATCGCCGTGAAGAATGCCGAAGCCGGCTTCGTCGTCGACCGGCTGATCCAACTGTCCGACAAGCAGGCCCGGCTCAGCTTCTGTTCCCGGTCCGCGTTCAGTGCCAGCCAACTGGGCGGTACCCGCAGTCCGCAGGGCAGCAGTCCGAGCGACGGCGCGGCGGCCGATGCCGACGGATCAGCCACGGAGAGCCCAATGACACCCCCCGCTCACCTCGCGCCGGGCCCGATCGCGGCCGCCCACCGCCAGCTGGTCGCCAAGGCCATCGCCGAGTTCAGCCACGAACGGCTGATCCAGCCCCGGCCCGACAACACGCTCCCGGCCGGCCCCGGCGGCGACGGGTACCAGCTGACGACCGGCGACCGGGTCGCGTACCGGTTCCGGGCCCGCCGGTACGCTCTCGACCACTGGCTGATCGACGCCGCGTCGCTGACCCGCGAGGTCGACGGCACCCCGGCGGAGCTGGACGCCCTCGACCTCGTCGTCGAGCTGCGAGAGACGCTGGGCATCCCGGCGAAGCTGCTCGGCACCTACCTGGAGGAGATCAGCGCCACCCTGGCCGGTGCCGCCTGGAAGCACCACCACCGGCGGGAACGCGCCGCCGACCTGGTGCACGCTGACTTCCAGACCATCGAGTCGGCGATGACCGAGGGGCACCCGCTGTTCGTCGCCAACAACGGCCGGATCGGCTTCGGCCTGGCCGACCATGAGGCGTATGCGCCGGAGGCCGGCACCCCGGTGCGGCTGGTCTGGCTGGCGGTACGCCGCGACCTGAGCACCTTCACCGCCGGGCACGGCGTCGACGAGCAGAGCCACTACCTCGACGAACTGGGTGCCGAGACGCTGCACCGGTTCGCCGACCAGCTGCACGGCCTCGGCCTCGACCCGGCCAACTACCGGTACCTGCCGGTGCATCCGTGGCAGTGGGAACACAAGGTCGGCGTCACCTTCGCCGCCGACGTGGCGTCCCGGGCAATCGTCCCGGTCGGCACGAGCCCGGACCGGTACCGGGCGCAGCAGTCGATCCGTACCTTCTTCAACATCGA
This sequence comes from Micromonospora sp. LOL_013, assembly GCF_048060315.1. Taxonomy (NCBI): domain Bacteria; kingdom Bacillati; phylum Actinomycetota; class Actinomycetes; order Micromonosporales; family Micromonosporaceae; genus Micromonospora; species Micromonospora sp. LOL_013. Next base: position 152,533 of record NZ_JBHMIQ010000004.1, read on the forward strand.
CCACCCGCACCGGCACTACGTCAAGACCGCACTGTCCATCCAGAACATGGGCTTCATGCGCGGGCTGTCCCCGGCCTACATGCGGGCCACCCCGCCGGTCAACGACTGGGTCGCCGACTTGGTCGCCGACGACGACACACTGCGTGACTGCGGGTTCGGGGTGCTGCGGGAGCTGGCCTCGGTCGGCTACACCGGGGACGCGTACCACCGCAGCGGGGCACCGGTCTCGGCGTACCAGCGGATGCTCGCCGCGTTGTGGCGGGAAAGCCCGGTGCCCCGGATAGCGCCCGGGCAGCGGCTGGCCACCATGGCCAGCCTGCTGCACCGCGACCGCGACGGCGCGCACCTGGCCACCGCCCTGATCGCGGCGTCCGGCCTGCCGGCCGCCGACTGGCTGGCCCGGTACCTGCGGGCCTATCTGCGCCCGCTGCTGCACTGCCTGCTCGGCCACGACCTGGCGTTCATGCCGCACGGGGAGAACCTGATCCTCGTGCTGGCGGACCACGTACCGGTCCGGGTGTTCATGAAGGACATCGGCGAGGAGGTCGTCGCCATGCACGACCGGGAGCTGCCGGCCACGGTCGAACGGATCCGGATGCCGGTCGACGACGACTTCCGGGTCCTGGCCGTGTTCACCGACGTCTTCGACGGGTTTCTGCGCTTCCTCGCCGCGATCCTGGACGCCGACGGCGTGCTGCCGGCGGACCGGTTCTGGCAACTGGTCGCCGAGTGCGTCCGTCAGCACGGCGACGACCACCCGCAGCTGCGGGACCGGTTGAACTTCTTCGCGCCCACCTTCCGGCACTCCTGCCTGAATCGGTTGCAGCTACGCAACACGCTGCAGATGGTCGACCTGACCGACCAGGCCGGGTCGTTGATCTTCGTCGGTACACAGGACAACCCGATCGCCGCCGTCGCGGCGCCGGCCCCGTGACGGCTCCATCCGGCGCCGGCCCCGGGACGACCCGGTACGGCACCGGCCGGTCCGGACGGGTGCACCGGGACGGGTACGGCATACCGCATCTGTGGGCGACCGACGTCGACGACCTCGCCTACCTGCAGGGGCACACCGCCGCCACCGACCGGGCCTGGCAGATCGAGGTCGAGCGGTGGCGCTCGGAGGGCGCGCTGGCCAGCCGGCTCGGCCCGGCCGAGGTCGGCTGGGACCGGTTCGCCCGCCGGGTCCGCCTCGACGACACCGCCGAACGCTGCTTCCAGCGGCTGGACCCGGCGACCCGCCGCTGGGTGGGCGCGTACGTCGACGGCGTCAACGACGGGCTCGCCGAGGGCTCGGGCGCGGCACCAGAGTTCGCCGCTACCGGCATCACCGCCGGCATCTGGCGGCCATGGACCCCGCTCGGCGTATTCCTGGTGCAGCACGTGCTGTTCGGCACCTTCGGCAACAAGCTGTGGCGGGCGCACGTCACCGCCACCCTCGGTCCGGCCGCGGTCGACCTGTTCGCCATGGAGCCGCCCGCGTCGTCAGGTAGCAACGCCTGGGCGGTGACCGGACAGCGCAGCGGCACCGGATCCCCGGTCATCGCCGGCGACCCGCACCGGATCCTGGAGCTGCCCAACGTCTACCAGCAGGTGCAGCTGACCTGCCCCGAGTTCGACGTCTTCGGGTTCGCCTTCCCCGGCGTACCGGGGCTGCCGCACTTCGGCCACGCCGGCGAGGTCGCCTGGGCGATCACCAACGCCATGGCTGACTACCAGGACCTGTACCGCGAACAGCTGCGCCGGGTTGACGGACGGGTGCTGGTCCGCCAGGTCGACGGCTGGGCCCCGGTGCCGGCGCACACCGAACTGATCGAGGTACGCGACGCCGACCCGGTGCCGGTCGAGGTAGTCGAGACCCCGCGCGGGCCGGTGATCGATGTGGACTCACGCACCGGTGAGGCGATCAGCCTGCGGACACCGAGCCGGGTCGGCGGGGCGCTGGGCTTCGACGCGCTGCTGCCGCTGCTGCGGGCCCGCCGGGTCGGCGACGTCGAACGGGCACTGCGGCACTGGGTGGAGCCGGTCAACAGTGTGCTGGTCGCCGACCGCTCCGGCGCGGTGCGCCGGCTGGTCGCCGGCCGGGTGCCGGTGCGCGACGACCGGTGCCGACAGGTCCCGATGCCCGGCTGGGAGCCCCGGTACGCCTGGCGACCCGGCTACGCCGCCCTGGCCGCCGCTGAGGTGTCCGAGGTGGTGGTCAACGCCAACGACCGGCGCGGCGGCGACACCGCGGACCTCGGCGTCGACTTCGCCCCACCGCACCGGGCCCGGCGGATCCGCCAGCTGCTCGACGACGGGGCCGCACCCGAGTCGGTGCACATGGACGCCCTGGTACCGACGGCCGGGCTGCGCCGGCTGCTGCGCGGCCTCGACCTGACCGACCAGCCCTGGCCGGTCCGACAGCTACACGAGAAGCTGCTCGACTGGGACGGTCGGATGGCGGCCGACAGCGCCGACGCCGGGCTGTTCGCCGCCTGGCGGGCCGCGTTGGTCCACCGGCTGTCCGCCGACCCCTGCCTGCGGCCGCTGCACGCCGAACCCGGCTTCGACGAACTGTTCGCCCCGTGGACCGACCCGGTGGGCCGAATCGGGCTGGCGCTGGACCGGCTGGTCGACGGGCTGCCCCGGCTGGGTGGCGACCCCGGCCGCTGCGCGGTGGCCGCGCTGGTCGAGGTGGCCGACGGACCGCCGCCGGGTCGGTGGGGCGACCGGCACCTGCTGCACCCGGTACGGGTGCTGCCCGGCCCCGCCGACCCGGCCACCGACGCGCTCGGCGGCCCGGTCCCGCTCGACGGCGATACCGGCAGCGTCCTGGCCACCTCCAGCGTGCCCGGGGTCTCCGACGTGTGCTGGCGCGGGCCGGTGGCCCGCTACGTGTGGGACCTCGCCGACCCGTCGGCGAGCCGCTGGGTGGTGCCGTTCGGTGTCTCGGGACGGCCCGGTGACCGGCACTTCGCCGACCAGCTGCCACGGTGGGCGGCAGGTCACCTGGTCCCGGTCGCGCCGGTGCGGTGGACCACCGGCGCCGGCGGGACGACACGGTCGAGCGTGTACGTCGAACAGCTGCCCGGCATCGGCCGGTTCAGCCTGGTGGTGCTGGACCCCACCGAGGACCTCGACCTGCTGTACGGCTGGGTCACTGAGCCACGTGCCCGGTTCTGGGGGATGACCGGGCACACCCGGGAACAGGTGGGCGACATCTACCGGTTCCTCGACGGTCTGGACTCGCACCACGCGTACCTGATGACCGTCGACGACGAGCCGGTCGGCATCTTCCAGACCTACCTGCCGGCCGAGGACCCGCTCGGCGAGCACTACCCGGTGCGCGACGGTGACATCGGGATCCATCTGTTCCTCGCTCCGGCCCGGCGGCCGGTCGCCGGGTTCACCGGCGCGGTGGTGGACGCGTTCACCCGCTACCTGTTCGCCGATCCGGGCCGGCGACGGATCGTCATCGAGCCGGACGTTCACAACGACCGGGCGCTGCGCCGCTGGAAGCGGCTGGGCTTCGAGTTCGACGTGGAGCTGGTGTTGGCCGACAAGCGTGCTCAGCTGGCGTTCCTGACCCGGGAGGCGTACGCCGCCAGGCAAGCACACTGGCGGCGTACCATCGGCCGGTGACCGCCGCTGACCAGCCACGTACCGATGTGCCGTCCCGGGTGCTGGCCGCCGATCCACAGCTCGCCGGGTTGCGCCGGTCGCTGGAGTACTACTACGGCGATCCGGACCGGGACGCCGCGATGGACCTGCTCTACCGGCGGTTCATCGCGCCGGGCGATCTGGTCTTCGACATCGGTGCGCACGTCGGCGACCGGGTCGGCAGCTTCCGGCGGTTGGGCGCGCGGGTGGTGGCGGTGGAGCCGCAGCCGTTGTGTGCCCGCGCGGTACGGCTGGTCTACGCGGACGATCCGGCGGTGACCGTCCTGCCGGCGGCGTGCGGTGACACCGCCGGAGCGGTAAGGATGTACATCAACTCGGCCAACCCCACGGTCTCCACCGCGTCGGCCGACTTCGTGGGTGCCGCCGACGGTGCCGCCGGCTGGTCGGACCAGGTCTGGGACGGCGAGATCGAGGTGCCGGCGACGACCCTCGACCAACTGGTCGCCGAGTACGGCCGGCCGACGTTCGTCAAGATCGACGTCGAGGGGTTCGAGGAGACCGTGCTCGTCGGATTGTCCAGGCCGCTGCCGGCGCTGTCCTTCGAGTTCACCACGATCCAGCGGGACACGGCGCTGCGCTGTCTGCGGCGGTTGGCCGGGCTCGGCGACTACCGGTTCGACGTCGCGTTGGGTGAGAGCCAGCGGCTGACCTTCGGACGGTGGGTGTCGGAAGCGGAGATGGCCGATCATGTTCGGTCGCTGCCGCACGCGGCCAACTCGGGCGACGTCTACGCGGTGCTGCCGGGCGGGTCAGCCGGCTAGCGCCTGCCACCGGTCGACCTGCGGTTCGCGGCCGCGCCACAGCCAGTGCACGTCCCGCCCGAACGACCAGAGCAGCGCGGCCAGCACGCCGGCGACCAACGCGGTGACCAGCGCCGGCGGCGCGATCCCGGCGGCGGCCAGCACGAGCACGGCACCCTGGGTGGCGGCCACCGTCTTTCGGCTGAACCGGGGCGGCAGCGGTGCCCGCAGCCAGGGCAGCAACCGGGTGGCGGCACCGAACAGGTAGCGGAACACCCCGATCGCCAGCACCCACCAGCCGACCGACGCGGCCACGAACACGCTGAGCACCAGGACCAGCGCCGAGTCAGTCTCCATGTCGAACCGGGCACCGAGCCGCGAACAGGTGCCGGTACGGCGGGCCACCTGGCCGTCGACGCCGTCGAGCACCAGGGCCACTGCGGCCAGGGTCACCAGCAGCGCGACCGGGGCCGGACCGACGAACGAGTCGGCCACCAGCGCGGTCACCGCGCCGACCAGGGTGCACCGGGCCAGGGTGACGCTGTCCGCCGGACCCCAGCCGGCCACCTCGGGCTGCTGCATCGCCCGGATGAGCAGCGCCCAGGTCACCAGGCCGTAGACCAGTCCGGCCGACCAGCCGGCCACACCGAGGCCACTGGTCGCCGCCAGGATCAGCAGGGCCGTGATCTGGGCGAGCAGCCCGATACTCGGCGCGTGTACCGACCGAACAGTTTCACTACGTGCACTTACCGTCACTTTTCCTCCGTCACCGAATAGCCACCGGCGTAGCACGCCCCGGTGCCCATATCCCCACCAACGGCGATTCAGCGCGAAGAGTTCACTGGCCGGGCCGGAATCTTAGGTCGGCATCCGGACACCGTAACGGCCGACCCAGCCAACCAGCACCTGGTGACGATCAGTAGCCGGTCCAGACGGCTTTTGCTCCCGAATCGCCGGCCCGCACCACTAAGTAGAGACTTACCCCGGCCGCAACGACGACCAAACCCTTCATCACCAGAACCAGCACCCCGTTGCCACGCGCCCCGGCGGCGACCGCGCTGTGCGCGGCGGCGACCCGGGGACCGACCAGGTACACCAGGGCCAGGGTGGCGAGCGCCAGCACGATCGACGCGAGCAGCGTCAGGTTCCCCAACTGTTCGTGCTCCTCGATCACCGGCCGGAAGCTCTCGGTGATCCGACCGGCCGTGTCCATCCGGTTGAGGAACGCGTCGCCGGACAGCTTGGTGACCAGCGCGGCGATCGGCGTCACAATGGCCAGCACGGTCAGCACCCACCGGGTGTGCGCCCGGATGAACGGGACCAGGGCGTACCCGACCGCCAGCAGCGCCAGCAGCGGGACGAAGACCACCGCCGCGTGCAGCAGCAGTGGATGGGCGGGGATTCCCGCGACTTCCTCGAACATGTCTACGCCTCCTCGGCTGTTCCACGGCAGTCATGGCGACCAGAAATCGGAGGCTAACGCACCAGGAACCGGTACGGCAGCAGCCGCCCGGCGGTCGCCGGGCGGCTGCTGCCGTACCGCGGAGTCGGTCAGGAATTTTCGTCCTCGTCCGCGGACGGAAGCCGCCACCGTCGTTCCTGCGGACCACGTTCGGCGCCGAGGGTGTTCTCCGGTTCGGTGGTGTGCTCGAAACTGGGCCGACGGACCTGTTCCGGCCGGGGCACCTGGACGGCCCGGGCACCGGACACCGGGTCCGGTACGAAGGTGGCGACGTCGGTCGGACCCTGCGCCGGACCACGCGGGACGATCCGGTGGGCGGCCGGATCCCGGTGCAGTTCGTCGACCAGGTGCTGCGGCGGCTCGGTGTCCCGCTGCGGCAGGTCGCGACCGAGATCCGCGACGAACAGACCGTACTTGGCCTCGAAGGCCGGGCGTTCGGACCTGATCCGGGGCAACCGGTCGAAGTTGCGCAGCGGCGGCGGGCAGGTGGTCGCCCATTCGAGCGAGTTGCCGAACCCCCACGGGTCGTGCACGCTCACCTGCTCGCCGAACCGGTACGACTTCCACACGTTCCAGATGAAGAACAGCGTGGACGCCCCGAGGATGAACGATCCGATGGTGGCGATGGCGTTCAGGACGGTGAAGCCGTCGGTCGGCAGGTAGTCGGCGTACCTGCGAGGAAAGCCCTCACTGCCGAGCCAGTGCTGGACCAGAAAAGTGGCGTGGAAGCCGATGAACATCGTCCAGAAATGCGCCTTGCCGAGCCCTTCGTCGAGCAGTCGTCCGGTCATCTTCGGGAACCAGAAATAGATTCCGGCGAACGCCGCGAATACGATCGTACCGAACAGAACGTAGTGGAAGTGGGCCACGACGAAGTAGGTGTCGGTGACGTGGAAGTCGATCGGTGGACTGGCCAGCAGCACCCCGGTCAGCCCGCCGAGCAGGAAGGTCACCAGGAACCCGACGGCGAAAAGCATCGGCGTCTCGAAGGTCAACTGCCCCTTCCACATGGTGCCGATCCAGTTGAAGAACTTGATCCCGGTAGGGACCGCGATCAGGAAGCTGAGCATGGCGAAGAACGGCAGCAGCACCTGCCCGGTGCCGAACATGTGGTGCGCCCAGACGCTCATCGACAACGCGGCGATCGCGATCGTCGCAGCCACCAGGCCCTTGTAGCCGAAGATCGGCTTGCGGGCGAAGGCCGGAATGACCTCGCTGATGATGCCGAAGAACGGCAGGGCGACGATGTACACCTCGGGATGGCCGAAGAACCAGAACAGATGCTGCCACAGCATCGGGCCGCCGGTCTGCGGTGCGTACACGTGTGCGCCGAGCAGCCGGTCCGCCAGCAACGCCAGCAGCGCCGCCGCCAGCAGCGGGAACACCAGGACCACCAGCAGGGCGGTGATCAGAATGTTCCAGGTGAAGATCGGCATCCGGAACATCGTCATTCCCGGCGCGCGCAGGGTGATGATGGTGGCGATCAGGTTGACCGAGCCGAGGATGGTGCCGAGGCCGGAGACGACCAGACCGACGATCCACATGTTGGCGCCGACGCCCGGGGTGTGCTCCATCCGGCTCAACGGGGTGTAGGCGAACCAGCCGAAGTCGGGAGCGCCGCCGGGCGTCAGGAATCCCCCCATGACCAGCAGCCCACCGAGCAGATAGAGCCAGTACGCCAGCGCGTTGAGCCGGGGAAACGACACGTCCGGGGCACCGATCTGCAACGGCACCAGGTAGTTGGCGAACCCGAACACCAGCGGGGTGGCGAACAGCAGCATCATGATGGTGCCGTGCATGGTGAACAGTTGGTTGTACTGCTCGGGCGAGAGGAACTGCATGCCGGGCCGGGCCAACTCGGCCCGCATCAGCAGGGCCATGACGCCGCCCGCCACGAAGTAGCCGAAGGACGTGCCGAGGTACAACAGCCCGATCTGCTTGGCGTCGGTGGTCCGCAGCAGCCGGGTCAGCGAGTTGCCCGGTACCGCGGGGCGGACCGGGCCGGGGGTGGCACCGTCGGCTCCCAGCGCCACCGGGCGCGGCAGGGCCGTCTGTGCCGTACCCACCGTCGTGGTCTGCTCCGTCATGGCCGCCTCCCGCCCAGCGCGTCAACCGACGGTAACTTGATAAATCGTCGGTTGAGGCGGTAAATCCGGATCAGTCGAGTCAAAGCCTGGCCGACTTCTCGCCCGGGACCCGGGCCGGCTGCCGTAGCGCGCCACGGCAGCCGGACGGACAGCTCTTTGCCCGTAGGTCCGGTTGCGACAGGATGGTCCTGTCCACCGACCGTCCGGCAGGAGCGGCATGCCATCGACGATGATCGACCAGTCGGGTGACCCGCCGGTCACGGTCATCGACTCCCACCTGCACCTGTGGGACCCACGGCTGCTTGACTACCCGTGGCTGGCACAGGTCCCCCGGCTACGGCACAGCTACCTGCCAGCGGACCTCTCGACCGCCACCGCCGGGCTCGGATCGGGCGGCTTCCACCTCGAAGCGGTGGTGTTCGTCGAAGCCGGCCGGGCCGACACGGACGCCGACGCCGAGGTCGACTGGGTCGAACAGCTCGCTGCCGGAGGGCCGATGCTCCGGGCGGTGGTGGCCCACGTGCCGCTGGAGCGGGACGCCGGCGCAAGGATCGCCGCGCTGCGCCGCCATCGGCTGTTCACCGGGGTACGTCGCAACCTCCAGGACGAGGCCGACGGCTTCACCACCACCGACGATGTCACCGCCGGAGTCCGGCTGCTGGGCTAGGCCGGGCTCAGCTTCGACCTCTGCGTGCGACACCACCAACTGCCCGAGGTGACGGCCCTGGCGGCCCGGGCGCCCGAGGTCACCTTCGTCCTGGACCATCTCGGTAAACCACCGGTGGCCGTCGGCGGCAGCGCGCGATGGCACGACGACCCAACCCGCGTCGCGCAGTTGCCGAACGTGGTCTGCAAGCTCTCCGGGCTGGCCACCGAGTCGTCCCGTGGCTAGCTCGGTCAAGACCTGTTGCCCTACCTCGAGCACACGTTGCGCCAGTTCGGGCCGGACCGGTGCCGGTTCGGCGGGGACTGGCCGGTGGCGACGCTGGCCACCGGCTACCGGCGCTGGCTCGGGGTGGTCCGGGCCGCCTGCGCCGAGCTGCCCGGACCGCATCGGCAGGCGGTCTTCGCCGGCACCGCACGGCGGGTCTACCGGATCGACTGACCGCGCGGACCGCCGGGTAGCCGGCCGCCCGCCGCCGCGCGGCGTGACGTCACCGCACGGCACGCCGGGCGAAAGCCCACAACGCGGCGGCGGTGGCCGCTACCGCGACCCCCGACAGGACCAGCAGGCACAGACTGATCGGCAGGTGGGTCACGTGCGGCGCCATCGCCGCGCGGAGCGCCTCCGCGGCGTACGTCATCGGGTTCGCCGCGGTCGCCACCTGGAACCACGGCATCTCGGCCAGCCGCTGCCACGGATAGTGCACACACCCGGTCCAGATGATCGGGGTGACGAACAGCGAGAAGGTGGCCTGGATGCGCTGCAACGGCAGCACCGTCGCCAGGGTCATGCCCAGCGCCGCACCGACCCAGCCGGCCAGCAGCACCACCACCAGGGACAATGGCAGCGCCGACCAGCCGCCCGGTGCGGACCCGACGACCAACGCGCCGAGCGGGTAGACCACCACCGCAGCGAACAGGCCACGGAGCGTGGCGACCATCAGCTTGCCGACCGCCACCAGCGCCGTCGGCAGCGGCGACAGCAGCCGGTCCTCGATCTCCCGGGTGAAGCCGAACTCCTTGACCAGTGGTACCGCCACGCTCTGCAGCGCGGTGGTGAAGGTGGCAAGGGCGACCGTACCGGGCAGCAGGATGTCGGCGAACCCGGCACCGACGATGCCCTGCATGGTCAGCACCTGGGTAAAGATGAACAGCATGAACAGCGGGGTCATCAGCACCTGCGCGAGGACGAACCAGATGTCCTTGCCGGCGACGAACAGGTCCCGCCACAGGATCGCGCCGAAGGCCCGCGCCACCGGTGGTCGCGGTGGCGCGGGCGGTACCGACGACGCGGTGGCGTCCGACGACGGTACGGGGGTGACCTCGGCCAGGCTCAACGGATCTCCTTACCGGTCAGGCTCAGGAAGATGTCCTCCAGGCCGGGCTTGCCGATGTGCACGTCGGTCAGCTGGGCCGCGCGGCCGGTCAACACCGTCAACGCCGGACCGAGCACGGCGGCGGGGTCGGCGTCGAGGTGCAGCCGCAGCCGGATCTCGCCCGCCGGTCCGTCGGCCGCAGCCGCCGGTGCGGCGGCGAACAACGCGGCGAACCGTGGATCATTGCGGGCGGCGGCGAGCTTCGCGGCCTTCCGGGGATCGGACCTGGCGGCGGCGATCCGGGCCGCGATCCGTGGATCGGCGGCCAGCCCGGCGAGCCCCGGACCGCCACGACCCGCCGGGCCGGGGGCGGCCGCGCCGCCGGTGGTGACCTCCCCGGTACGGACCCCGTCGAGTGCGGTGAGCGCGGCGAGCAGACCAGTCGCACCGTCCCCCGGCCCGGGGCGCACGGCCAGGTCCAGCACCGCCCGGCCGGCGACCCCGCGTACCAGGTTCGCCGGGGTGTCCAGGGTGAGCAGCCGGCCGTGGTCGACGATCGCCACCCGGTCGGCCAGCTCCGCCACCTCGGTCATCTCGTGGCTGGTCAGCACGACGGTCACCCCACGCTCGCGCAGCTGCCGGATCCGGGCCCGGATCAGCAGCCGGGCCTGCGGCTCCAGCCCGTTGGTCGGTTCGTCGAGGAAGACCACCCGGGGGTCGTGCATCAGCGCCCGAGCGATCATCAGACGCTGGGACATGCCGCCGGAGAAGAAGTCGACCCGCGAGTCGGCCTGCTTGTCCAGCCCGAACTCGGTCAGCAACCGGTCGGCCCGGCGGCGCCGCTCGGCCCGGGGCACCCCGTGGTACGCGGCGTGGCTGAGCAGGTTCTGCCGGGGCGTCAACGCCCGGTCCAGGTTGTTGTACTGCGGCACCACGGCGAACCGGGTCCGGGCCGCCACCGGGTGCCGGACGACGTCGACGCCGTCCACCCGCGCCGTACCCGAGCTGGCCCGGATCGTCGTGGTGAGCACGCCCACCGTGGTCGACTTGCCGGCGCCGTTGGGCCCGAGCAGACCGAAGACCTCACCGGGTCGGACCGCGAACGACAGCGAGTCGATGGCGTTGCGGTCCTGGCCCGGGTACCGCTTGACCAGGTCGACGACCTCGACCGCCGGTCCGTAGCCGGGCGGGGTGGCCGGTGCCGGGGCGGCCGGTGCCGCGTCGGCGTCGGGACCGTCGACCAACGGGTGGGTGCCGGTACTGGACATCTCTCTCCTGCTCAGGCGGGTCTGGGATGCGAGGCGAAGAACTGCCAGCTGGTCGCGGTGGCGTCCAGTTCGGTGGCGGGCGGGTCCAGGCCGAGCAGCCGGCCCGCCGCAGTCATCTCGGAGCCGGGCCACTGGTGCCCGGCACCGTCGATGGTGATCAGGGTGACGCCGCGGCCTGCGGCGCAGTCCGCCATCGAGGTGGTGACACTCCTATCAGTGGCGGTCCGCGCGGCATCACACTCGTCGATCTGCCGCCACCGGCCGACCAGGTCCGGTACGGCGGGGCCGTCGACCTTGTCCGGCACCCGGCCGTTGCCGGCGCCGTCGCGGCGCCCCGGGCCGCCGGTGTACGGGATCGTCTCGTCGCCGGTGCCGTGGATGTGCAGCACGGAGATCGGCTCCGGGGCCGGGCAGTCACCGAGCATGGTCGTCGCCACCCCGGTCACCGCGGCGAACGTCGAACTGTCGCAGGCGATCCGATAGGCGAGCATGCCGCCGTTGGACATGCCGGCGAGGTAGTGCCGGTCGGGGTCGAAGGAAAGCCGCTGCCCGAGCGACTCCACCAGGGTGAGGACGAACCCCACATCGTCGACACCGTCGCGCGCGGAAGCACCGCAGCACTCCTCGGTCACCGCCCACGCCCGGTTACGCGAGTCCGGATAGACCACGACGAAGCCGTGCTGGTCGGCGACGGCGTTCCAGCCGTACCAGGACTCGGCCTGCCGGCCGCTGCCGAGCAGACCGTGCAGCATGACGACGACCGGGACCGGCGTCGTCTCGGCGACGTCGGCCGGGCGGTACACCCGGTAGGTCCGCTCGTAGCCGTCGACGCTGATCGACCCGGCCGACGAGCCGACCGGCGGGGTGTCGACCGGAGCGACCACCCCGCCGGCCACGGACGGCGGGGTGGTGCCCGATGTCGGCGGTGCCGGGTCCGGCGCCGACGTGCAGCCTGCGACGAGTGCCCCGAGAACTCCCGTGACGATCAGAACCGCCGACCGGCGTCGGAACCGCGACATCGCTCACCTGCTTCTCTTAGTGGTGGTGTTGTTTCGGAGTCAACTGAATCAACTCCCAGCCGCCCTCAGGGACGTCATCTGTCGGATCTGTCCGCAGATTCATCGGGTTGGCCATACCGAGGTATACCGTGGACCCGTCCACCACCATGCTACGGACGCCGTAGTTGAGGTAGTTCCCGAGACCGGCGTTGTCCACCATTTTCGCCGGCCGGTGCGGCGACTCGAAGACCCAGAGATCGGCGCCGAAGGCCAGCTCCACTTCTTCATCTTCGTCGTCACCAGCGCGAGCGGCGTCGACCGGTGGCACCGGCTCATCCTGCTGCAGCTCCTTCGCCAGGTAGCTCCAGTCCATCGTGCCGACATAGAGCCGGCCACCGGCGACGACCATCTTCCAGGTGTAGTTGAGCGTCGGGTTGTCGAACCCGGACGCCCCGTAAAGCGGGGTGTACCCGGTCGAGGTGCTGGCCCAGACGCCGGCGCCGTCGCCGGCCTGCGGGTCGTAGGCGGGTAGCGCACTGGCGCCGTACAGCAGGTCGACCCGGTCACCGCGGCCGCCACCGCGCTGGCCGTGGCCGTGATGATGGCCGTGGCCGAAGCTGCCCCGGAAGACGCCGATTGCACGCTGGGTGTTGCGCACCGAGTCCCGTATCCCCTGCTCGTCGGTCGGCGGATACACCGCCAGATGCACCGTCGTCGCTTTGAAGGGCACGTGCATGGTCCCCCAGTAGAGGTAGCCACCGTAGGACGCGAGCCCACCCAGCCCGTAGGTGCGGGCGATTACTGGATCCGGCTCGTACTCCATGACGTGCCACACCCGGGTCCACCGGTCGACGTCCCGGCTGTCCAGGCCGGGTCCGTTCGCGGACAGCTTCGGGCTCATCCAGACCCCGGCGATGTTGAGCGGAATCGGGTCCTCGTCGGTGGGTTCGTCGGCGATGCCGGCGGTCGGTGACACCGGTCCCGGTCCGAACGACTGGGTGTCCTCCGCACCCGGCCAGGTGGTGACGAAAATCCGGCCCCGGTGCACGGTCAGGTCGACCGCCTGAGCCGGCAGGTCCGCCACCGGCAGGAAGCTGAACGGGTCGGACTTGCTGCCGGTCCACCGCAACACCAGCCCGCGCTGGCCACCGTTGGGGCCTACCCCGACTCCGGCGTACATCTCGCCGTCGGCGATGACGAAGTGCCGGATGTTGCCGTACTCGGTGAAGTTTCGCGAGCCGAGATAGGCGCCGGTGTCGGCGTCGAACGCGAACAGGTTGATCGTGGCACCGAGCGCCGGACCACCAAGCAGCACCACGCCGCGGTGGTTACCGGCGGCCCGGAAGCCGACGGTCCGCAGCAGGCGGGCCTCGTCATCGGGCGAGGCGCCGCGCAGGTCGGCGGTGCGTTCGACCATGCTGCGCCGCTTCAGGTCGTAGGTGTACACCCGGGGGGCCCGGTGGTCACCGACGGTCGGCGGCAGGTCCGGGTTGGCGCGGGCGATCTGGCTCTGGCCGTACTCGCAGACCCAGTCGTCGTTGCGCGTCGGCTGTGTGTTGCGCAGGTTGTTGCCGCTGGTCAGGCAGTTGGGGTTGGCGCCGGTGCCGAACCACAACCGGTCCTTGTAGCGGGTCAGTCCCCAGACGTAGGCCTGGTTGACCTTGGGCTGCCCTGCCTCGCAGGGCGGTCCCGGCGGATAGTCGACACCGATGTCGACGAAACACTCGTCGGCCGACGCCTTGGCCAACAGGGTGCTCTGGTAGCGGGTCCCGCCGTGGTGTCCACCGTGCCTACCGTCGGTGGTGGCTGCCGACTCGGTACCGGCCACCGGTGCGGCGGCGGCCGGGCCGGCGGCCAGAAGCAGCCCGGCGAACACGGCGGCGGCGACCGACCGGCTCGCGGATGGGCACAACCTACGCATCAAACACTCTCTCCCTCTACTGTGGCTGACTGGTGCGGGATGGCTCCGGGTCACACGGCGGCGGTCTGCCGTACCGAGCCACCCTTGCCCACCCGGCCGGCGACCTGTCGGGCCCAGCCGGACGGGTCGTCGAACTCCAGGAACTCACCGAGCCGGGCCAGCTGCGGCTCCGGGTCGGCGACCAGGTCCTCGTAGGTCATCGTGAACAGGTGCGCTGGCGGATTGTCGGCGAGCGCCTGCTCGGCCTGCGCCGCCATGAACGCGCAGAGCCCGAGGTAGCGGGTGCTGTCTTCGCCCCGCTCGCGAAGCAGGTCGGCGGTGATCCGGCCAGGTAGCAGGTGCTCGAGTTCTGCCGGCACCCGCTGCTCCGGGCCCATCTGGAAGGGGTCCACGCCGCACCGGGAGACGAACTCCAGGCGCAGCTGGATGAGCTGGAACGACGAGTGCCGGCTCATCGACCGGGCGGTGTCCGCCCAGTTGCGGGTCAGGTAGACGATCCGGGTGTCCGCGAACGACCGCAGCAGGTACGGGGCGATCTGGCTGGACCCGCCGGACCGCTCCACCCAACGCCGCCGGCCGGTCAACCGGGTGAGCAGGTCCAGGAACATCCGGTGATGGTCACCGAACGGCTGCTCGGGGAAGTCCGGCACCTGGTTGGCGAGCTGGTCGAACAGACCGTCCGGGTCGTCGGTGAGCTTCGGCAGGGTGATCGCCAGCAGTTGCGGCAGCTCGGTCAGGTTGCCGGCCCATTTGCCGTCCGCCGGGTAACGCACCTCCTTCGGCGGCAGGCCGATGGCGAACAGCGTGGTCAGCTCCGGCTTCGGGCTGCTCAGCACCTGCCAGTACGCCGCCCCGGTGATCGGCTCCCCGGCCTTCGCCCATGACGGGGTGGCCATGAAGAACTCCTGGACCGACAGGGTCGCCGGCTCCTCGACGATCAGGTCGGACAGCAGGGTGGAACCACACCGCCCACTGCTGATGATGATCGCCCGTCCGGGCGCCTCGAACTGCATCGAAACCTCCTGGTGGAACGACGACGTCAACCGCGCAAGGCGGGCTGACCGGTGTCGGCGATGTGCCGGGCGAGCCAGGGCGATACCTGGCGCCGGACCTGGTCGCGGGCGGTGACCAGCACCGCGTGCCGGTGCCCAGGGACGACCACCAGCTCGGTCTGCGGCAGCAGTCGCACCAGCGCCGGAGCCAGATCGGCGGCGGACGAGTCGCTACCGAAGATTCCGAGCACCGGGCAGGTGATCGCCCGTAGCGCGGCCGGGTCGGCGGGTGTGCTGGCCGGCAGGTCCCGGCCCGCGGTAGTGGTGGCGACGAGCCGGCGGACCGCCGCGGCGTACCGGGCGCCCCGCTCACCCCCGCGGGTAGTCAGCGCCGGCGGCTCGCCGTCGCCGTCCGGCTGCGCGGCCCGCTCCAGCTGACGGCCCACCCGGGCGAGCCACTTGGCGGTGGCCGGCGCCGACTCCACCGCGACCAGCGAGGCGACCCGGTCCGGGTGGCGGGCCGCGTACCCGAAGGCGATGGAACCGCCCAGCGAGTTGCCCAGCAGGTGCACCGGCGCATCGACACCGAGCCGGTCCAGCAGCGCGGCCAGGTCGTCGACCAGGTCGTCCAACCGGTAGCCGGCCGGCGGCCGCTCGGTCCGTCCGTGGCCCCGCAGGTCGTACATGATCACCCGGAATCCGGCGTCGGCCAGTGGATGTGCCAGGCTGAGATACCAGCTGGCCAGGCTGTCCGGCCCGATACCGTGGATCAGGACCGCGACCGGTCGGCCGGCCGACGATTCGGCCGCTGTGCCGACCGCCGGGCCGGCACCAGGTTCGCCGCCTGGGCCGGCATCCGCAGCGGCGGCCACTCCCCCGGCGGCCGGGTCGGCAGCCACCGGTGGGAGTTCCTGGACATGCGTCACCAGGCCGTTGACCTGGATCATCGTCACTGGCCGGCCACCTGCGCCACGCTGGCCGGCGGGCTGTCCAGCGCGGCGGCGATGTGCTCGACCAGTTCGCCGACCCGCAGCGCGCGCAGCGAGTCCACGTCGAGCCCCGCAACGAACTGGGCGAAGTTGACCGAGTCGCCGTACCGGGCCTGCAGCCGCCCGGCGAGCGAGATGACGTCGATGCTTTCCATCTCCAGGTCGTCCCGGAAGCTGGTGTCCATCGTGATCTCCTCGTCCGGATCGATGCCGGGCAGCACCGCGCGCAGCATCTGCGAGATCTCCGTCAGGATGGTGTCGTGGTCGGCGGGCATGATGCGGGTCTCCTTGTCAGGACGTCGATCGGCTTTCTCGGCAGGTCGATCGGGCCGTTTTCGGGGCCTACCGGGTAGGTTCTTCCGGGCCCCAGGTCCAACCAACGACGTAGCGTCGCTGCGGCAGGTCGGGCGGGTTCTCCAGGCTCCGGCAGGTGACCCGGTAGGACCTGCCGGAGGGAGCCTCGATCAGCAGGGTGCCGGCGTCGACGGCGGCCACCCGTAGCCGGCGGGGCGCTCCGTCCAGCCCGGTCCCCTCCGCCTTGCCGGCAGCCTCCTTGGCCGCCCAGAAACAGGCGAACCAGAACCACCGGTCGCTGCCGGCACTGACCTGGTCGAGCAACGCGACCTCCGCACCGGACAGGGCGTAGTCGACCGTGCTGTCCGGCCGGTCGGTGACCTCGACGATGTCGATACCGACGCCGGGGCCGTCCGGCGTCAGCCGGGCCGGGCCGGCGATCGCCACGGCGGCTTCGGCGCAGTGCGCCAGGGACAGGTCGCACTCCCGCAGGTCCCGGCCGGGACGCAGGTCGGCACGCGGCCGGCCGTTGGGGTCGTTGGCAATGGTCAACTCGATCGGGTACACCTCGGTGTGCCCGGCGTCCCACTGTCGGAACCGCACCGCGTCCTTCGCCGCGATCCGGCCGAGCAGCCACTGTTTGCGGGTTTTCCCTGGTTGCCGCTCGTAGTCGGCGGACGCGGCGGTACCGAGGATGCCGCGCGCGGCCATCGACTGGGTGACCAGATCGGTCCAGCAGTCGAACACCGCGGTCCACCCATCCGGCTGACGGACCGACATCGGGTGACGTTCCGGGAATCGTTCCGCCGGACGTGCCTGCGGGTGGCTGTCGAACCGACGGTCGACCGCGCCGTCGATCTGCGCCCAGACCCGGCCGCCGACGGACAGCTGGGTGTCCGCGACCAGTTGCGTGTCGTCGATCGATCGGACCCGGGCGACGCACTCGAAAGCCGTGCCGGGCTCGGGCGGCGGGCCGAAGAACCGGACGTGGCCGAGACCGACCGGCAGCGCCACGGTGCGCACCGGCTGGGTGGTGATGAGCCAGTTCCCAATCAGCTGCAGGGCATTGTCCAGCAGGGCACCCGGCGGGACGGGCGCGGTGACCACGCCGCGTACGTGCATCTCGCCGAGGGCGTGCACCGTGGTCACCCCGTGGAACTGGGGACCGTGGAACATCAACCGCTCCGCGTACATCTCCTCGGCGCTGATCCGGGGAGCGGTCTCGGTGGCCGGGTCATGGGTCCACGGTTCGCTCACCGGGGCCGGATAGTCGGCGGCCACGTCGACCGTCGCCCGGGCGAAGCTGCCGAAGTTCACCGCGTACGAGTCCGGGCCGGCCGACCGTACGACGATCTCGACGTCCTGCGCCGGTGCCGCGATGGTCCACCGGTTGAACCGGGCGTCGCGCACACCGACCACCCGCAGACCGGGGACAGCCTGTGCGACGGCGTCCAT
This sequence comes from Micromonospora sp. LOL_013, assembly GCF_048060315.1. Lineage (NCBI taxonomy): Bacteria > Bacillati > Actinomycetota > Actinomycetes > Micromonosporales > Micromonosporaceae > Micromonospora > Micromonospora sp. LOL_013. Next base: position 170,378 of record NZ_JBHMIQ010000004.1, read on the forward strand.
CATGTGGTGCACGACGGTCGTCGCCGGCACCACCGGCCACCGGTCCTCCGGGTTCGGCCAGTCCTCCGGCTGCACGAAGAAGCAGTGGTCGAGCAGGTACGGCATGGTCTGCACGGAGACCCGCAGGGTGGTCCGGGCGATCTCGGTGCGGGGCGGTGGGGCGGCCGTCGGCACCGGGGCCGTTGACACCGGGGCCGGGCCGGCGGGTCGGGTGGCGGCGTCCAGCACGGTCACTGCGCCGTCCGCGGTGTCCCGCAACAGCGCGGCGAGCTCGGCGGCGGCCTTGGACCGGCTGGCGAGCCGGTGCAACGCGGTGAGCGAACCGGCCGACGGCTCGGATGCTGCCGACGGCTGGGCAGCGGCCGACGGCTCGGTTTCCGCCGGCGATTCGGCGTACGCCGGTGGCCTGGGTTCAGCAGGCGGCGCGGGGACCTCCTGTGTGGCGGCGGCGGTGGCCGACGGTTGGCCCCCGGCGACCGGCAGAGTGGACGGCCGGTGCGACGGCAGATCGGCCAGGCCGAGCAGGGTGTCGGCACCCGGCCCGAGGCGCACCAACGGGCCACCCAGGTCCAGTTGGATCTTCGGCCCCCGGCGCGGTGGTGCCGCCGGGGCAGCCGGTGCCGGCGTCGCCGGGGCGGCGGGTGGCCGCAGCGCCCGCAGGTCCGGTGCCGCGCCCTCCACCCACAACGCGGTGGCCACCCGGCGCAACTGATCGAGACCGGTACGGTGACCCACGTTGACCGGCATCGCGAGATGTTCCCGACCCCGCAGATTGTCGCTGACCAACGACGCCAACTGTCCCGCGCCGACCTGCAGGAAGACCCGGAACCCGGCGTCGTACATCGCGGCGGTCAACTGCCGGAACCAGACCGGCTCCATCATGTGCCGGACGAAGATCTGGTTGACCTGCTGCTCGTCGGCGGGGAACGGCGCCGCCAGGGTCGCCGACCAGACCGGGACCGTGGTCGGATGCACCCGCCAGGACTGCAGGGCGATGCCGATCGACCGCAGCCCGTCGGCGAACGCCGGAGTGTGGAAGGCCGACCGAAACGGCAGCTTCTGGCACAGCACGTTGCGCCGACGCAGCTCGTCGATCAGTCGGTCGACCTGCTCCTCCGGGCCGTTGACCACTGACTGCGCGGGCGCGTTGTCGTGGGACAGGACAACTCCCGGATAGCCGCCGAGCACCGGCGTCACCTGGTTGGCACCGGCACCGACGGCCGCGAAGACATAGCCGGACACCGCCACCGAGTCGGCGTCGAACAGTTTGAGGAAACCGTCCATGTCGGTGGTGCTGACCTGCCCGCTCACCGCCGCGGCGGACCATTCACCGATGCTGTGCCCGGCGACCGCGTCCGGTTGGATGCCGATCCGGCCGAGCACCTCGTCGAGGAACTTTCCCACTTCGATCAGGCCGGCACCGTGCCGACCCAGGTCGGCCGCGGACCACTCCCGGTCCGCGAGCCCGAAGTGCGCGGCCAGATCCTTGGTACGCGGCGTGAACTCGGCCTCCAGCCCGGGAAAGACGAACGCCAGCTTCCCGCCGGCGGTCAGCAGCGGAGCCGTGGTGAACCAGATGTCCCGGGCACCCCGCCAGGGCTCCCCCCGGCTCACCGCACGCCGGGCGGTGGCCAGCCGCTTGTCGGTCGGGTCCACCACACCGATCCGGCACGGCGGCGCGGCGTGCGCCTGCGGTCCGTCGGCGAACGCGGCACCCTCGCGCCGTACCAGCGAATCGTCGCGGTCCAGCAGCGCGGCGAGGCCGGCCGGGTCGTCGGCGGCCAGCCACAGTACCTGGTCCGCTTCCTGGACCTCGACGCGGGCCGGGCGGGCCGGCTGCCCGGCCGTACCGTTCGGCACGGCCGCCCAGGCGGACGGGGCGGACGGCGGCTGCTCGACGATCAGGTGGGCGTTGATCCCACCGAAGCCGAACGCGTTGACCCCGGCGCGGCGTGGTCCGTCGCTCTCCCACGGCTGGGCGGCGGCGATCGGCGCGAACCGGGTCGCGGCCATCTCCTCGCGGGGCTGCCCGCAGTGCAGGGTGGGTGGCAGGACGCCCCGGTGCACGGCGAGGGTCGCCTTGATCAGGCCGGCGATCCCGGCTGCCGGCATGGTGTGCCCGATCATCGACTTGACCGAGCCGATCACCGGCCGCGGCCCGCCCTGGTACCCGCCGAACACCTCGGCGACGGTGACGAGTTCGGCGGCGTCCCCGGTCGGCGTTCCGGTGCCGTGCGCCTCCAGCAGGCCGAGCGCGTCCGGCGCGGTCGGATCCAGGCCGGCGGCCTGCCAGGCCCGCCGGATGGCCAGCGACTGTCCGCTGCTCGCCGGGTTGAACATGCTCGCCGACCGGCCGTCGCTGGACACGCCGCTGCCGCGGATCACCGTGTACACCCGGTCACCGGCGTCCAGCGCGTCGGCAAGTCGTTTCAACACCACGATCCCGGTGCCCTCACCGATCAGCAGGCCGTCCGCCGACGAGTCGAACGGACGGATCTCACCCTGCCGGGACAGCGCCCGGAGCTGGCTGAACACCGACCAGAAGCTGATGTCGTGCACGTGGTGCACACCGCCGGCGAGCACCGCGTCCAACCGGCCGGCCCGCAGTTCGGTCACGCCCTGGTCGACCGCGATCAGCGACGAGGCACAGGCGGCGTCGATGGTGTAGGACGGGCCGCGCAGATTCAACCGGTTCGCCACCCGGGAGGCTGCGAGGTTGGGCACCAGCCCGATCGTGCCTTCGGGCTGCTGCGGCCCGAGCCGTTCGTCGAACTTGCGCCGGACGCGGTCGAGGCTCTCCGGCGGCAGGTCCGGGATCAGCTCCTTGAGGATGCCGATGACCTGGCTGGACATCCGGACCCGCTGGGCGTAGCGGGCCTGGGCCGGACTCAGGATCCCGCCCCGGCCGAGCAGGACGCCGATCCGGTCCCGGTCCGGCAGCCGGTCCTGGCCACCGGCGTCGTCGATGGCGGCGGCGGCGACCTGCAGGGTGATCAGCTGGTCCGGCTCGATGTCGCCGATCGAGGTCGGCATGATGCCGAAGCGCAGCGGCTCGAAGCTCGCGTGGTCGTCGACGAACCCACCACGCCGGCAGTACATCCGGTCGGGGCGGTGCGCCTGGTCGGGATCGTAGAACTCCTCGTCCCAGCGGTGCGCCGGCACGTCGGTGATGGCGTCGACGCCGTCGACCAGGTTGCGCCAGTAGGCGTCCAGGTCGGGGGCGCCCGGCATCAGCGCCGCCATGCCGACGATGGCGATCGTCTGGTGTGGGTCGTTCAGGTCCGACATCTGGTTCACCATCCCGAGGCGGTGTAGACCACGGAGGTGACCGCCCGGTCACCCCAGGCGAGCTCGCGTAGCAGACTCAGCGCGCCCTCCTCGGGATCGATCAGGTCGATGCCCCGGCGGGCGTACTCCCGGCTCAGCTCGGCGCTGACCATCCCGCCGTGCACCGAGCCCGGCGCCCACGGACCCCAGTGCACGGTCAGGCAACGTACCCCGGTGCCGGCCGCCCACCGGCCACCGATCCGGTCGAGCGCGTCGTTGGCGGCGGCGTAGTCGCTCTGACCCCGGTTGCCGTACGCGGCCGCGATGCTGCCGAACAGCACCACGAAGCGTGGATCGGAGCCGTCGCGCAGCGCGTCGAGCACCGTCACCGCACCTTGCACCTTCGTCTGGAACACCCGGGCGAACGACGCCGGATCCTTTTCGGCGATCAGCTTGTCCTCGATCCGGCCGGCCGCGTAGACCAGGCCGTCGATCCGTCCGTGCTGACCCTGGATCTCCTTGAGCAGTTGCCGGGTGGCGTCGGCGGCGGTGACATCGAGGCTGTGGTAGCGCACCTGGCTGCCGAGTTCCCGCAGCTCGTCCAGGGTCGCGCGGACCTCGCGGGCGGCCAGGATCGCGGTGGCCGTGCGGTCGATTTCCGCCGGTGCGCGCATCCCCTGGGCGACCAGCGCGGCCCGCAACGCCGGCTTGTCCGCCGCAACGGCCAGCGCCGGGGACTCCGCCTCCTGCGGCAGCGGGGTACGGCCGATCAGCTCGATGCGGCATCGGCTGGCGGCGGCCAGAGTACGGGCGAACCACGGAGTGATGCCCCGGGCACCACCGACGAGCACCACCACCGAGTCTTGGTCCAGACCGATCGCCTGGGTCTCGGCGACACCGTCACCGGCCGGTCCGGCACCGCCTGCGGCGAGCGGGCCGAGATCGACCGCGGCCAGGTCGACGGTCTGCCGGCCGGTCGCCGACCAGGTGACGATCGGGGTCCGTCCGCCACTGAGCAGTTCGGTGACCAGGCCGGTGGCAAGCTGGGTGTGGTCGGCGCCCGCCGGTGCCTCCAGATAGGTCACCGAAACCTGCGGGTACTCCCGTTGGATGGTCCGGAACAGGCCGGCGAATCCGTCGGTTCGCGGACCGGCGGTGCCGGCGGCGACCAGCCACCGCACGCCCGCCGCGAGGGCCTGCTTGATGAACGGGAAGCTGCCGGGCAGTAGCGACCCGCCGCTGTCACTCAGCCCGTCCAGGATGATCACGCCGTCGTAGCCGGCCACCTGGTCCGACCCACCGGCGTGAATCGATCCGGTGGCGCCTGCCGCGCCGTGCTGGGCGAGCTGCTCGGCCAGCGGTGCCAGGGCCGGCGACCCGCCGGTGATCAGGAACCGGGTGCCGGCGAGCGTCTCCGGCGCGACGACCGCGCCGGTGGCGGGAACTGGCCGGGCGACGAGTCGACGTGGGGCCGTACCGCTGTCCGGGCCGGATCCGGCCGGCTGCACCGGAGATGCCGCCGGTGCCGCCTCAGGTGCCTGATCAGCCGCCATCTTCTCGGCCAACCACGCCACCATCGTGCGCACCGTCCGAGCCCGAACCAGCTCCTCCAACTCCGACTCGTCACCATCCACCGACAACCGCAACCGGGTCGCCACCTCACCAGCAACCTCAGCCCGCTTGATCGAATCGATACTCAGATCCGCCTCAAGATCCAAATCCAACTCGATCAAATCCACCGGATACCCGGTCCGCTCACTCAACACCTCCAGAATCGCCTCCTGGAACTGCGCCACCCCCACCGACACAGCCGCCTGCCCGGCCACCGAAGGCGACATGGACACAGCGGGCGCCGAGACGGCCGGCGCGGTGGCCGTGGTCGGGACGGCCGGCGCGGTGGCCGTGGTCGGGACGGCCGCCGGTGATTCGGCCGGAGATGCCGCCGGTGCCGCCTCAGGTGCCTGATCAGCCGCCATCTTCTCGGCCAACCACGCCACCATCGTGCGCACCGTCCGAGCCCGAACCAGCTCCTCCAACTCCGACTCGTCACCATCCACCGACAACCGCAACCGGGTCGCCACCTCACCAGCAACCTCAGCCCGCTTGATCGAATCGATACTCAGATCCGCCTCAAGATCCAAATCCAACTCGATCAAATCCACCGGATACCCGGTCCGCTCACTCAACACCTCCAGAATCGCCTCCTGGAACTGCGCCACCCCCACCGACACAGCCGCCTGCCGTACCGCGACCGTCGCTGCCGTCGACACGGGATCCGTGGGGGTCGCCACCGACGTGGCGGCGACAGCCGGTGCGGGGGTCTTGTGGACCGTCGTGGCCGCCGGCACGTCCTCGCGCACTGGTGGAGCGGGCCAGACGGCGGGTGCCGCCGGAGCAGCCTGGGCGGCGGGTGCCGCCGGAGGCGTCGGGTCGGCAGGCGACGCCGGGATGGCCGGCAGATCGGTCACCCGGGGTGCGCTGGTCGGCGCGGACACCTCGGGGTAGCTGCTCGGCGCGGCGATCGCCGGCTGAGCCACCACCGACGGATATGCCGCAGGCCCGACCCACCCGTTGGCGGCCGGGGGCTGCTCCCCGAAGTACGCCAACATCACGTCCCGCTGGGAGGCGATCAGTTCCCGACTCGTTCGCAGAAACTCGCTGATCAGTTCGTCGCGCCCGTCCCGGTAGCCGGCTGCGGGGACGGGCCGGACCCCGGCATCGGCAGCTGGGAGGTGGCTGATCCCGTTGCCGGGCACATGGGCCACACCGTTGCCATGCCCGTTGCTTGGATTATGCCCGTTGCCGGACACGTTGCCGAGACCACGACCGTTTCCGGCCTCGGTGGATGCACTCATCAACAGCTCCTTGATTTGTCGGGGAGGCGTCATGCCGCCGGGCAGCGGCCGGCCATGCTGGTCGCGTACCAGCTGCCCGTCGACCGTCCAGACCGGACGCGACGGCGGCGGGGCGGACGCGATCTCGGCAACTCGCCGGCCGCGGTAGAGCCAGTCGGTCTGCACCGGGACCCCGGCGCAGGCCAGTTCGGCGACGGCGGAGAGAAAGCCACGTAGTCCGTCCGCCCGCCGACCGTCGCAGGCCACCGCCACGTGAGGGCGCTCACCCAGGACGGCGTCGACCAGCCGGGTGAGTACCTGGCCGGGACCGGTTTCGACGAAGACGCGGGCTCCGGCGGCGTACATCGCTTCGATCTGGTCGACGAACCGCACCGGGGCGCCGATCTGCGCGGCGAGTTCGTCGCGGATCTGGTCTGCACCACCCGGGTAGGGCTGGGCGGTGCGGTTGGACCAGACAGGGAGGCTGGGGGCAGCCACCGGATGACCGTCGAGGATGGATCTGAAGGCGGTGACGCCGTCGGCGACCACCGGGCTGTGAAACGCACAGGCCACCGCGATCGGCCGGGCAGACAGACCTTTCTCCTTGAGTACGGACACCGCGCGACGCACCGCCGGGGTCGGGCCGGAGATCACCACCTGCCGCGGGCCGTTGTGGTTGGCGAGCACCACCTGACCGGCCAGCCCGGCCCCGGACAGCACCTCACCGATCTGCTCGGCGGTGGCCGCCACTGCGGCCATCGTGCCGGGATCGTTGCCAGCGGCCGTCAGGATCGCGTCGGCGCGCCGGCGACTCAGCTCGAGCAGTGTCCGATCCTCGAATGCGCCGGCGACGCACAGCGCCACCAGTTCGCCGTAGCTGTGCCCGCCGGCCAGGTCCGGCCGGATGTTCAGCCGACCGAGCAGGTGGTGCACGGCGAGCCCACCGATGCCGAGCACCGGCTGGGCGATCCGGGTGTCCCGGACCCTGTCCTGTTGACCCCGGTCGTACTCGGGGTCGAACGCGGCCGGTGGGAAGAGCGGTTCGACGTAGTCACGGCCGATGCTTAGGAACCGCCGCAGCTCGGGGAAGCTGACGAACAGGTCGGCCAACGCGCCCGGGCGTTGGCTGCCCTGGCCCGGGAAGAGGAAGGCGACCTTACCGTCCGCGCCCGGTGGCTCAGCCGGCTGGAACAGCCCACGCGCCGGATCGTGCTCGCCGGCGATCGCCCGGCTCAGCAATCCGGCCAGATCGTCAAGGTCACTGGCGACGATGGCGACCTGCACCGGGCCGGACCGGTTCTCAGCCTGGCGGGACTGGGCGGCGGCGAGGTCGCGCAACCGCCAACGCCGGCCCAGGGCGTCGCGGGTGTCGATGGTGTCCAGTAGTACCCGCATCGCCTGGTGGGTGCCGGCCCGGTCGCCGGCCCGGAAGCAGAACAGCTCGGCCGGCCATTCGTCGCGGGCGTGTCGCGGTTCGGGTGCGTCGGCGTAGGCGCTGAGCACCGCGTGGAAGTTGGTGCCGCCGAACCCAAAGGCGCTGACCCCGGCGACGCGTTCGCGGGCCGGTGCCGCCCAGGGCCGCGCCGAGGTCTCGAAGGCGAACGGGCTCCGTTCGGGGTGCCAGGCCGGGTTGGGCCGGGTCACGTGCAGGGTGGGCGGCCGGACCCCGGTGTACAGCGCGAGCGTGGCCTTGATCAGACCGGCCAGACCGGCCACGCACTTGGTGTGCCCGATCTGCGACTTGACCGACCCGAGGGTGCAGCTGCCGGGCGTGGCACCCGCCTCGCTGAACACCGTGGTCAGCGTCTCCAGCTCGGTACGGTCGCCGACCACCGTGCCGGTGCCGTGTGCTTCGATCAGGCCGACCTGCGCCGGCGACACCCCGGCCTGCCGGTACGCGCGGTCCAGGGCCCGCCGCTGGCCGGCCGCCCGGGGCGCGGTCAGGCCCAGGGCCCGTCCGTCGCTGGACCCGCCGAGTCCTTTGACCACCGCGTAGACGCGGTCGCCATCGCGCTGCGCGTCGGACAGTCGCTTGAGCACGACGGCCGCGACGCCCTCGCCGAGCGCGATCCCGTCACCGGCGCTGTCGAACGAACGGCACCGCCCGGTCGGGGACAGCGCGTGCGCCGAGGTGAACATGAGGTAGTCGTTGATGCCGTTGTGCAGGTCGGCACCACCGCAGATCATCAGGTCGCTGCCGCCGCTGGCGAGTTCCTTGCAGGCGGCGTCCATGGCGGCCAGCGACGAGGCGCAGGCCGCGTCGACGGTGTAGTTGGGGCCGCCCAGGTCGAGCCGGTTGGCGACCCGACCGGCGATGACGTTGGCCAGGATGCCGGGGAACGAGTCCTCGGTGACGGTCGGCAGCTGCTCGTCCAGCTCACCGGGAACCTCCGGTAGGTAGGCCGGCAGCATGGTCCGCAGCGTCTGCGCGTGCCCCATGTCGCTGCCGGCCTCGGCTCCAAAGATCACCCCGGTACGGGAGTGGTCCACCCCGTCGCTGCCGGGGGTGTAGCCGGCGTCGACGAGGGCCCGCTGGGAGACCTCCAGGGCCAGTAGCTGGGTGGGGTCGATGCTGGCCAGGGCGGACGGCGGAATCCCGTACCCGATGGCGTCGAACGGGACCTCGGCGAGGAAGCCACCCCACTTCGAGACGCTGTACCGGCCGGTCTGACCGGGTCCGACCTCGGGCGCGTAGTAGATGTCCGGGTTCCACCGGTGCGGTGGCACCTCGGTGACAGCGTCGGCGCCGTCCAGCACGGTACGCCAGAACGCAGCGAGGTCCGGCGAGTTCGGCAGCATGCACGCCATGCCGACGATGGCGATGTCCAGCGGCTCCGCCGGCACCTCCGGCTCGGCCGGGGTCCAGTCGGCCTGCAGCCGCTGGGACCGGGCGGTGTGGAAGGCGACCGCCTGATCGGTGACCGTACCGTGCAGCGCCGCGACAGTGGTCTCCTGCTCCCGCAGCACCGCAACCTGGCCGGCCATGAACATGCCCTCGCTGAGCTGGGCCGCCTCGTCGACGGCCACCAGCGCGTCGCCGTCGCGCCGCTTACCCTTGCTGGCGATCCGCAGCCGGCCCACGTTGAGCAGCTCGAGGTGCTCCCACACCTGGCGGTTCTCCAGGCCGGCGGACTCGAGCTCAGCTCGCAGCGCGTGAAAGTCGTCGACGAAGTCGCTCTGCAGGCACCGGGTCACGTGTCCCGGTGCGGTCTCCAGCAACGCGGTCCGGGTCGCTTCCCGGGCCATCCGGGCGAAGGTTGGTTGGATCGCGCCGTGCGCGACGGCCTCCGCGGTGAACAGGTAGGCGGTGCCCATCAGCACCCCTACCCGGACGCCTCGCCGAGTCAGCGGGGCGGCCATCGCGGCGATCATGGCCGCCGACCGGTCATCGTGGATGCCGCCGGCGAAGAAGATCTGGATCTCGGCTGCCTCTTCCTGTGTCGCGCCGGCGAGGTGCTCGGCGAGTACGGCGAGCTGCGCCTCCCACAGCGGAAAACTGGCCCGGGGGCCGATGTGGCCGCCGCACTCGGCGCCTTCGAAGATGAACCGGCGGGCACCGGAGCGCAGGAACTGGCGCAGCAGCCCCGGTGACGGCACGTGCAGGAAGGTCCGAATCCCTTCCCGTTCCAGTTCCCTGGCTTGTGGTGGGCGGCCCCCGGCGATGATGGCGAAGTCCGGCCGGATCCGCCGAATCACGTCGAGCTGGGCGGCGCGGATCTCCTCGGGCGCGAAGCCGAGCACTCCGACGCCCCAGGGACGTCCGCCGATGCAGGCGGCGGTGTCGGTGAGCATCTCCTCGGTGCGTTCGGCGGTGGCCAGCGCCAACGCGATGAACGGCAGCGCCCCGTCGGCGGCGACTGCTGCGGCGAAGCCGGCCTCGTCGCTGACCCGGGTCATCGGGCCCTGCGCGACCGGCACCCGCAGGCCGAGGTCCTGGGCCAACGGACCGCCGGAGCGCAGTACCTCGGCCGCAGCGGCGTCAGTCGCCGCGTCAACGATCGACTCGCGGATGCCACGGACCGCAGCCGCGGCATCGGACCAGCGGCCGACGAACTCGGCGGCCAGCCAGCCGTCCTGGCCGACCGGCAGCAGGTCGGCGCGGGCCGGGACACCGGCCGCGCCCGGCCGACGCGGAGCCCGTGGGATCCCCCGGTATCCGTCGAGCAGGACGCTCTCCGAGCCGTCCATCCGCCGGATAGCGGTCAGTACGTCGGCCGGCAGGTCCGACTCGGGCATCAGGGCTAGCTGGTTGTCCAGCACCACACCGGCGGCCCCGCCCAGCACGCAGGCGGCGGCCGTGTATGGCCCGATCCCGCCCAGCGCCCAGACCGGCACGCCCAGGTCGGCGGCGGTGAGTTGCTGGACAAGGACGAAGGTGCTCAGCTCGCCGACCTCGCCACCGGACTCCATGCCGCGGGCAATCAGCCCGTGCGCACCCGCCGCCGCTGCGGTCCGGGCCGCAGCGAGGCTGGTCACCTCGACGAGAACGCGGTAGCGGGTCACCAGTTCGGACAGGTCCCATGGCAGCTCGCCGGTGACGACCACCAGCTCCACCCGGCCGGGGGCGAGCCGTTCGAGGTCGTCCACCGAGGCCGGACAGCTCGCCGGTACGCGGACCGCGATCGGCCCGTCCGACCAGGCGGCCAACTGCTCCACGGCGCGCAGGACCTGTGGCCGGGTTCCGGCCAGGTCGAGCACACCGGTGCCGCCGCCCCGGCGGACCGCGCTGGCGATGCGTGGGCTCGACTCGATCTCGCCGCAGGGGGTGTAGGCGATCACCAGGTCACGCATGTCGACTGCAGTACTCATCAGACTCCCGCTTCGTGAGCAGTGGTCCCGCATTCGAAGCTGTCCGCCGGAGGATCCACCGTTGCGGCAGCTCAGAGCGAATATTTTGCATCAATCCATGTCACCCTGCGGAGAAACTTAGCGGCAACCAGTTACGACCGTGTGAACTCTGCCGATCAATAACGCCGACTTGGTGCGGGCAGAACCAGGGCAACTGCCCGACTTCCGACGGCAACCGGCAACCAGGCCAGCCCCGAAGCGGTCCGGTAACTCAGGTCACACCGGACGGTCAGGCAATGGATTCGTACGCTTGGATCCAGCTCCTCGACGATGCCGTTCGGTACCCCGGGGCCGGGTGGACCGACGGCACCCGGCAGCATGGCGAGGTGGCCCAGCCTTCCCTCCTCGTCGGTGTCCGCGACAACGCGGCCGCCATGCGTGCTGGCGGGGACCTCGCCGGCGCGTGCGAATACCTGCTGCGGGCGCTGGATTCGGCCCGCGACGCCTTCGGCACGGACGAACCAGAGGTCCTGTGGACCGCGCACCTGCTGGCCCGCCTTCAACGTGAGGCCGGCGACCCAACAGCCGCCCGACGGCTGTTGGAGGAGTCGCTGGCAGCAGGCGAACTACGGTTGGGTGACCGGGAGCCGGTCATGCTGGCTATCGCGTACGAGCTCGCGACGCTCGCCGAAGAACTGGGCAACCGGCATGAGGCCCGCCGCAACTTCGCCCGGGTCGCCGCCGCCGGCCCGGCGCAGCTCGGTGATGACCACTGGCAGGTCCGGGCGGCCCGGGAGTACCTGGCCGGCCCGTCGGTCGCCCCGGTCGATCCGGCTCCCACCGCCGCGCAGCGCGAGCCAGACCTGCCGACCCGACCGGTACCGCCCACCCGGCCGACACCGCCGGCACCGGCACCCCCGGTTTCCGGCCGGGAGGTAACGACCGCCGCCGATCGGCCGCCGCCGTTGTCCACCGCCGTGACCGGACCGGCCGCGGGCGTTTCGGCACCGCCGCAGTCCCTACCGGTCGTCGTCGCGGTCGGCGCCGCGGCCGCAGCGGTCATCGCCGCCGTGGTCGTGGTCATCGTGGGCGTCACCGTCCTGCTCGACGGACGAGCCACCACACCGACCGGACCGGAACGTCCAGGGTCCGACCCCACTGCGGTCGGCGACCCGCCGACCGCCCTGCGGCTGACCGACGACACCACGGCCGTGACGCTGACCTGGTCCGACCCGACCGCGGGAACGGTGCCGTTCATCGTCGCAAGTGGTCGTAGCGGACAGCAACTCGGCGCACTCGCCACGGTCAATCCCGGTCAGACCGTATTCACCGTGAACGGGTTGAATCCCGAACTCGACTACTGTTTCGCGGTGCTCGCCGTCTACTCCGCCGACGAGTACGTCCCCTCGGACCAGGTCTGCACCGACCGTCGGACAGCCGATCCGGACTAGTCGACGAACTCGGTGTTGATCAGCGGAAACATGAATCTCCGAGCAGTTCTTCGGTAATCCCGTCCGACGTTGTCCACAGGGACTGCCAGAGCAGTTTCCGGTGAGCGTGACGGCCCCATAGGATGGCCTCCGGCCGGGTGTCGGGGGCGGCTTCGGCCGGCGCTACGGACGACGGACATCAGACGACCGACGGGCGGAAGGCGACCTACTGTGGTCACCACGGGCGACGGCAACACACACGACGGCGGCACACGGCAGAGCGCCGGACCCGACAGCCGGCGCCGACGCGGCCGCGGCACGCTGGTAACTGTCGGCACGGTCACCGCGCTCGTCGTCGGAATGGGGCTGACCGTGCTCGGGCTCGGCGCGGCCGACCACGCGGCGGCCGGCTACGACGCGAGTTCGTGGTTGTGGAGCTCCGCCCGAAGCGAGCTGGCCAGGGTCAACGGGCTCACCGGGCGGGTTGACACCCGGGTCGAGGTCGCCGACGCCCAGGGCCGCCAGACTCAGGTGGCGCAGACGGACCAGTTCCTGATCCTGCGCGAGCTGGCCACCGGCAAGGTCAGCTCGCTCGATCTCGCCACGTTGCAGGTCGGCGCGACAGTCCAGAGCACGACCGGGCTCGGGGTGAGCGTGGCGATGCAAGGCGACGCGGCCTTCATCATCGACGCAGTCCAAGGCGTGGTTCGTCAGATCGACCCCAGGTCGCTGCAGCCCGTCGGCGACCCGGTGCGCTACCCGCCAGGGATCGCCGGTGGACACTTCGACGGCGCGGGTCGGCTGTGGATCGCAGTGCCGAGCGAGGGCACCGTCTCGGCGATCACCGCCGCGCCGCTGCCGAGCGACCCGGCGCAGGGCGTGGCGGAGTCCGTCTTCGACTCATCGATCCCCCGGCCAGCCGCTACCGAGCCGGAAACGGACGCCGCCGATGCCACCGCCGGGCCGGCCCGAGTCCGGACCGTGCCGGTCGCCCCGCCCAGCAACGAGTTGACCATCTCCGCACTCGACGACGGCGTCGCGGTGCTCAACCGGACAGCGGGCGCGCTGACCCTGCTGCGCGGCGGGGACCGCCGCGAGGTGCCGCTCGACCTGGACGGTTCGGGCGTTCTGCCGGCCCGCACGACCGGCAGCCTGGTCGCGGTCACTGTTCCCGAGCGGCGACGCATCGTCCTGGTCGACGACGAGGTCCGGCAGATGTCGGTGCCGGGCAGCGGATCCGCACTACGTCCCGCCGTCAGCTGGGCGGGCCGGGTCTACTGCGCCGACGAACGCAGCCGGGAGATCTTCGCGTTCGACGGAGCGGGAGCACTGCTCCCGTCGATCGACGTCACCGAAACCAGCGGCCCGCTCGACCTGGAGGTCCGGGAGAACCACCTGTTCATCAACGCGCCCGACGCGGCCACCGCCCGGGTCGTCACCGACGCCCACGAGGTACGGCAGGTGGACAAGTACGCCAACGACATCCTCGGCGGTGATCCACCGCCGGCGCCACCACCACCGCCACCACCACCGGAGCCGACGGTCGGCCGACCGGATGCGCCACGCGCGGTCAGCGCGGCGGCCGGCGACACCACCGTGCGGGTCAGCTGGCAGGCGGCCGCGGACAACGGCTCGAGCATCCAGCGGTACGTGGTCACCGGCGACGGCCGCAGCTTCGAGGTGGGAGCCAACCAACGGTCGTTCGAGATCACCGAGCTGGTCAACGGCGAGACGTACCGGTTCTCGGTCCATGCGGTCAACGCCGAGGGCGCGGGTCCCGATCGGGAGTCCAACCCGGTCGTCCCCACCGCCGAGGTGCCCGACGCCCCGGCGAACGTCACCGCGCAGGCCCGCGCGGACGGCTCGGTCGCGGTGAGCTGGCCGGCCGCCGACGGCCAGGGCAACGTCATCGGCGGCTACACGGTCACCGCGGTCTCGGCCGAGGCCACGGCGCCGGTCGGCGACGTCGCCGGCACCGAGCTGGTCCTCGCGCCCGGGTCACTCGACTACGGCAGGCAGTACGCGTTCACCGTCGTCGCGGTCAGCGACCAGGGAGCCAACTCCACAGCGTCACCGTTGAGCAACTCGGTGGTGCCCTATACAACCCCGGGCGAGCCGGCGGCCGTCGAGGCGACCACCGTCGCCGACCAACGGGGAGCACTCCGGGTCGGCTGGTCGCCAGCGCCGGACAATGGGCGGCCGATCACCCGATACGTGGTGACCGCCGGCGACCAGCGCACCGAGGTGTCCGACGGCACCGCCGTCACCGTGACCGGGCTGGGCGACGGAGCCGACGTGACGGTCTCGGTGCATGCGGTCAACGAGGCCGGGGAGGGCTCGGCCGTGAGTACCACGGCCCGTACCGTCGCCGAGCCGAAGGTTACCGTCACCGGTGCCACCGCCGGCACCAACTCGGTCACCCTGAGCTTCTCGGTGGATGCCGGCGGCGGGAACGTCACCTGCAGCGCGGCGGCCGAGGGCGCGGCCCCCGTCACCGGCAGCTGCGACAGCATCCGGGTCGACGGACTCTACCCGGGACGGTCCTACCGGTTCACCGTCCGGGCCAGCAACGCGGCCGGCACCGGCACCGCCACCCACAGCCGGGCGACCGCGGACCTGTACGGCACCGCCACCTGCGTCAACGGCCCGGACGGTGAGCAACGCACCTACTGCGACGACGATGTTCCCGGACGCAACGGCAATGAGATCTTCTCCGTTCCGGAGCAGGACAACAGCAGTCAGGTCGGCTGGGTGCCCGACGGCACCCGACTCACCGCGCTGTGCCGCCGCCAGGGCGGACACGTCGACGCCTGGATCTACAACGGCGGCAAGGCCAGCACCTGGTGGATCCGGGTGGAGTACAGCGGGAAGAACTACATCCCGTGGGCCTGGCTGAACCTGGCCGGCGGCGACGACCTGAATCAGCTGCCCACCTGCTGACAACGCCCACCCGGACAGCCACCGATCCACCCTGGCGAGGAGACCAGCCGCAGTGACCACGACCACCCCGCTGACGTCCCACGAGGTGACCGGCTTCGCCTCGACCGCCGCCCGACTGGCCGGGGAGATCTCCACCGTGGTGCTGGGCAAACCGCAGGTGGTGCGACTGACCCTGACGGCCCTGTTCGCGCAGGGCCACGTCCTGCTGGAGGACGTGCCCGGGGTGGGCAAGACCACGCTGGCACGGGCCGTCGCCGCGACGGTGCACGGCCACTGGCGTCGGATCCAGTTCACCCCCGACCTGTTGCCCGCCGACGTGTCCGGAGTGACCATCTTCAACCAGTCCACCCAGGGGTTCGAGTTCCATCCCGGCCCGGTGTTCGCCAACATCGTCATCGCCGACGAGATCAACCGCGCCTCGCCGAAGACCCAGTCGGCGCTGCTGGAGGTGATGGAGGAACGCACGGTCACCGTGGACGGCGTCCGGCATCCGGTGCCCCGGCCGTTCCTGGTGGTGGCCACCCAGAACCCGGTCGAGATGGACGGCACCTACCGGTTGCCGGAGGCCCAGCTGGACCGGTTCCTGGTCCGGTTGTCGGTCGGCTACCCCGATGAGCAGACCGAGATCGAGGTGCTGCGCGGGGCCACCCTGCGGTCCCCCGAGGCGCTCGACCCGGTGACCGACACAGCCACCGTCGGCCAGCTCATCCAGCTGGCGCAGCGGGTGCACATCGCCGACCCGTTGTACGGGTACGCGGTGCGGCTGGCGGCCGCGACCAGGACACACCCGCAGATCCGGGTGGGGGTCAGTCCACGCGGGGTGATCGCGCTGACCCGGGCGGCCTGCGCGTACGCGCTGATCGGCGGCCGGGGGTTCGTGCTGCCCGAGGATCTGAAGGCCCTGCTGGAGCCGATCTTCGCGCACCGGCTGCTGCTCACCGCGGACGCCCAACTGCGTGGCGTCACGGCGGCCGAGGTGCTCGCCGACGTGGTCCGGTCGGTCCCGGTGCCGCTACCGGCCGGCCAGCCGGCAGCGGCCGGGGCCTGAGCCGCCGACCCATGAACGTCACCGCCCGCTGTCTCGGCCTCGGCGTCACCGCCGCCCTGCTCACCGCCGTCGGGTCCGTGCTCGGCTATCCGGAGCTCGCACTGCTCGGCACCGCCGGGCTGACGGTGGTCGGCTACGCGGCCGGCTACGCGCTGTGGCAGCCCCGGCTGTGGGTACGCCGTACCGTCGAACCTGACCGGGTGAACCGCGGCGACGCGTGCACCGTGACGTTGCAGGTCGGCAACCTGCGGCGGTGGGGCGTGGCGAGCGTCCTCGCCGAGGAGCGGTGCGGCCGGCGGTGGATTCCGGTGCCGCTGACCCAGCTGCGCTCCGGCGCCACGACCACGGTGCGCTATCCGGTACCTACCAATCGCCGGGGTGTGCTCCCGGTCGGCCCGTTGCGGGTGCTCCGCCGCGACCCGTTCGGTTTAGTCGCCGTGGCACGGGCGGACGGCGAACCGGTACGGGTATGGATCCGCCCACAGGTGCATCCGCTGCGTGCGGTGCCGGCCGGGATCGCCCGGAGCCTGGACGGCCAGATCGACCGGGTGCCGCACGGCAGCATCACCTTCGACTCGTTGCGGGAGTACGTCGTCGGCGACGAACTGCGCCGGGTGCACTGGCGGACCAGCGCCCGGATCGGCCAGCTGATGGTGCGGGAACACGTCGACACCAGTCTGCCCCGGATGGTGGTGCTGCTGGACAACCGGACGGCCGCGTACCACGACCAGGCCGACGGGGCGTCGGCGACGTTCGAGTCGGCCTGCGAGGCGGCGGCGTCGGTGGTCGATGCGGCGACCCGGGCCGACCTTCCGGTGCTGCTGCAGATGGTCGTCGACCAGCCGCCGCCGGACGACACGCCGAGTCGGCACCCGCTGGACCGGCTGGCCGAGGTCACGCTGGCCGGTACCGACCGGCTGACCGGCGGGGACCCGGTCCGACAGGTCTGCGACCAGCTGCGTCAGCAACGACCCGGCGACACCCTGATCTATCTGGCAGGCACCGGCGATCCGGACGCGGTCGCCCGTATCGGTGGGCTGCGCGCAGTATTCGCGAGCGTTCTGGTCGGCCGAATCACCGGTGCCGTCGACCCGTCGGCGGTCGGGGCACCGGCGGTGGGCGCCCCGACCGGGCTGGCCGGCGTGCTGTTCGTCGAAGCGGACGACGGGGTCGGCTTCGCCGCCGGCTGGGATGCGGCAGGTGACCGGTGACCAGAGATCGGACGACCAGGCTGGCGCGTCTCGGCGCGGTGGCGGCGGCGCTGATCGCGATGACCGGGTCAGCAGCGGTCCTGCTCGGCCGGATCTACGACGGGGCGGCGGCCGGCTGGCTGATCGCCGGCGCCGGCTCAGCGGCGGTGCTGGTCGGCACGTTCGCCCGGCGGCTACCGAACTGGCAGGTGGCGCCGCTGTCGGTCGTGCTGATGGCTGGCTACCTGCTGGCGGCCGGATGGTGGACGGCGGACCGGGCGGAGCTGACCGGCCCGGTGACCCGGCTACTCGCCGATGCCGCCGCGAACGGGGTTCCCCGGCTGCTGACCGCGATGATCCCGATGGAGGCGGTGCCGGACACGGTGGTGGTTCCGGTCGTGGCCAGCTGGCTCGCCGGCTTCACCGCGACCGAGCTCGCGGTACGGGCCCGGCGCATGCTG
The DNA here is from genome assembly GCF_048060315.1 of Micromonospora sp. LOL_013. Taxonomy (NCBI): domain Bacteria; kingdom Bacillati; phylum Actinomycetota; class Actinomycetes; order Micromonosporales; family Micromonosporaceae; genus Micromonospora; species Micromonospora sp. LOL_013. The sequence goes on from NZ_JBHMIQ010000004.1 coordinate 188,336, forward strand.
CTCGGCTGCCTACCGCCGCTGCTGTTGTTCGGCGCGGCCGCGTTCGTGGTCGGGCCGAACGCCGAGCCGGCCCGGTGGCCGGCGCTGCTGTTCGTCGCGGCGGCGGCGGTCGGGCTGCTGGTCACCGCGGCACCGGTGCCCGCTGCCCGGCCGAGCGAGCCAGCGGCAACGGTCGACCAGCCGGCCGGGCCGGGCAGCGGTGGCGGTGGTGGCGCGCTGACGGCGGTACGGCTGCGGACGGCGGCGGTGTCGTTGGCCGGCGCGGCCACCGTACTGCTGCTGGTGGTGGTGAGCGCCCCGTGGGTGGTGGCCCGGATCGCGACGACCGACGTCGACCCACGCCGCTACGTCGCACCGCCGCAGGTGGAGATTCTCGACGAGAATCCCCTGATCAGGATCTCCGGTTGGGCGCTCAATCCCGACCAGCCGCTGTTCGACCTGCGGGTCGGCGCGTCGCTGGTCTCGACGGTGGACGGGCGACGAGCTGCTGGGGCCGGCCCGCGTCCGACCGGAGACGGCGCGCTGCGGTTGACCCTGGCTGTGCTGCACGACTACGACGGCATCACCTGGCGGGTCGGCGGGACCTATCGCAACGCTGGCCGGGTGCTGCCGCCGGTCGAGGACGCTGCGGCGTCGCGAACCGACGCGTCGTCAACGGACGCCGTACGCCAGGAGATCACCGTGGCCGAGCTGTCCGGCCGGCTACTACCCGCGATCACCGCCCCGGTACGGGTCGACGGCGTCCGGGTCGCCTACGACCGGGCCAGCAGCACCTTGCTGCACCCCGAGGGTCTCACTCCCGGCGTCACGTACGCCGTCGACTCGGTGCCGCGTCGACCACCGCTGAACGCGCTGACCACCGCAGACGTGCCGGCCGGGGAGTCGGTTGCCCGGACCCTGCGGGTGGCCGACGGGGTGCCCGCGGAGATCCGTCGGCTCGCCCAGCAGCTCGCCCGGGACAACGGTGCGCCGTACCAGCGGGCGCTGGCCGTCGAGCAGTTCCTCGCCGACCACTACCACCTTGTCGCCGACGCGCCGAGCGGGCACGCGTACCCGAATCTGGGTTTCTTCCTCTTCGGGCCGCGCGACGCCGGCGGCCAGCGGGGCACCTCCGAGCAGTTCGCCGCCGCCTACGCGCTGCTCGGCCGGCTGATGGGGCTGCCCACCCGGGTGGTCGTCGGGTTCGTGGTGCCGTCCGGCGACGCGTCGGTGCACGGCAGGCACGCGGTGGCCTGGCCGGAGGTGCTCTTCTCCGGTGTCGGTTGGGTGCCGTTCGATCCGCTGCCCCGACCGGACAGCGCGCCGCGCCCGATCGAGGAGGAGTTCCGGCCGGCACCGGACGAGCCGCCGCCGGTCGAGCCGTCCGCGCTACCGACGGTCGACCCGCCGCCGTCGACTCCGCCGCCAGTGGCCTCCGCACCGCCGGGTGGCCGGCCGGCTGGCTGGCTGCTCGGCGTCGTCGCGGCGACGGTGGCCGGAGCCGGCGCCGCCGGATGGATCGGCGTCGTCCTGCTGCTGCGTCGCCGGCTACGCGACCGGCGACTCGACAGCGGCCTACCCGCGCACCGGATCTGCGGGGCCTGGCTCGAGGTGCTCGACGCGCTCCGGCTGGCCGGTCACCCGGCCGGGGTGCACATGTCCGCCAGCGAAGTGGCCGGACACGGTCGGGCGCTGCCGGACGGTGCGGCGCTGCCCCGGCTCGACCCGCTGGCCGAGCTGGTCAACCTCGCCAGCTTCGCACCGGGGCAGACCGACGACGAGCAGGCCCGGCGCGCCGGTGGTTACGCCACCGTCTGGGTGGCGGCGCTACGTGCCCGGCGGCCGTGGTGGCAGCGGCTGGTCTGGTCGCTGCACCCCGGTCCGCTGCGCTGGGACGGTCGCCGGCGGACAGCCGCCACCGCCGACACCACAGGGAGCGGTTAGCCTTACCTAAGGACGGCGGCGGGAGGCGGACGGTGACCGGGACATCGGGCGACACCCAGACGGAGTCACTCGCGCAGCTGCTCGGCGGGCGACGGGGCGCCATCGACGCCACGCTGCCGGCGGTGGCGTACGGCGTCGGATGGGTGGCCGGCGGGGAGTCAATCTGGGTCGGCGTGTGCTGCGCGGTCGCGGTCGGTGTGGTGATCGCCGGGGTACGCCTGTGGCGTCGCGACCGGCCCCGGTCGGTGCTGATCGGGCTGATCGCCGTCTGCGTCGCCGCGGTGATCGCGCTGCGCACCGGTCGGGCGTCCGATTACTTCCTGCTGCAGCTGCTGTCCAACGCGGCGAGCGCACTGGCCTGGGTGCTCAGCATCGTCGTACGGTGGCCGCTGCTCGGCGTGGTGGTGGGCGCGGTGCTGGGCCAACGCACCCGGTGGCGCCGGGATCCGGCGCTGCTGCGCGCATACGGTCGGGCCAGCTGGGTCTGGGTGGGGCAGTACGTGACCCGGGTGGCCGTCTTCGTCCCGCTCTATCTCGCCGACCAGGTGATGGCGCTGGCCGCCTTACGGGTCGCGCTGACCTGGCCGCTGGTCGCCGCCTGCCTGGCGGTGAGCTGGTGGGTGCTCCGCCGGTCGCTTCCGGCTGGACACCCGGGGATACGCCATCCGTTACCGGCCGACCTACGGTGACGAATCGGCCTCCCGTACGACCCGGGGCCGGTACGGATGTGACTAGAGTGACACGCTGTCCCGACCGCATCCGCACAAGGAGGCAGACGTTTCCGTGGCCGAGAAACCTGCTGACTCCGCTCGCGGCACCATTCGCAGCGACTCCGCTGCGGACAGTGCCCTCACGCAGCCGACCGTCGAGCTGAACGCGCTGCCCGGTGGCCGGCCGCCGGGCCCGAGGGTTCCGGACGCACCAACGGTCGAGCAGCCAACGGTCGAGCAGCCAACGGTCGAGCAGCCGATCGTCCAGCCGTCGAGCGCCACGGCTCGCCGGGGCCGTCGGGCCGCGGACCGCCAGGCTGACGCGTTCGACGAACCGACGGTCGAGCAGCCGGTGGTCCGCCCTGCGGCCGTCCATCCCGCTGCCGACGCCGCCGACGCGAACCGGCCCGCCGGCCCGGCACAACCACCGGTTGGACCGACCGGCACCGCAGCGGAATCGGCACAACCGTCAGCGGGAGCGGCCGGCACCGGGCCGGGACCGACGGGAACCCTGCCAGGACCGGCAGCGACCGCGCCACCGGACGAGCCGGACCGGTTCATCGCGCTGGCCCGCCGGTACGGCTGGGTGGTGGCCGCCGGTTCGGTCGCCGCGGTGGCGCTGCTGTGCTCGGCACCGTTCGTCTCCGGCAACGGACTGTTGTGGAGCCCGGCGAGTTCGACGGGCTCGCCGACCGCGACGGCGGGCAGCGCCCCGGCCGCGACCGTCACGCCGGAGGTCACCGACACCTCGCCGGCCGCCGGGAACGGCGACGGCGGGGAGTCACCCGAGGTGCGGCAGGCCGAACCGCCGGCCGTGCCCCCCGAACAGCCCGCGTCCGACCCCGCCCCTCCCCCTCCCCCGCCCCCGTCGGAGGACCCGCCGGCGTCCAGCGCCGCTCCGCCCGGGGGCGGCGAGCCGGAGCTGCTCGGCCCGGACAACAGCGACGATCTCCGAGGCATGCTGGACAGCTACTGCAAACAGGAGCACGGCGGCGAGTGGATGGCGTGGCCGCGCGACTGGCCGGACAACGGCACCGACTGGGAATGCGTCCGGCCCTGGACCCGTCATGACCGGGATCTCGACGTCCGCCGGGCCTGCGCCGGTCGGTACGGCGAGCCGGTCATCGCCGAGGTCGGCAGTCGTCGGGACGCGTACAGCTGGCGGTGCTACCGGGGCTGACCTCAGCCGACGAACACAAGGGTGTGGTGGGCCGACCGGGATCGCTGCGTTGGCCAATCCCGGCCGACCCACCACGGGCGGGCCTGACCGTGGGTATCAGGCCGTCTGCGGTGGTTCGGCACCGTCAGGCGGTGTCGAACCGTTTGGTGGGACGGTGGTACGTCGGTGTCGGTTCAGGTGATGGATCGTGGTGAAGGTGTCCGGGCGGGCGGGGCCGGCCGCCCACCCGGACACCGGTCTCAGTTGTCCGGGAACAGGTGACCGAAGTCGGCGTAGGCCATCGCCAGGTCAGCCTGTGCCCAGAACCGGTGGTAGCGGAACTCCGGCTCCGGCCCACCGTTGAGGTACGCCTCGACCTTCGGCCAGTCCGGGTCGTCCAGGTAGAACGACCGGATGTCCAGGAAGCTCGCGCCCGGCTCGATCACGTCGCCGTTGGGCATGGTGCCCGACCAGCCGTTCGGAATGTACAGACCCTGCCCGGTGGAGGCGTTGTAGACGTCGTCGAAGCGACGGTAGTCACCCCTCGTCTCCACCGTGGATGAGCCCTGCGCGTCGGCGTTGGCGTACAACGCGTCCAGCAGGCCCTTGGCGGTGTCGCGGGCCTCGGTGTCACCGGAGGCAGCCGCGTACCACATCAGGGTCCGGGCGTACGCCGATGCAACGCCGACATCCTGACCGGTGCCGACGACTTCGACGTGCAGGTTGTTGTTCGCACCGGGGTTGCCCGGGTTCCAGGTGTCCGGCGCGCCGCTCCACTCCATGGTCGACGGGATCGAGAAGTCCCCGCCGGTGCCGATCTCGGTGTGCGAGATGGCCCACGGCACCCACTTGTCGAGAATCTGCTTGGCCCGAGCGTCACCGGTCACGTAGTAGACCTCGGCCACCCGCTGCAGCGACCAGACCTGCATGCCGAACCACTCGTTGCTGCCCGGGTCGTGGTAGACCGGGTGCTCCGTGTAGTACATGCCGTAGAAGGTCGGGGTGCCCGACGGCGGCTGGGCGTATGAGCCGTTCCAGCTGTTGGTGGCACCGCCGGCGATGGCACCTTCAGCGGACTGCAGCCACTGGTAGAACTCCATTTGCCGGTCGAAGCTTTCAGTCCAGTCCTGCACCGCGGTGGCGCCGCGCGGCCGCAGCTCCGGCACGTTGGTCAGCGCCCAGGCGGCGAACGGGTTCTGGTAGCCGAAGTGGTTGTGGCTGGAGCCGATCCGCCACGACCAGGCCGCCGAGGTGTCGGTGGCGCCACCCCAGGCGTAGTACCAGGACATCAGGTAGTGCGCGGAGTCCTTACCGGTACCGGCCGGGCAGCTGGACGGGCCGACACAGTTGCCGATCTGCTTGAAGTACTTGTCGAACATCGCGTAGCGCAGGTAGTCGCCCATTCGGGCGGCCTTCGCGACGGTGGCCGCGACCGCGCTCTCGTTGCCCTGTTCCTCCGCCCAGACGAGCGCCCAGTAGGCAGCCTGAATGGCGCGGGCGTCGGCGTCCGGCGCGTTGGTGTACTTCCACTGCGAAGCCGGGGCGTTGTCCTCGGCGATAAACAGGTCCAGGTAGCCGTTCGGGCCACCGTGCACTTTGGTGTCACAGGACGGCTGCGGGACGGTCTCCCAGACCGACTCCTGCGGGCCGCGCTGGAAGGTGTTGATGTACGCGGGTCGGGTGGTGCCGTCACCGCAGCGGCCGTAGCCGTAGACGTTGTCCACGTCGAGCAGCCAGTGCATGCCGTAGATCTCGCCGGTGCCGTACGCCGACTGCAGCTCGTTGCGCAGCGGGTCGGTGCCGACCGGAACGTTCTGGTTCAGCCGCGATGGGTACTGGTCGGGGCGCAGGTACTCCGAAGCGTACTGCGGGGTACCGGGGACACCGGCGGTCGGCTGGTCGGCGGTGCCCGGGATGATGTACTGCTCCATCACGGTCCACGCGTTGTTGAACGGCGCCCAGTTCTCGGTGACCCGGCCGTAGTTGGCCTCCAGCCAGATCCAGAAGCTGAAAGCTTCGGAGGTGGTTTCGTGGCCGTGGTCCGGGGCCTCGACGATCAGTGTCTCGATGGAGTGGTAGGGCACGCCCTCGGGGCTGAAGTACCCCGAGTTCTTGATCTTGCCGTACTGCTCCAGGAAGCGCTCGATGTACTCGTTGTCGCCGCCAGGCGAGTCATTGTCGATCTCGGTGACCACGATGGCCAGTGGTGCCAGACCACTCGCCGTGGCGGTGATCGTGGCCGTACCGCTGACCGTGTCGCTGTCCTCTGCGGCCGACACGGTGACCGTCGCCCCGGTGTTCCAGTTGCCCGGAGTGAGGGTGACCGACGACGGCGACCGGGTGATGCTGTTGTCGCCGGAGATCGCCAGGCTGACCGGCACGTTGCTCGTCGGAGCCGAGTTCAACCGCAGGTTGAAGGTGTTACTGCCGCCTTCTTCGACACTTACCGAGGAGGGCGTGGCGATCAGCGTCGGACCGGGATTGGCCGGGTTGACGGTAAACGACCGTTCGGCGGTGGCGCTGGCGCCGGCGTTGTCGTACGCCCGAGCCTGCACGGTGTAGTTGCCGGCCGGCAGGTCCTCCATGACGTACTGGTAGGGGCTGGTCGTGTCGGTGTTGACCAGCAGCCCGTTACGGTAGAACTCGACCCGGTCGATGGTGCCGTCAGGGTCGCTGGCGGTCGCGGTCAGCGGGACGTCGGCCGGCGCGATGAACGGCCCCGACGGCACCGTCAAGCCAACCGTGGGCGGCTGGTTCTCCGCCGCGCCGTTACAGGTCACGCCGTTGATGGAGAACGAGGTTGGCCGGGGGTTGGATCCGGTGTGCGAGCCGTTGAAGCCGATGCTGGTGGACTGACCGGTGGCCAGGTTTCCGTTCCAGGCGGCGTTGGTCGCGGTCACCACGTTGCCGGACTGGGTCCAGTTGGCCGACCAGCCCTGGGTGACCCGCTGGCCGCCCGGGAACGTGAAGCGCAGGGTCCACCCGGTGAGCGGATCACCGAGGTTCTCGATGGTCACGTTGGCGGTGAAGCCGTTGTTCCAGTCGTTGGTCGAATAGACGACGTCGCAGGCGGTGGCCGCGTTGGCGACGCCGGGAACGGCGGCGACACCTCCGACGACCATCACGCCAGCGGCGAGCATTGCCAGCCGCTGTCTCGTCGCGGTCAATCTCATGTGCGGGGTTCTCCTCGCGAACCAGGCCGAGGCAGTGAGGTGCACCTCGGCTTGGCGCCTTGGGCGCGGTGGGCGATGTCGTGGAGCAGCGCGTCGGACGCCAGGCGCCGGATGGGTGCGACCCGTCCCGGACCGGGGTCTGCATACGACGGAGGGCGCCGGACCGGCGGCTCCGGTTCACTGCGTGGCGCCGTACCGACACGGAGTCGGATGCCCTCGGCTGCCGCTGTCGCGTGGTCTGCTGGCTCCCACCTGCGATGGTCGACAGTGTTACATGGGAGCGCTCCCGCAGCAAGTGGCAACCTTCGACAACCCACCACGGACCCGAGACGAACTCACGCTGAGCAGGCAATTCACCAGTGAAGGTCAGGCGCGGACGAACTCACTCACGCCACCAACATGTTTCGATCTCGTTTTGGGTCTTTCACAAACCCGTGACGGAGACTACAGTCCAGAACCAACGTCGATGGGAGCGCTTCCATCGATGGATGTTGCAACACGTGAGAGTACACCGTACCTGCCGTGCTCCGCCGCCCCGGTGGAGCACACCGCTACCGGTCGTACAGCTGACGGCGGGCCAGCCCGGACTCCGCCGGCAGTTGCAGACACCACCCGGGAGAGGAGGTGGATCCAGAGCCACTCGCGTGGCCCGGCTCCCGCGCGTCACGCACGACCTGGACGCCAAACCGCTCGTGCGTGAGAGCAACTGATGGTGGGGACGGGGGTTGCCCTCCCCGTCCCCACACTACTTCCCCGCACCCGGCAGGAGATCGGTCGACCCGGCACCCCGTCCGGCCGTCCGGCCGACGCGACCCGGTTCCACCACCGCCGATCCCCCATCCGCGCCACCTGACCGGCGCATCCGCGCGCCCGTGCCGCACCGCAGTGGATCGGACACCACTGTCAGGAGAGCCCGATGGCCGTACTGTCCCGCCGACACCTGCACCGTCGGGCCGAGCGTTCCGCCGTCCGCGCCGCGAGCGGCGATCCAGGCCGCGCCACCGGCACCGGGCGCACCACCGGAGCCGACCCAGCCGGCGTGACCGGAGCCGACCCGGCCGTCCGCCACCGCAGCGATCCCGAACGTCCGATCGGTCTGCACTTTCCCAACAACTTCCGCTGGGGCGCGGCAACCTCCGCCTACCAGATCGAAGGTGCCGCCAAAGAGGACGGCCGGGGCGAATCGGTGTGGGACACCTTCAGCCACACCCCCGGTCGGACCCGCAGCGGCGACACCGGCGATGTCGCGGCCGACCACTACCATCGGTACGGCCATGACCTCGACCTGATGCGCAAGCTCGGGCTGCACAGCTACCGGTTCTCCATCTCCTGGCCACGGATCCAGCCCGACGGCACCGGGCAGCCCAACCAGCGCGGGCTGGACTTCTACCGCCGGCTGGTCGCCGGGCTGGTCGAGCGGGGCATCGAGCCGATGGCCACCCTGTTCCACTGGGACCTGCCACAGGCGCTGCAGGACCTCGGCGGTTGGGAACAGCGCGACATCGCGTACCGCTTCGCCGAGTACGCCCAGATCCTGTTCCACGCCCTCGGCAGCGAGGTCCCGATCTGGCTGACGATCAACGAGCCCAAGACCGTGGTACAGAACGGCTACCTCAGCGGGCATCACGCACCGGGCCGACCGGACGCGGACGCGGCGTACCTGGTCGCCCATCACCTCCAACTCGCGCACGGCCTGGCCGTACAGGCGCTGCGCGCCGAGCGGGCCGCGTGCCGGATCGGCCCGGCGCTCAACCTGCATCCCTGCTACCCCGCCGACGGCAGCCCGGCCGCCGCCGCTGCGGCCCGCCTGTACGACGGCTACGAGAACCGGCTGTACCTAGACCCAATCTTCCTCGCCAGCTACCCGGCGGACGTCCTTGCCGATCTCGGCCCGGCCAGCCGGCTGGCCGGTGGGATCCACGACGGTGACCTCGATGTCATCGCCGAGCCGATCGACCTGCTGGCCGTCCAGTACTACACCCCGTTCTACGTCGCCGCGAACGGCAGCACGGTCCGACGCTGGCCGACCTCGGAGGCGGACTGGCAGCAGATCCACCCGGACGGCATGTTCGACGTTCTCACCCGGGTGCACCGGGAGTACTGCACCGTACCGATCACGATCACCGAGAACGGTCTGCCCACCCCGGACCGGTTGGCGGCGGACGGTTCGGTGGACGACCCTGGCCGGGTTGCCTTCCTCCGTGATCACCTCGCCGCCGTGCATCGGGCGATCAGCACCGGTGTCAACGTGGAGAGCTACCACGTCTGGTCGCTGCTGGACAACTTCGAATGGGCCGAGGGATACCAGCAGCGCTGGGGGCTGGTCTACGTCGACTACCCGACGCAGCGGCGGATCCTCAAGCGGAGCGCACACTGGTATCGACGGGTGATCTCGGAGAACGCCATCTGACAGAGACGATGCCCCATGGCCGGCCGCGCGGGAGACGGCCGGGATTACATCCTCCGGTGGAACTCACCGTCGGTAACCAGAAAACCGCACCAAACCACACACGCACCAGGACAGACTGTGACCATGGTGTTCGGTCCTGGGTTGCGTCTCGACCGGAGATACGTATTGGTCGACCGGATCGGGCTGGGTGGGATGTCCGAGGTGTGGCGGGCCAGCGACGAACTGCTCGGCCGACCGGTCGCGGTGAAGGCGCTCACGCCGCCGATCGCGCCAGCGGTACGGGCCGCCTGTCGGAAGGAGGCTCAGGCCGCAGCCCGGATCACGCATCCGCACGTCACCCAGGTGTACGACTACGGCGAGGCAGCGATCATCGAAACCGACGTGGTGCCGTTTCTGGTCCTCGAACTGGTCGACGGGGAGAATCTCGCCGCCCGACTGGCTGGCGGGCCGCTGCCCTGGCAGGCTGCGGTCTGGTTGACCGCACAGGTGGCCAGCGGCCTGGCCGCCGCCCACCGGATCGGGGTGGTGCATCGGGACATCAAGCCGGGCAACATCATGCTCACCGCCAGTGGCGCCAAGATCCTGGACTTCGGCATCGCCGCGGTGGCCGACGGCCGACCTGCGCCCGACGCCGGCTGGTTGCTCGGCACCCCGGCGTACGCCGCACCGGAACGGCTGCACCACTGGCCGGCCCATCCGGCGGCCGACGTCTACGCCCTCGGCGCGCTCTACTACGAGATGCTGACCGGGGCACCACCCGTGCCCGCCGGCAGTTGGCGGGAGGCGGCCGTCCGACTGCAGCGGCCGGACCCGCCGGCGCGGCCCCGCGCCAACGGACTGCCCACCCCGGCCGCCGACCTCTGCCTCGCCTGCCTGAGCCGGGATCCGGCCCAGCGCCCGGCCGCTGATGAGGTCGCCGACGCCCTGCACACGGTGCTCGGCGTGATGGTCGAGTTCCCGTTGCCCGGCCCGCGCCCGGTCGGCGCTTCGCCCGGCGGCCGGACCTTGGTGGACCGGCTGCCGATGGCCCGGCCGGATGGGCCGGTGCTGCGGCGGGCCGCGTTGGTGACCCAGCCGGGCCGGCCGGCACCGCGGCGGGCCGCGATGGTGGCGCGGCCGGCCGGTCCAGCGGGCACGGCGAACCCGGCCGGCGCTCGACCGCCCACCGACCGCGCCCGGTTGTCCCCGACAGCGGTCGGTCTTGCCGGGGCCGGCGCGGCGGCGCTGCTCGCCTTCGCGGTCGTGGCAGCCGCGGTACTCGGCGCACCTCTGCCCGCCGCCGAACACGCGGCGGTGCCCTCGCCGGTTGCGACTGCGCCGGTGACCGAGGCGACCGGGCCACCGACCGGGTCGGATGACACGCCGCCGGAGCTGCTGGCCACGGCGGCGCGGGTGGTGGAGCAGTTCGATCTGCTCGTGGCCGACGGCTCCACCGACGGGCGGATCCGTGCGGATGCCGCAGCTGACCTACGCGACGCGGCCGACCAGTTGCGCGTCTCGGTGGCGGAAGGTGCCACGCCTGAGCAGCTACGACACCGGGCCGGCGAGCTGAGGTCGAGACTCGCCGGACACCGACGAGAGGGCACAGTGGAAACCAGTATCTCCATCCAGCTCGACCTCATGCTCACCACGCTCATGGCGGACGTCGCCGACTGAGTTCAGCGCGGCAGCGCCTGCTGCAGTTCGGCGCGCAACGCCGGAGTCAGCATCTCACCAGCCTGCTTGGCCAACCGCGCCATCTCATAGCCGACGACACCGATGTCCGCGTCGCTTGCGGCAAGCGTGGCGAGGATCGAACCATCCCGGATGTTCATGATCAAAAAATAGCCGCGGCCCATCTCGACCACGGTCTGCTTCACCACGTCATTGTCGAACATCTGGGCCGCGCCGCTGGTGATGCTCATCAGCCCGGAGGTCACCGCCGACAGCTTGTCGGCGTGGTCTCGGGGCAGATGTTCCGAGACCGAGACCAGCAGACCGTCTGACGACACCACGATGGCATGCGCGACACCCGGCACGCGCTCCGCGAACGCGCTCACCAACCAGCTGAGGTCGCGGGCCTCCTTGCTCAAGGTCATCACTCTTGCTCCTCCTCACCACGGCGGCCGGCCGGCGCCAGGGTCATTTCGCTGGTGTCCTCGGACTCAGCCCGCCGCACACCGCCGTAGAAGCGGGACAGCACGCTGCTGACCGCATCCGGATCCGGCTCGTCGACCGGCGCCGAGACGGGAGCTGCGGGAGATTCGGCGGAAACGGGCAACGACGCCATCGGCACCCGTACCGGTAGTCCCTTGCTGCTGGTCCCGGCGGTCACCGGAACCACCGGCGGCACTGGTGTCGGTGGTAGCGGAGCGACCGGTTTACGCTGCCGTTCCCACCAGACGCTGCCGCCACCGGCCGCAGCGCCGCCGGCCGAGGCGCCGCCGGCCGAGGCGAGGATGTCCTCGGCCCGCGCCGGTGTGGGTCGGCGGCCGCCGCGCCGGGCCGCCACGGCCCGGTCACCAGCGGCCGGTCCGGCCGGCAGCGCGGTCATCGGACTCAGCGTCGGTACCGCACGCGGCTGCTCGATCACAGTTGGTTGCGCCGACACGACCGGAACCGGTTCGTCCGCCGGAATCGACGGACGAGCGGCCGGCGGGGCGAACGCCGGCCTACGACCAGCCAGTGCGGCCGGTGGCTGGTTGGCCACCGGGTCACCGGCGCTGGCCCGCACCGCCGCCCCGACGGCACGCATCTCCCTGGTCGGATAGTCGGTGGGACTACGGCCGGCCGACACGACGTAGGGCGAACTTTCGTCCGGGGCGGCCAGCACCGTGCCGGGCAGCCACACGTTGGCCACCAGCCCACGTTCGGCCGGCCGCAACTGCACCCGTACCCCGAGCCGGGCGGCCAGGTGGCTGACCACGAACAGCCCCATCCGCTCGGAGGCGGCGACGTCGGCGGCAGGCGGTTCGGCCAGGGTCACGTTGGCCTGCTCGATCGCCTCGGCGGACATCCCCATCCCCTCGTCGGTGATCTCGATGAGAACCGACTGGGGCGCGTACTCGTGTCCGGTGACGTGCACGTTGGTGTACGGCGGGGAGAAGGCGGTAGCGTTTTCCAGCAACTCGGCGAGCAGGTGCACCAGGTCACCGACGGCGTGTCCGACGATCTGCAGCTTGTCCTCGACGTCGTGGCGGATCCGCGGGTACTGCTCAATCTCGGCGGCGGCGGCCAGGGTCACCGCCGACAGCGCCACCGGGCGGCTCCACCGGCGGCTTGCCTCGGTGCCGGCCAGCACCAGCAGGCTCTCGTCGTTGCGGCGCATCCGGGCGGCCAGGTGGTCGAGCTTGAACAGGTTATCCAGCTGGTCCGGGTCCCCCTCGTCGCGTTCCAGCTCGTCAAGCAGCTCCAGTTGCCGTTCGACCAGCACCTGGCTGCGGCGGGCCAGGTTGACGAACATCGCATTGACGTTGCGGCGCATCACCGCCTGCTCCACCGCGACGGTCACCGCGCTACGGTGCACCGCGACGAACGCCTCGGCGACCTCACCGACCTCGTCGCGGGTGCGTACCGCTGCCGGAGGAATCTCGATCTGCGGGATCCCGGACTCCACCGAACGGAGCCGTTGCAGAGTGTCCGGCAGGTCGAGCTGGGCGACCTGCAACGCCTGGCTCCGCAGGACACGCAGCGAGCGGGCGATCGACCGCCCGATCGCCACCGAGGTGAACAACGCGATGAACAGCACGCCGAGCACCGCCCCGGCGACCAGCACGGTCCGTTGCAGCTGCTGGTCGCTGCGGGCGTCGGCGAGGCTCACCGCGCTGCCCAGCACGCTCGACTCGACCTGGCGCAGCAGCTGGTGCCGGTCCTGGCTGGCGGCCCACCAGGCGTCCGGTTCCAACACCGCCGGACTGGCGGCGCCACCGACGATGGTGGTTTCCTCCAGTTCCACCGCGGCGACGAACCGGGGGTCGGCAGCGGCCTGGCTGTACCGGGCGATCTGGTTGCCGGTCGCGGTCACCCGAAACTCGGCGAGCGCGGTCAGTTGCTGCGCCCGTAGGTCGGTCAGGCTGACCTGGTCCTCCGGGCCGTACCGGCCGGCTCGGGCGGCGGCGTACAGCTGTGCCCGGATTCGGGAGCCGAGCTCCTTGACCCGGGCCAGCTGGACGCTGCGCAGCACCGCCTGGGTCAGCTCCGGTCGGTCCTGACCCGGCGACGGTTCGGCGAGTAGCTCCAGCAAAGCATCGATGGCCCGGGTGTAGTTGCCGAAAACAGTGTCGGCTCCGACCGCGCCGCCGGAGATGGAATCACGCAGCTGTGGCAGCTGGTCCAGTGATTCGAGCACCCGGCTGTAGGCAGTCTGCCAGGCCGCGTCCCCGCCGGACTGCGGACCGGCGGCGGCCAGGAAGTCGGCGATCCGGCGGTCGACCGCGTCGTAGTGTGGCTGCAGCACCTCGACGCTGCGCTCCGGGTCGAACCCGACGCCGGTCTGCCGGACCGCGAGTTCGCCGGCGGACCGGTCGCGTTCCTGCTGCAACTCGTGTACCAGGGCGGTGACCTGCTCGCCGATCTGCACCTGCCGGGCGAACTCGTTGAGCGCCGTCGCCTGGCCGACCAGTGAGCTGGTCTGTACCGAGGCGACCACCAGAAACGCCACCGATGGGACGATCAGAACCGCAGCGAGCTTCGCGCCCATCCGCCAGTCCCGGGGGCGCAGCCGGAGCCGACGACGGTGTGGCGTCACCCCGTCGTCGTCGGTCAGGCGGCGGCGGGGGTACGGCACCGCGTTGTCGTACGGGTTACCGGGAGCAACCACCACGCCTCCTCGCAGTTTCCCCGACACCGGCCAAGCCGAGGAGCGGAGTCCATCCAACCAGGCCACGTTCCGCTGTCAACGCGGCGGCCTGCGGGAAGACTCACGAAGGATACAGTGGCTGACTGGCGGGTAGCTTACCCGCCGACTCGCCATCGTCCGTCCGGCTGATGTCGCGTGCTGGCCCCGGCCCGTCGAGCCGGCCGAGCGCCACCAGCGCGGCCCCGGTGGCACCGACCTCGGGCTCGGCCATATAGCGCACCTGACGCGGGGCGAGTGCCGCACCGAACGCTCGACGCCACCAGTTTGACGCGGCGAGTGCGCCACCGCCGAGAACGACCTCGGTCACCGGGCCGGCCATCGTCGACTCGATCTCGTCCAGGTCACCGGCCACCTGCCGGCATACACCCTCCATCAGCCCGGCGAAGATGTCGACCGCCGTGGTGCCGAACCCCAGTCCGCGCAGCTCGCCGGAGCCGGCCGGGGCTCGGCCCGGCGGGCGGTCGCCGCCGAACCGGGGATCCGCCGGTACGCCCTCACCCGGCTCGATCAGTTCCAGCGCCCGTTCCAGCTCGGCGCCCTGCGGCAGGCGCAGTTCCCGGTTCGCCCAGCTGTAGAGGTTACCGCCGGCGGAGTAGGCCCGGCCGGTGACGATCCGGGTGTGGTCGACCCGGTAGCGCCACAGGTGCGCCGACAACGGCGGCAACGGGACCCCCGGCGCGGCCAGCTGGACCACTCGTACCGCCGCTGAGGTGCCGACGGTGACCGCGGCCCGACTGGGGTCCAGGCATCCGGAGCCGATGTTGGAGGCGGCGCCGTCGCCGATCGTCGGGGTCCAGGGCACGCCGGCCAACGCCGGCCAACGCCGGGCGAACTCGGCCCGCAGCTGCCCACGCCAGTCCGCCGGGGCCAGCTCCGGAAGCTCACCGGGACGCACCTCGGCCAACTGCACGGCCTCGGGGTCCCACTGCATGGTCACCAGGTCGAGCATGCCGGTACCGGATGCCTGGGACACCGACATCGGCGCAGGCCCGAGCAGACCGGTCAGCACATACTCCGGCAGGCCGACGAAGCGCGCCGGCCGACCGCCGCAGTGGCGGCGCAGCCACGGCAGTCGCACCGTCCAGTAGAAGCGGTGCCACCAGGTGCCGGTGCGCTGGTGGAAATCGGCCTCGTCGGCCGGCGCGGCCGCATCGGGCAACGCGGCCGGTCGGGTGTCCAACCAGGTCATCAGCGGGCCGATCGGGGCACCGGCAGGATCCAGCGGCAACACCGAGTGCCACTGGGCCGCCGAGGCAACCAACTCGACACCGTCGAGCCGGCCGGCCGAGTCGAGCTCGTCGACGCAGTCGATGAGAGCGGCCAGGTAGTCCGCCGGGTCGAGGGTGGCGGCGCCGTCCCGGTCGACCGCCAGCGCCACCTTGCGGCGGGCCAACGCGCCCTGCTGCGGCGCGGCCGCGTTGTCAAGGATCAGGCCGCGCACCGAGGAGGTGCCGAGATCGAGGGCGAGGATGCTCATCGTCGATCACCGTACCCAGCCACGGGCCTGGCCCGGTATGCTGTCGCCATGCTCGCGCTCACTCGTTGCTGGCGGCCCGCCGACCTGGCGGCCCCGCAGCGCGTCTAGCGCGAAACCATTTGGCCGCCCGTCGAGGCGGCCACCGGGTTCCCACCCGGGCAGTTCCTCGCCGGGCCGCCCGAAGCCCGGAGGGATCCGATGACCGACCACCTTTCCAGCCTGCTGCGCGCCGTGCACGACGGCGTCGACCCAGGTCCGTTCGCGCTGCTGCGTCGCGACGGCGCCGACGTCGTCGAACTGCTCCGCGGCGCACCGCACCGCGCCGACCGGCTGGCGGACATCCCGCTGCCGCCTGGACCGGCGAACCAGCCTGCGACGCTGGCGGTGGTTCCGTACCGGCAGATCGCCGAACGCGGGTTCGCCCGCGTCGACGACGGGCTTCCACTGGAGTGCATCCGGGTGTCGACCTACTGGCAGGTGCCGGTCGCGACGGCGATCCGCGACCTGCCCGGCACACCGGTGACGACCGACGGCGGCGGCTTCGACATCGCCGACGACGAGTACGCCGACCTGGTGGCCCGGGTGCTGCGGAACGAGATCGGCAACGGTGCCGGCGCCAACTTCGTGCTGCACCGTACCTACCGGGCCCGGCTGATGGCACCGGGCGGGTCCGCCGCCGACCGGGTGGGTCGCTCGGCGGCGCTGGTCGCCGGGCTGAGCGCGCTTCGCCGGCTGCTGCGCGACGAACGCGGGGCCTACTGGACATTCCTGGTCTACACCGGCGAGCGATTGCTGGTCGGCGCGACGCCGGAACGGCACGTCAGCGTCAGCGACGGACTGGCCATGATGAACCCGATCAGCGGCACTCTGCGGCATCCACAGGGCGAGCCAGATCTCGCCACCGTGCTGTCGTTCCTCGACGATCCCAAGGAGATCGAGGAGCTCTACATGGTGCTCGACGAGGAGCTCAAGATGATGGCGACGGTCGCCGAGCACGGCGGCCAGGTGATCGGCCCCTACCTGAAGCGGATGTCCCGGCTGAGCCACACCGAGTACCTGCTCGCCGGACGCAACTGCCACGACGTCCGAGAGGTGCTCCGGCAGACGATGTTCGCGCCGACCGTCACCGGCAGCCCGATCGAGAGCGCCTGCCGGGTGATCGCCCGGTACAGCCCCGGCGGACGCCGCTACTACGCCGGGGTGCTCGCACTGCTCGGCCACGACAGCGACGGCGCGCAGACGCTGGACGCCCCGATCCTGATCCGGGCCGCCGAGATCGATCTGACCGGGCAGATCCGGGTGCCGGTCGGCGCGACCCTGGTGCGTCACTCCACACCATCCGGTGAGGTGGCCGAGACGCATGCGAAGGCATCAGCGGTCCTCGCGTCGCTCGGTCTCGCCTCCGGGCCTGTCTCCGGAGCCGCACCCGGACCGGCGGTGCCGGCGGACCGGGCGGCGGCCGACGGTGCCGCCAATTGCGGAATCGGACTGCCGGCCGGGACGCCCGGCACCGGCGTCACCGCCGCGATCGCCCACCTCGAACACCCCACCGTGGTACGTGCGTTGGCCGCCCGCAACGACCGGCTGGCCCGCTTCTGGTTGGAGCAGCGGGTTCCCGGTGCGGTGGCCGAGTCCCAGTTGACCGGTCTGGACGTGCTGGTCCTGGACGCCGAGGACAGCTTTACCGGCATGCTCGCCCACCTGCTGCGGGCGCTCGGCGCGGCGGTCCGGCAGATCCGCTGGGACCAGATCGCGACGGTCGACCCGGCCACCGCGGACGTCCTGGTCGCCGGGCCCGGCCCGGGTGACCCGACCGACCCGGCGCAGCCCCGGATGGCGGTGCTGCGCCGGGTCCTGGACGCCGCGCTGCACCGTGGGCAGCCGCTGCTCGGCATCTGTCTGGGCCACCAGGTGCTGGCCGACCGGCTCGGCCTGGCGGTGACCCGCCGGCCACTGCCCAGCCAGGGACTGCAACGGGATATCGACTTTTTCGGTGTCCCGCGCCGGGTCGGCTTCTACTCAAGTTTCACCGCCAGCAGCTCCACCGCGAGCCTGCCCACCGCGTACGGGCAGGTCCGGCTGTGCCGGGACGAGACCGACGGCGCGGTGCACGCGCTGGTCGGCCCGCGGTTCGCCGGGGTGCAGTTCCATCCCGAGTCGGTACTCAGCCCGGACGGCCTGGACGTGCTGCGGGACCTGCTGGTCGGTCTGGTCGCGGTCAACCGGCGGCCAGACCGCGTTTGACCGCCGCGGCGATGTCGACCACCCGCCGGGCGGTCAGGGCGGTCGCGGTCAGCGCCGCCTCGTCCGGCGGGATTTCGCCGTTGTTGCTGGTGTGCGAGGCGCCGTACGGGTTGCCGCCGACGAACTGGCTCGGCTCGACGTAGCCGGGAGTGACCACGATGCCGCCCCAGTGGTAGACGACGTTGTACAGCGACAGCAGCGTCGCCTCCTGTCCGCCGTGCGCGGTGGCGGTCGAGCAGAACCCGGAGAACACCTTGTTGACCAGGATCCCCTTGGCCCACAGCGGCCCACTGCCGTCGATGAACTGCTTCAACTGCGCGGCCATCACCCCGTACCGGGTCGGTGTGCCGAAGATGACCGCGTCCGACCAGGCCAGATCGTCGATCTCGGCCTCCATCACGTCCTCGGTCTCCAACCGGTGCGCGTGCCAGCCGGAGTTGGACCGGATCGCCTCCTCGGGGGCGAGCTCGCGGACCTTGCGCAGCCGCACCTGCGCCCCGGCCTTCTCCGCTGCCTCCACGGCGGCCTGCGCCATCTGGTAGGTGGTCCCGGTGGCGCTGTAGTAGATCACCGACAGGTTGATCGGGTCGTCCATCGATAGCTCCTTCGGTACGGCTCGGGTCTGCCCCCGGTACCGCGCTACCCGTTCGTTGCGCCGGCAAACACCGGTGCCGGTCTCGGCCCGGACGGTGCCCACCGATCCGTCCGGTGCCGGGAGCGCGGCGCTCGCGCCGCCGGTCCGTGCACAACGCTGGATCCGGGATCGTGAACGAACGGACCCTGGGCGACGCGTGAACGGGGTAGGTAGTTTTCGTTACGACTCGGTCGCCGCTGCCGCCGACCCGCTCTTCCCGCCGGTGGGCCCGCCGGCAGCCCGGTGGGCCCGCCGTCGATCCTCTAGGAGGTCCTGATGCCTGACCGTCAGGCGCTCGCGTTGGCGTTCGAGGTTCCGGGCCTGCCACCACTGAAGAATCAGACGCTGTCCATCTTCACCGCCGGCAATCGGCAGGCAGCGCGGGTCCGTACCCTGCTGACCGCAGCGTGCGACGCGGCGCAGCGCAGCGGCTGGACGCCGCTGACCGAGCCGGTTGCGCTGGAGGTCGTGGTACGCCGCCCCAGCGAGCACCAGTTCGGCCATGCGACGAACTTCCTCGGCGGCATCGGCGACGTACTGCAGGACAAGCGCAATGAACCGGCCGGTGCCGTCGCCCACCTCGGCGTCCTCGTCGACGTGGCACTGTTCGTCACCGACCGGCAGATCCAGCGGATCTGCTACCGCGAGGAGTACGCCGACGACCCGTCATACCAGGTGACGGTCGCCGCGCTCGACCAGCCCGACGCCTGAGGCCGGCCCGGCGGCTCAGGCCAGCGCGGCACTGTCACGCCGCTCCGCCGACCAGCGATGCCACTTCGGCGGCGCAGCCCCAGCTCAGCGTCACGCCGGCGCCGCCGTGGCCATAGCAGTGGATCAGTTGGGTGACCCCGGACGGCGGCGCGGGATCGGCCTCCACCCGGGCACCGCCGTGCCGCCCGGGCCGCAGCCCGACCCGCTGGGCGAGGACCGCCGCACCGGCCAGCTCGGGAACGAGGGCGGCGCAGCGGGCCCGGATCGCCCGGCTCGTCGCCGGATCGGGCAGTTCGCCGTCGACGTCCGGCTCGAACGTGCCGCCGAGCACGATGTCGCGCCGCCGGGGGTGCACGTACGTGGAGCCGTCGGGGTGGTGCTCGTCGCGTACCGAGGTGGCGATGCCGGGATTGGCCACCAGCACCACCTGGCCGCGGATCGGATGCACCGCCGGATCGGCGGCCAGCCGGCCGGCGGCCAGGCCGGTGGCGTTCACCACCACCGGCGCCAGCTGGCCTGCCTCGGCCAGATTGGACAGGTCACGCTGGCGCAGCACGCCGCCGGCGGCGACGAACCGTCGGGTGAGCCAGTCCAGGTACGGCCGCATCTCCACGGTGGGCACCGTGCACCGCCACTCGGCCACCACGCCACCGGCCGGACCGGTGCCGGTGGCCGGCACCACCGGGGTGACCGGGCAGTATCGCAGGTCGGGTACGGCCGCTGCCCACCATGGTGGATCGTCGACCGGGGTTCGCAGCAGCATCCGGGTCGGTCGCATCACCACCCCCGGGACCGGCTGCCGGGCCTGGTCGGCCAGTTCGTCGAAGGTGTGACGGGCCCAGTCGAGCACCCGGGACGTGCCGTCGGTCCGGGTCGGGTACCAGACCGCGGCGGCCACCGCCGACACGGTCTGCTCGACGGGGTGGGCGGTGACCACGGTCACCCGTAGTCCCCGTTGCTGCAGCCGGACGGCACAGCTGAGCCCGATGATGCCGGCTCCGACCACCACCGCGTCAGACACCGTCTCTCCTGTCCGTCCCGTCCGCCCGGCCGGTCCGCTCCGAGCGGTACCCGTACCCGCCGGGCCACATCCTGCCGGACCGGGTCACCCTCCCGTGCGACGACCCCAACCGCAGCGGTGCCCGCGCCGACCCCCAGCCGCAGCGGTCGCGGTCAGTACCCGACATCGACGGCGACGATGAACCGGTTGCCGACGCCGACCTCGGCTACCCGTACCGGCGGCGGCTGGTCCGGCCCGCCGGCCGGGTCGAGACCGAGACCGTAGGTGACCCGGCCCTCGTAGTCGCCGGCGAACCCGTAGCCGCGCAGGCTGCCCAGCCGCAGCTGCGGGCCGGGCGATCGCTGGACCGACATCCGGCCGTACGCGTCGTGTGCCTGGGCGGAGACGAACCGGATCTGCAGGAAGCAGTCGCCCGCCAGGTCGACCGGCTCCCCCGTGCCGTCGAAGACGATCCGCGGTTGGTAACCGACCTCGTAGGACGGGAATCCGGACCGGAACACGAACGAGTCACCCTGTGCCGAGCACGCCGCTATGGCGTGAAAAACTGCGGTACGGTCGCC
>NZ_JBHMIQ010000005.1:0-184216 GCF_048060315.1 Micromonospora sp. LOL_013
CGGGCAGCGACACGCCGAAAGTCGTCACCCGCCCACGGCCGACTTTGATACACGCCCTAGCGTCACGGGAGCGCCGAAGATCACCTGAACCGGCGGTCTTTCCGCTGGCGTGATGCGGGTGCGCAGACCCAGTCGAAACGTAGCCGCGAATGAGGACACGATGGCCAACAGGAAACTCGCTGCCGCAGTTGCCCAGATCGCCGTGCTCGGCGTTCTCGGGCTCCTCGCCACAGGCTGTTCATCGACGGAGGGGACGCCGTCGTCGAGCGTCGACGAGACAGCGGCGCCGTCGCAGGCCGACGAACCGGCCGACGGCGCCGATGCCGGCGGTGACACCAGCACCGCGGCGGAGCCACTCCCGTACACCGAGGAACTCAACGGGCGCAGGCTCACCGTCGAATCGTTCGGCACCTCCGCCGCAGGCTCCCCACTGTGGGAGGTCGGCGAGGGCAACGAAGTGCTGTACCTCCAGGTGAAGATCGAGAACGTCGACGCCGAACCCTGGGAGTCGAACGTCGTGCAGTTCTTCCTCCTCGACGAGTCGGACGAAACCTACGCACCGTCCTTCTACGACGCCGAGGTCGGGGAAGCCCCGGAGGCGGTCACCCTCGCCCCCGGTGACTCGGTCGAGGGGTACGTCCCGTTCGAGGTCCCGGCCGGCACCACCGGCCTGCGTCTGGAGTACGCGGTCGATCTGAGCCAGGACGCGGTCATCGTCGTGCAGCTGAACTGACGTACCGGCCGGCTGGCTCCGGTACGCGTGTCGGCTGTCCCGGCCCGCTGCCGGTTGGCTAGGGTGTCGAACACACGTACGTGTGGCGGTGGTGTCGGCTGGGGGAGGATCGGCGGTGCGGGTGCTCGGTGTCGACCCCGGCCTGACGAGGTGCGGGGTCGGCGTGGTGGAGGGTGTGCCGGGTCGGCCGTGCCGGCTGGTCGCGTACCACGTGGTGCAGACCGACCCGGCTGACGACCTGCCGGACCGACTGCTGTACCTCGACGAGCGGCTGACCGCCCTGGTCGCCGAACACCAGCCGCGCAGCGTGGCGGTCGAGCGGGTGTTCAGCCAGCACAACGTGCGTACCGTGATGGGCACCGCGCAGGCCAGCGCGGTGGCCGTGCTGACCGGCGCGCGGGCCGGGCTGCCGGTGCGGACCTACACCCCGAGCGAGGTGAAGGCGGCGGTGACCGGTTCCGGCCAGGCCGACAAGGCCCAGGTGACGGCGATGGTGACCCGGCTGCTGCGGCTGGACCGCCCGCCCCGCCCGGCGGACGCCGCCGACGCGCTCGCCCTGGCGATCTGCCACATCTGGCGAGGTGGTACGCATGACCGGCTGGCCGCCGCACAGCGGGCGGCCCGGAGCGGAGGGGCCCGATGATCGCGAGTCTGCGCGGGGTGGTGCTGGCGGTCGCGCCGGACAGTGCGGTGATCGAGGTCGGCGGGGTCGGCCTGGCGGTGCACTGCGCCCCGGGCACCCTGGCCAACCTGCGGCCCGGCGGCCCGGCCCGGCTGGCCACCAGCCTGGTGGTCCGCGAGGACTCGCTCACCCTGTACGGCTTCGCCGACGACGACGAGAAGCAGCTGTTCGAGCTGCTGCAGACGGCCAGCGGGGTCGGGCCCCGGTTGGCCCAGGCGGTGCTGTCGGTGCTCACCCCGGACGCGGTGCGTAAGGCGATCGCGAACGCCGACACGGCGGCGCTGACCCGGGTGCCGGGGATCGGCAAGAAGGGCGCCGAGCGGCTGGTGCTGGAGTTGCGGGACCGGGTCGGGCCGGTGCCGGTGGGTGCCGACGGCGCGGCCGGGGTGACCGCCGGGGCCTGGCCGGAGCAGGTCCGGCAGGCGTTGGTCGGGCTCGGCTGGACCGCCGGGCAGGCCGACCAGGCGGTGGCCGCCGTGGCGGAGAGCCTGGACGGTCCGCCGCCGCCGGTCCCGGTGCTGCTCAAGCAGGCGATCAGATTGTTGGGTAAGAGCCGGTGAGTGACGACGTCGAGGGCCTGGTGTCGGCGTACGCCAGCGACGCCGAACGCGACGCGGAGGTCAGCGTCCGGCCGCGTCGGCTGGCCGAGTTCATCGCCCAGCACCGGGTCCGGGACCAGCTGGACCTGCTGCTGCGGGGTGCGATGGGCCGGGGGGCGCCGCCGGACCACATTCTGCTCAGCGGCCCGCCGGGGCTGGGCAAGACGACGTTGGCCAACATCGTCGCCGCCGAGTTGGGTTCGGGTATCCGGGTGACCAGCGGGCCGGCCATCGAACGCTCCGGTGACCTGGCGGCGATCCTGACCAGCCTGGCCGAGGGCGACGTGCTGTTCATCGACGAGATCCACCGGATCGCCCGGCCGGCCGAGGAGCTGCTCTACAGCGCGATGGAGGACTTCCGGGTCGACGTGGTGGTCGGCAAGGGGCCGGGGGCGACGGCGATTCCGCTGGACGTGGAGCCGTTCACCCTGGTCGGTGCGACCACCCGGGCCGGTCTGCTGACCGGGCCGATGCGGGACCGGTTCGGCTTCGTCGCGCATCTGGACTTCTACGAGTCGACCGAGCTTGAGGTGCTGCTGACCCGGTCGGCGGGGATTCTCGCGGTGCCGATCACGCCGGACGGGGCGGCGGAGATCGCCGGCCGGTCCCGGGGGACTCCGCGGATCGCCAACCGGCTGCTGCGCCGGGTCCGTGACTACGCCGAGGTGCGGGCGGCCGGGGTGGTCGACCGGGAGACCGCCCGGGCGGCGTTGGCCGTGTACGACGTCGACGAGCTGGGTCTGGACCGGCTGGACCGGGCGGTGCTGACCGCGTTGATCGGTTCGTTCGGTGGCGGCCCGGTCGGGTTGTCCACCCTGGCGGTGGCGGTGGGGGAGCAGCCGGACACGGTCGAGGAGGTCTG
Source organism: Micromonospora sp. LOL_013 (assembly GCF_048060315.1). Classification (NCBI taxonomy): domain Bacteria; kingdom Bacillati; phylum Actinomycetota; class Actinomycetes; order Micromonosporales; family Micromonosporaceae; genus Micromonospora; species Micromonospora sp. LOL_013. The sequence continues at coordinate 2,877 of NZ_JBHMIQ010000005.1, forward strand.
TGAGCCGTTCCTGGTGCGGGCGGGGCTGTTGGCCCGTACCCCCCGGGGGCGGGTGGCGACCGAGGCGACCTGGCGGCATTTCGGCCGGGTGCCGCCGCCGGGGACGCTCGGCGGTCCGGCCGTGCCGGGTGTTCAGTCCCGGGCTGGTACGGCAGGCGGCATGGCGTCCAATATGCCAGATTTATTCTCAGATGAGGCTTAGATTATCTCGTGATCTGAACGTGATCCGTGCCGATCCCAGAGTTCACAGTCACAGCGACTAGACTCGCCGCGGTCTGTACGGCACGTGAGATCTCGCCTCCGCAGAGCGCAACGGCGTCGCGAGTGGCTGACGAAAGGTTGTTGTTGTGTTCTTGGCGCAAGAGGGCGCGGGCGGCGCCAGCTTCATGCCCATCCTGATGATCGGCCTGCTCTTCGTCGTCATGTACTTCATGATGATCCGGCCGCAGCAGAAGCGGCGCCGCGAAGCCGAGCAGATGCAGTCGTCGATCAGCGCCGGCGACGAGGTCGTCACCATCGGCGGCCTGTACGGCACCGTGTCCAGCATGGACGACGAGACGGTGATGCTGGAGGTCTCGCCCGGCGTGCACGAGCGCTACGCCCGACCGGCGATCGCCCGGGTGGTGCCGAAGACCGACGCCAGCGCGACGACCGAGTCCGCCCCGGCGGACGAGGTGCCGACCAAGGACTGAGCCACCCCGGGTCGCCAGACCCGAGTTACATCGACGATACTGATCGTTGTGTTGCCGGTCACGACCGCTCGACCTGACGGTCGCGGCTGGTACGACGACCACCCCACCGCCGCTCGCACCAGTGGCACCAACCGCTGCCGCCCGGGGCACCAGCGGCCGAACCGCGCAGGGAGACAGGACCGCCGTGGCACCACCTCAGGGACAGATGCGCCCCGGGCGGCAACTCGCCGCACTCGGGCTCATCTTCGCCGTCCTCTACCTCATGGTGTTCTTCGCCGGAGCCAGCGGCAGCTGGCAGGACCGGCTGGAGCCCAAACTCGGCCTGGACCTGATCGGTGGCACCCGGGTCACCCTGGAGGCGACCACCGAGGACGGCAGCGCGCCGCCGGCCGCTTCGCTGGAGCGGGCCCGCGACATCATCGAGAACCGGGTGAACAGCCTCGGCGTCTCCGAGGCCGAGGTGGTCACCGAGGGCGACCGCAACATCGTCGTCTCGCTGCCCGGCCAGAACCGCGACCTGACCGAGATCGGTAACGCGGCCGAGCTGCGGTTCCGCAAGGTGCTCAAGGCCACCGACGGCGGTGAGCCGATCCAGCCGCAGCCGTCCCCGACGCCGAGCGAGGGCGCCGGCGAGGAGGGCGCCGACGCGTCGCCGTCGCCCGGTGCCTCGCCCGACGCGGAGGCGTCGCCGGAGGCGGAGGCGGAGCAGAGCCCAGCCGCCGGCGGCGAGGGCGGCATGGCCCAGCCGGATCCGACCGGCTCTGCCAGTCCTGAGGCCAGCCCCAGCCCCGAAGCGAGCCCGAGCGCGTCCCCGACGCCCGCCGCCGGCGCGGACGCCGACGGGCCGGCCGACCTCGCCGAGGTCCAGGCGAAGGTCGGCGAGGCGGCCTGGGCGGCGGCGACCGGCCTGCAGGCGCCGGCCGACTTCAGCGCCGACCCGACGCTGGCCGAGACCCTGGCCCCGTTCGGCGAGCTGACCCCGGCGGAGATCCGGGTGCTGCCGGCCGGCGTGCAGTTCAACGTGCCGTACGTGACCTGCGACAAGCTCCTGCTGCGCCAGGCCGGCTCGATCCGCGACGAGTCCCAGCAGGTCGTCGCCTGCGAGGGCCTGGTCAAGTACCTGCTGGACGAGGCGAAGGTGGTCGGCACCGACGTCAGCGACGCCAGCGGCGTACTCGACCAGACCACCAGCCAGTGGGTGGTCAGCCTCAACTTCACCGGCTCCGGCCAGCGCGCCTGGACCGAGCTGACCCGTGAGGCGTTCAACAACACCGACCAGGAGTGCGACGCGAGCGCGCTCGGCCAGGACGGCAAGTGCCGGGTCGCGGTGGTCCTCGACAACGAGGTGATCTCCTCACCGGAGATCCAGGGCGTACTCACCGGCGACTCGCAGATCACCGGCGACTTCACCAGCGCCACCGCCAACGAGCTGGCCAGCAACCTGCGATACGGTGCCCTGCCGCTGACCTTCGAGCCGCAGGAGGCGCAGAGCATCTCCGCGACGCTCGGCACCGAGCACCTGCGCGCCGGCCTGCTCGCCGCCGGCATCGGCATGCTGCTGGTTGCGGTCTACTCGTTCTTCTACTACCGGCTGCTCGGCATCGTGATCTTCCTCAGCCTGATCCTTTCGGCGCTGCTGGTCTTCGGCGCGATGGTGGTGCTCGGCCGGCAGATCGGTTTCACCCTCACCCTCGCCGGGATCGCCGGTCTGATCGTCTCGCTGGGTGTGGCGGCCGACTCGTTCGTGCTCTACTTCGAACGCCTCAAGGACGAGATACGTGAGGGTCGAAGTCCGCGCAGCGCGGTACCCCGGGCCTGGCTGCGGGCCCGGCGGACGATCATCTCGGCGAACGCCATCACCCTGATGGCGGCGGTCGTGCTCTACATCGTCTCGGTGGGCACGGTGAAGGGCTTCGCCTTCGCCCTCGGCCTGGCGACCGTGCTCGACCTGGTCGTGGTGTTCCTGTTCCGGCACCCGATCATGTCGATGCTGGCCCGGACCAAGGCGTTCCTGTCTCCCCGGGTCAGCGGCCTCGGCCGTGCGGTGAAGACCGAGGACGAGACCCCGATCCGCAACCCGCGCGTCAAGGAGGCCTGACATGAGCGGTTTCGCCGGACGCCTCTACCGGGGTGAGGCCAACCTTCCGATCGTCAGACGGCGCAACACCTGGTTCGTGATCGCCGCGGTGGTCGTGGTCCTCGCGATCGCGAGCGTCGCGATCCGGGGCTTCAACCTCGGCATCGACTTCCGCGGTGGCAACGAGTTCCAGGTGCCGGCGAGCGTCGGCACCCTGCTGCAGGCCGAGGACGCCCTCGACGCCGAGCTCGCCGAGCTCGACACCGAGGAGCCGCTCGAGGTGGTCTCCGGCCAGGAGGTCGGCGGTACCACCTACCTGTTCCGGACCGCAGAGCTCACCTCGGAGCAGACCGAAGCGTTCAAGCAGGGTCTCGCCGAGCGGCTCGGGATCGAGCAGGCGGCGATCAGCGACAGTCGGGTCAGCGGTGCCTGGGGTAGCCAGGTCACCCAGCGGGCGTTGCTCGGTCTGCTGGTCTTCATGGTGCTGGTCACCATCTACCTGGTGCTGCGGTTCGAGTACCGGATGGCGATCGCGGCCGTCGCCGGCCTGGTGCTCGACCTGCTGCTGACCGCCGGCATCTACTCGGCCTCCGGCTTCGAGGTCACCCCGTCGACGATCATCGGCTTCCTGACCATCCTCGGCTTCGCCCTCTACGACGTCGTGGTGGTCTTCGACAAGATCCAGGAGAACACCCGGGGCGTCACCGGCGGCAGCAGCCAGACGTACGGTGAGGCCGCCAACCTCGCGGTCAACCAGACCCTGATGCGGTCGATCAACACGTCGATCGTCGCGTTGCTGCCGGTCGGCGGGCTGCTGTTCATCGGCGCCGGGCTGCTCGGCGCCGGCACGCTCAAGGACCTCGGCCTGGTGCTGTTCGTCGGCATGGGCGCGGCCTTCTTCGTGTCGATCTTCGTTTCCTCGCCGCTGGTGACGGTGCTCAAGGAGCAGGAGCCGAAGTACAAGCTGCACACCCAGCGGGTGCAGGCCAAGCGGTCCTCGCTGGCGGAGCGGGACAGGGCGCCGAAGCGGTCGCGTACCAGCGCCGGTGCCTCGACCACGACGGCGGGCGACGAGCCGGCCGAGGTCGAGCCCGCCGCCGACGCCGCCCTGGCCGGCACCGCGCCGAAGGCCGGTGCCCGGCCGGCCGGCAAGCGCCAGTCCGGCGGCGGTCGCGGCGGCCGACCCGGCGGCGGGGGCCGTAAGCGCCCCAGCGGCGCGAAGCGTCGCTGACGATTCCCTCGGTGGTGTTCCGGAGGCACTGTCGCCGCCGGAACACCACCGGTCCCATCCGGCACGGAAAGGGCGCAAGGTGACGGAGACCGAGGCAGTGATCGTCGGGGACAGTGGGGCCGAGACGGCCGCGCTGGTGGCCAGTCGGGTGATCGACGTACCGGACTTCCCCAAACCTGGCATCGTCTTCAAGGACCTGATGCCGCTGTTCGCCGACGGGCCGGCGTTCCGGGAGATCACCGACCGGATCATCGCCCACCACGGAGCGGACTCCTTTGACGTGGTCGCCGGCATCGAGGCGCGGGGTTTCGTGCTGGCAGCGGCGATCGCGTACGCCACCGGCACCGGGGTGGTTCCGGTCCGCAAGGCCGGCAAGCTGCCCCGGGCATCGTTCTCCGCCTCGTACGCGTTGGAGTACGGCGAGGCGGTCCTGGAGGTGCATCAGGACGCCTTCACCGCCGGTCAGCGGGTCCTGGTGGTCGACGACGTGCTGGCCACCGGCGGAACCGCCGCCGCTACCCTGGACCTGGTCGACCGGGCCGGTGGCACGGTGGTGGGCTTCACCGTCCTGCTGGAGCTGGGTTTCCTCGCCGGGCGGGACCGGCTCTCGCCCCGGTCGGTGCACGCCGTGTGGCGGGTGTGAGCCGGCCGACCGAGCCGCTCGGCCGCCGGGCACAGCACCGTCTGGACGGGTAGTATTGCGGTCCCTGTCAGTCAGGGGCGCTGTCTCCTGGCTAGCGCGGTAGCAGCTCAGCCCGATACGGTCGGCTGAGTTCCGGCAGAGGTGAGGGAGGCCGGTGTCCCCCGACGTCGTCGCTCCTTCCATGGAGGGCACTGTGCATCCGACTGGCGAGGTCAACCCCACTGCGGGCGTGACCAACGACGAGGCGCCCAGCTCTGCCGTCAATTCGGGCGGCCCCGACGTCGCTGGCGAGCGCGGCGCCGCACCTGCGGCGGCGAACGGCGCGGGGTCTCCGGCGGCGAATGGTGCGGTCGACCACCCCGGCGCGGCAGCGGCCGGCAACGGTTTCGGCTTCAACGGTGCGCCGACCGGGCGTCGGGTACGGGCCCGGCTGGCCCGGTTCAACTCCCCCTGGCAGGCGCCGCACATCCCCGAGGTGCTGGAACCGCTGATCGCCACCCATCAGCAGAGCCATCCGAAGGCCGATCCGCGGGTGCTGCAGCGTGCCTTCGAGATGGCCTCCAAGTGGCACTCCGGGCAGTACCGCAAATCCGGCGATCCGTACATCACGCATCCGTTGGCGGTCGCCACCATCCTCGCCAATCTCGGCATGGACACCACGACGCTGGTCGCCGCGCTGCTGCACGACACGATCGAGGACACCGACTACACCCTCGACGAGATGCGCGCCGACTTCGGCGGTGAGGTGGCACTGCTGGTCGACGGGGTCACCAAGCTCGACCGGGTCAAGCTGGGCGACGCGGCCAAGGCCGAGACCATCCGCAAGATGGTGGTGGCGATGGCAAAGGACCCCCGGGTCCTGGTGATCAAACTCGCCGACCGGCTGCACAACATGCGGACGCTGACCTTCCTGCCCAAGGCGAAGCAGGAGCAGAAGGCCAAGGAGACCCTGGAGATCCTGGCGCCGCTGGCCCACCGGCTCGGTATGAACACCGTGAAGTGGGAGTTGGAGGATCTGGCCTTCGGCACGCTGTTCCCGAAACGGTACGAGGAGATCAACCGGCTGATCGGGGAGCACCAGCCGCAGCGCGACACCCAGCTGCGCAAGGTGACCCAGAAGGTGCAGGTCGACCTGCGCGCCGCGAAGATCAGGGCGGAGGTCACCGGCCGGCCGAAGCACCTCTACTCGATCTACCAGAAGATGATCGTCCGGGGGCGGGACTTCAACGACATCTACGACCTGGTCGGCGTACGCATCCTGGTCGACACGGTCCGCGACTGCTATGCGGCGCTCGGCGTGATCCACGCGAACTGGCAGCCGGTCCCCGGCCGGTTCAAGGACTACATCGCGATGCCGAAGTTCAACATGTACCAGTCGCTGCACACCACGGTGATCGGGCCCACCGGCAAGCCGGTGGAGATGCAGATCCGCACGTACGCGATGCACCGCACCGCCGAGTTCGGCATCGCCGCGCACTGGAAGTACAAGGAGCAGAAGGGCGCCACTGTCGTCGGCCCGCCGGCGCACATCGACGAGATGACCTGGCTGCGGCAACTGCTCGACTGGCAGCGGGAGGCGAGCGACCCGAGCGAGTTCCTCGACGCGCTGCGATTCGACCTGTCCAGCCAGGAGGTTTACGTCTTCACCCCCAAGGGCGACGTGATCCCGCTGCCCACCAGTTCCACGCCGGTCGACTTCGCCTACGCCGTGCACACCGAGGTGGGGCACAAGTGCATCGGGGCGCGGGTCAACGGCAAGCTGGTGCCGTTGGAGTCGACGCTGTCCAACGGCGACGTCATCGAGATTTTCACCTCCAAGTCGGCGACCGCCGGCCCGACCCAGGACTGGCTGGGCTTCGTCAAGAGCCCACGGGCCCGCACCAAGATTCGGCAGTACTTCAACAAGGAACGCCGCGAGGAGGCGATCGAGACCGGCAAGGACGCGATCGCCAAGGCGATGCGCAAGCAGGGCATGCCGTTGCAGCGGATGCTCACCACCGACTCGTTGATGGCGATCGCCCGTGACCTGCACCTGGCCGACGTCGCCGCGCTGTACGCGGCGGTTGGCGACAGCCAGGTGTCCGCGCAGTCGGTGGTGCAGCGGCTGATGGTCAGCCTCGGTGGTGAGGAAGGGGCCGCCGAGGACCTGGCCGAGTCGGCCGTCGCGACCCGCCCGCCCCGGGCGCGGCACAACGGCGCCGACCCCGGCGTGGTGGTACGCGGTGTCACCGACGTCTGGATCAAACTAGCCCGCTGCTGCACCCCGGTCCCGCCGGATACGGTGTTCGGCTTCGTCACCCGGTCCGGCGGCGTCAGTGTGCACCGCGACGACTGCTTCAACGCGGCCGAACTCAAGGCGCAGCAGGAGCGACTGGTCGAGGTCACCTGGAAGTTGACTTCGGCGTCGACGTTCCTCGTCGCCATTCAGGTCGAGGCGCTCGACCGACACAAGCTGCTGGCCGACGTGACCAGGATGCTCTCCGAGGAACGAGTGAACATCCTGTCGGCCACTGTGACCACCACCCGGGACCGGGTGGCGGTCAGCCGTTTCTCGTTCGAGATGGCCGACCCGAAGCACCTCGGTCATCTGCTCAACGCGGTCCGCAAGGTCGACGGCGTCTTCGACGCCTACCGGGTCACCTCCGGCACCTGACAGCAATGCGCCAGGGCATCGGGTGATGCCCTGGCGCACTGGTACCGGCTCAGCGGGCTCGGCGGCGCTGCCGGCCGCCGAACCCGGTGGACTACTGCGGCTCGCTCACCGTCAACGAGTTGATCAGGATGTCGTTGTTGGGGTGGCCGCCGCCGGGCGACGGCTCGAACGCGCCGTCGTGACCGGCCTCGGTGGCCTCCTGGATGACGTCGAGGCCCTCGGTGACCCGGCCGAGCACGGTGTAGTCCGGGCTGAGCTCGACGTCCTGATAGATGAAGAAGAACTGGCTGCCATTGGTGTCCGGGCCGCTGTTGGCCATCGCCACCACCCCGGCCGGGTAGGCGGGCCGGTCGTCGACCGGCAGGTTCTCGTTGGCGAACTGGTAGCCGGGCCCGCCGGTGCCGTCGGTGTCCCGGTAGCCTTCGCCGCTGGCACTCGGGTCACCGCACTGCAGCATGCCGGGGAACATCCGGTGGCACTTGGTGTTGTCCCAGAACCCCTGGCTGGCCAGGTGGCTGAAGCTGGCCGCCGTGCACGGCACCTCGGCCAGGTCCATCTCCACCTGGATCTCACCGAAGTTGGTGTCCAGGGTCATCACCTGGGTGCCGGTGTCCGGCGGCGTGGTGGTCGGCGGCACGCCGACGTCCACGGTCGTCTCACGGCGCTGCTCGGTGGGGATCTCGTTCCACACGCAGGTCACGCCGGCGTCGCCGCCGTCGGCCTGGGGCGTGGTTTCGGTCTCGTCGTCCCCGAGGCTGGCGACCAGCCACACCGTGCCCGCGGCCACGAGCAGCAGGGCGACGCCGGCACCGATGCCGGCCTGCAACTGGCGGCGCTTGCGGGCCGCCTCGGCGCGCTGGGCCATCTCCTTTTCGAGGCGGGCCCGAGCCGCGGCACGCTGCCGCTCCCTGGTCGACGTCACGGTGGATCCTCCTGGATTCGGGTTGTCTGGTCTGGTCAGGACTGGCCGGCGGTGCCGTCGGCGCCCTCCGCGTCCGGCTCGGTGGCCGACGGGTCGGTGGTGGTCGCCGGTGCCGACGCGCTCGGGTCGGTCGACGGGGTCGCCTCGGTCTCGTCGGCCCCGATCGGCTCGCCGACGGTCAGGCTCTGGATGACCACGTCGGTCTCCGGCTTCACCTGGGCGCCGGCGGCGTTGTTGACCAGTGGGAGCGCACCGATCGCCTCGACCGTGTCCATCCCCGAGGTCACCTTGCCGATGATCGGGTACGAGGGGAACTCGGTGGTGTAGTCCTCAAAGAAGATCTTGAACTGGCTGCCGTTGGTGCCCTGCGGCACACCGACCGCGACGACCGTGCCGGCCGGGTAGAGCGGCGGATGGTCGGCCAGCTCCTCCGTCGGGTCGGCCGACGGGTCCAGCTGCGGCGAGACTGGCACGTTCTCGCTGTAGTACGAGTACGTCGGCCCGCCCTGCCCGGTGCCGCTCGGGTCGCCGCACAGGATCGCGCCCTCGTCGGTGATCTCGTGGCAGGTCGTGTCGTCAAAGAAGTTGCGGCTGGCCAGGTGGGTGAAGTTGGCGGCGGCGCACGGTGCGGCGGCCAGGTCGAGCTCGACGGTGATCGGCTCACCCTGGTTGGTGGTGATCGTCATCGGCTGGACCCCGCGGTGCGGCGGGTCGGTGGTCTCCGGCGTGCCGACGTCGGTGAGGTTGCTGTTGGCGGCCGTGTCCTGCGGGGTCCAGGTGCAGATGCCGGCGGCCTCCGGAGTTTCCGGCTCGCCCTCGAAGGCACCGAGCGCCCAGGCCGAGCCGCCGGCGATGAGCAGCAGCGCGAGGCCGGCGCCCACGCCGGCGCGGATCCGCCGCTTACGCCGGGCCGCGGCGGCACGCCGGGCCATCTGCCGGTCGAGCTTCGCCCGCGCCAATTTGCGCTGCCGGTCCCTGCTGGAGGCCACCCGCGCTCCCCTTTCCTGATCAATCCCTGCGCCGTGCGGCGGGTCGGTACGTGTCCTGCGGAGGGCGTGCCGGACCCGGGCGCCATTGCGGTGCGCCACGCCACACGCCCGCAAGAGTGTACGGGTATCGGCTGGGAAATTGTTGTACGAGGTCCGCTCCGTATCCAATCGGAGATCATCGCTGCCGTCACGGCCTGGGCAGGGCCGGCGGGTGTGCCCTGGCGGCCCGGCGTGTCCTGGCGGCTAGGCTCGACGAGGAGACGATTCCGGCGGCTCGCGCGGGCCGGCCTACCGAGAGGAGAGGCGTGCTCATCACCGGCTTCCCGGCGCAGGCGTTCGGCACCAACTGCTACGTGGTGGCCGCCGGGCCGGGCGAGCAGTGCGTCGTCGTCGATCCCGGCATCGGGGTGCTCGACCAGCTGGACCAGGTGCTGGCCGAGCACCGGCTGCATCCGGCGGCGGTGCTGCTCACCCACGGCCATGTTGACCACACCTTCTCGGTCGCGCCGGTCTGTGGGGCGCGTGGCATCACCGCGTACGTGCATCCGGGCGACCGGGAGTTGCTGGCCGACCCGGCCAAGGGCCTGTCGGCGGACCTGGCGGCGATGTTCGGCGGCCGGCTGCCGTACAGCGAACCGGACGACGTGGCCGAGTTGACCGACGGTGCCACGCTGGTGCTCGCCGGGTTGGAGATCACTGTCGACCACGCCCCCGGCCACACCGGAGGCTCGGTGCTGCTCCGGCTGCCCGGCGCCGGCTCGGCCTGGGAGGCCGAGCAGGTCTGCCTCTCCGGTGACGTGCTGTTCGCCGGCTCGATCGGCCGTACCGATCTGCCCGGCGGCAGTATGCCGACGATGTTGACCAGCTTGCGCGACAAGGTTCTGCCGTTGGCCGACGACACCGTGGTGCTGCCCGGCCACGGCCCGGCCACCACCATCGGCCGGGAGCGCATGAGCAACCCGTATCTCCAGGAGGTCGCCCGCGCGGCCGCGCCCCACCCGCACGAGGCTGCCGGCGGCTGCACCGCCGCCTCGGCCCGACGTACCGGACTGTGACAAGGACACCTTGATGAGCAAGCCCAGGCCGATCTCCGGCTTCCCGGAGTGGTCGCCCCCGCAGCGGATGATCGAGCAGTACGTCATCGACCGGCTGCGGCACACCTTCGAGCTGTACGGGTTCGCGCCGCTGGAGACCCGCGCGGTGGAGCCGCTGGACCAGCTGCTGCGCAAGGGGGAAACCTCGAAGGAGGTCTACCTGCTGCGCCGGCTGCAGGCCGATCCGGGTGCCGAGGCCGGTGACGACGCCCTCGGGCTGCACTTTGACCTGACCGTGCCGTTCGCCCGCTACGTGCTGGAGAACGCCGGCAAACTGCAGTTCCCGTTCCGCCGCTACCAGATTCAGAAGGTGTGGCGCGGCGAACGGCCGCAGGAGGGCCGCTACCGCGAGTTCCTGCAGGCCGACATCGACATCGTCGACCGCGACGAGCTGGCCCCGCACCACGAGGCCGAGCTGCCGCTGGTCATCGGCGACGCGCTGGCCAGCCTGCCGATCCCGCCGGTGCGGATCCAGGTGAACAACCGCAAGGTCTGCGAGGGCTTCTACCGGGGGATCGGGCTGACCGACCCGGATGCGGCGCTGCGGGCGATCGACAAACTGGACAAGGTCGGCCCGCAGCGGGTGGCCGAGCTACTGGCCGAGACGGCCGGTGCGAACGACAGCCAGGCGAAGGCCTGCCTGTCGCTGGCGGAGATCTCCGCGCCGGACGTCTCGGTCGCCGACGCGGTACGTGGCCTCGGCGTCGAGCACCCGTTGCTCGATGAAGGGCTCACCGAGCTGGTCGCGGTGCTGGAGACGGCGGCCGCGCACGCGCCCGGCCTGTGCGTCGCCGACCTGCGCATCGCCCGGGGTCTGGACTACTACACCGGTACGGTCTACGAGACCCAGCTGCAGGGGTACGAGCGGTTCGGCTCGATCTGCTCGGGTGGCCGCTACGACGATCTCGCCTCGGCCGGGGCGGACCGCTTCCCCGGCGTCGGCATCTCGATCGGGGTGTCCCGGCTGCTGGGGCTGCTGTTCGGCGCCGACGCGTTGGCGATCTCCCGGCTGGTGCCGACCTGTGTGCTGGTGGCGTTGCCGGCCGAGTCCGACCGGCCGACCGGCAACCGGGTGGCCGACGCGCTGCGTCGGCGGGGAATCGCCACCGAGGTGTCACCGTCGGCGGCCAAGTTCGGCAAGCAGATCCGGTACGCCCAGCGCCGCGACATCCCGTACGTCTGGTTCCTCGGGGTCGACGGTGAGCCGGACAGCGTCAAGGACATCCGCTCGGGGGATCAGGTGCCGGCAGCTGCGGACGCCTGGTCACCGCCGTCGGTGGACCTCCGGCCAGCGGTGTCCGGCAAGTCGGCATAGCGGACATACGGCGGCGATAGCCGCAAGATCGTCGGGGAAAGTGGCGGCTCGGCGTGACATAACCTACGGTTGCGTAAGTTACGCTGTCGTAGGTTGCCCCGGTAGGGAGAACGTCATTGACCGTCGCCGCCACCACCCCGATGTCCCAGACCGCGCTGCTCGTCGAGCTCGAACCGGTGGTCGCCGAGAACCTCGACCGGCACCTCGGCCTGGCGAAAGAGTGGTTCCCGCACGAGTACGTGCCGTGGAGCGACGGACGGACCTTCGACGGCCCGCTCGGCGGTGAACCCTGGTCGCCGGAGGACTCGCAGATCCCAGACGTCGCCCGTACCGCGTTGATCGTCAACCTGCTCACCGAGGACAACCTGCCCTCGTACCACCACGAGATCGCCACCCTGTTCGGTCGCGACGGTGCCTGGGGCATCTGGGTGCACCGGTGGACCGCCGAGGAGGGCCGGCACGGCACCGCCATCCGGGACTACCTCACCGTCACCCGGGCGGTCGACCCGGTCGAGCTGGAGCGGGCCCGGATGGTGCACATGTCCAACGGGTACGTTAACCAGCACGACGACGAGGTGCTGCACTCGCTGGCGTACGTGTCGTTCCAGGAGCTGGCCACCCGGATCTCACACCGCAACACCGGCCGAGCCACCGGTGACCCGCTCTGCGAGCGGCTGCTGGCCCGGGTCGCCGCCGACGAGAACCTGCACATGATGTTCTACCGCAACCTGCTCGGCGCGGCGTTCGAGCTGGCGCCGAGCCAGGCGATGCGGGCGGTGGCGGACGTGGTCGCCAACTTCCAGATGCCGGGCGTGGGCATCGAGGGCTTCGCCCGAAAGTCGGTGGCGATCGCCATGGCCGGCATCTACGACCTGCGTCAGCACCGCGACGAGGTGCTCGCGCCGGTGCTGCGCCAGTGGGACATCTGGAACGTCACCGGGCTGGACGCCGACGGCGAGGCGGCCCGGGACCAGATCGCCGCGCAGATGACCCAACTGGACACCGCCGCGTCCCGGTTCGAGACCCGGCGGGAGGAACGGCGCGCCCGCGGCCGGTAAGTGCCGTCGCGGCGCTTCAGGAACGGTGAGTACGGGTCCCGTGGCTGGTCGGCCACGGGACCTTCGTCGTGTGTAGTCCGTCCACCGTGTCTGTCCTAGTTGCTGACCGCACAGCCGTTCAGGTTCGTTGTGAGACGGGCTTAACGCGTTGGAAATCGATGGGTCGAGATTCATGAAACCCAGCGTCCCTACGTTTCGTGGCACCACGATTTCGGCTGAAGGGGAGTTGGATGCCACGACGCTTCCGGGGCGGCCTCGCCGCACTCTGTATATTGTCGACATTGGTTGCCGCGACCGCCTGTGCGGAGGACCCCACGTCCTCGGCCGGTGGCGGCGGTGACTCCGACACCATCAAGGTCGGTATCCTGCACTCGCTGAGCGGCACCATGGCGATCAGCGAGGTCACCGTACGCGACGCAGAGTTGCTCGCGATCGAGGAGATCAACGCCGCCGGTGGCGTGCTGGGCAAGCAGATCGAACCCGTCGTCGAGGACGGCGCGTCGGACTGGCCCACCTTCGCCGAGAAGGCGCAGAAGCTCATATCCCAGGACAAGGTCGCCACCGTCTTCGGTGGCTGGACGTCGGCCAGCCGCAAGGCGATGCTGCCGGTCTTCGAACGCAACAAGGCGCTGCTGTGGTACCCGGTGCAGTACGAAGGGCTGGAGAGCTCCGAGTACATCTTCTACACCGGGGCCACCACCAACCAGCAGATTGTCCCGGCCCTGGACTACCTCGCCGAGCAGGGCCATCAGACGATCTTCCTGGTCGGCAGCGACTACGTCTTCCCACGTACCGCCAACAAGATCATCACCGCGTACGCCGAGGCCAACGGCATGCAGATCGTCGGCGAGGAGTACACCCCGCTGGGCCACACCGAGTACAGCACCGTGGTCAACAAGCTGCAGCAGGCTCAGCCCGACGCGGTGTTCAACACCCTCAACGGCGACAGCAACGTCGCCTTCTTCAAGCAGCTGACCAGCGTCGGAGTCACCGCCGAGACGATGCCGACCGTGTCGGTCAGCGTCGCCGAGGAGGAAGTCGTCGGCATCGGCCCGGACAACGTCGCCGGCCACCTGGTGGCCTGGAACTACTACCAGACCACCGAAGGTGAGCGGAACACCGCCTTCGTCGAGGCATTCAAGGCCAAGTACGGGGCGGAGAAGGTCACCTCCGACCCGATGGAGGCCGGCTACAACGCGGTCTACCTGTGGGCGGCGGCGGTCGAGGCGGCCGGCAGCACCGACGTCGAGGCGGTCAAGGAGGCCGCCGGCGGGATCAGCATCGAGGCACCGGAAGGCACCGTCACCATCGACGGCGACAACCAGCACGTCTTCAAGACGGCCCGGATCGGCGTGGTGCAGCCCGACGGGCAGATCCAGGAGGTGTGGAACTCCGGTGAACCGATCAAGCCGGACCCGTACCTGACCGGCTACGACTGGGCCGAAGGCCTGTCGTAACAGGCTAGTAGCAAGCGGAGGGAGGTGCCCGCCATGGCGGTACTCAACCAACTGGTCATCGGCGCGAGCATCGGAGCGGTGCTGCTCCTGATCGCGCTGGGACTGACGTTCACCTTCGGACAGATGGGCGTCATCAACATGGCCCACGGGGAGTTCATCCTGGCGGGCGCCTACACCGCGTACATGATGCAAGGGCTGGTCGGGGCGCAGGCCGTCCCGGCCGCCCTGCCGGTCGCGTTCCTCATCGCCGGCACCATGGGCCTGATCCTGGAACGGCTGGTGATCCGGCGGTTCTACGGTCGGCCGCTGGACACGCTGCTGCTCACCTTCGGAGTCAGCCTGATCCTGCAGCAACTGGCCCGGGACATCTTCGGTGCGCCGAACGTGCAGGTCACCGCGCCCGGCTGGCTCACCGGCGGGATCGACGTGGCCGGCGTACAGCTGCCGTACAACCGGATCTTCATCATGGCGCTCGCGGTCGGCTGCGTGGTGGCGATCTCGCTCTACCTCAGCAAACTGTCGTACGGCCGGCGGATGCGGGCGGTGATGCAGAACCGCGAGCTGGCCGCGGTGACCGGGGTGGCCACCCAGCGGGTCGACCAGCTCACCTTCTTCATCGGCTCCGGCCTGGCCGGTGTCGCCGGGGTGGCGCTGACCCTGATCGGCCCGGTCGGGCCGTCGCTGGGCACCTACTACATCGTGGACGCGTTCCTCGTCGTCGTCGCCGGGGGACTCGGACAGCTGCGCGGGGCGGTGATCGCGGCGGTCGCCCTCGGCGCGATCAACAGCTTCGTCGAATTCTGGACCGATGCGAGCCTGGCCAAGGTGGTGGTCTTCGCAGTGATCGTGGCCTTCCTCCAGTTCCGTCCGCAGGGCATGTTCGTCCTCCGTTCCCGGGCGCTGACATGAGCGCCGCCCGGACGACCACCCCCGCCACCGGGCCGGCCCGGCCGGCCAGCCGCTGGCCCGGACCGGTCGGCTTCGTCGCCGGCGGCGTGCTGCTGCTGGTGGTGGCACCGCTGGTGCTCAGCCCGTTCCGGCTCGACCTGCTCGCCAAGTACCTCTGCTACGCGATCGTCGCGGTCGGCATCTACCTGGCCTGGGGGCGCGGCGGCATGCTGACCCTCGGCCAGGGCGTGTTCTTCGGCCTCGGCGGCTACGCGATGGGCATGCACCTCAAACTTGCCGACGCCGGCGAGGGCAACCTGCCCGATTTCATGGTGTGGAGCGGGGTGGAAACCCTACCGGCCATCTGGGGGCCGTTCCGCAGCCCGGCGTTCGCCCTGGTCATGGTGGTCGTGCTGCCCACCGTGGTGGCGCTGATCCTGGGCACCCTGGTGTTCCGCCAACGGGTGCGCGGCGCCTACTTCGCCGTACTGTCCCAGGCCCTGGCCGCCGCGTTCGTGATCCTGCTGGTCGGCCAGCAGGGCCTCACCGGCGGCACCAACGGCCTGACCAACGTGCAGTTCTTCTTCGGCCTCGACCTGTACGACCCGACGCAGAAACGGATCGTCTACTACGTCGCGGTCGTCGCGCTCGGCCTGGTCTTCCTCGCCGCCTGGCAGCTCACCCACTCCCGGTTCGGCAAGCTGCTGGTCGCCATCCGCGACGGTGAGGACCGGGTCCGCTTCCTCGGCTACGACCCGGCCGTGGTGAAGACCATCGTGTACGCGCTGTCGGCGGCCATGGCCGGGATCGCCGGCGCGCTGTTCGTGCCGGTGGTCGGCATCCTCGGCCCGGCCGACCTCGGCGTCGTACCGTCGATCGAGATGCTGGTCGCGGTCGCCATCGGCGGGCGGTTCTCCCTGGTCGGTGCGGTCGGCGGGGCGATCCTGTTCAACTACGGCAGCACCGTGCTCAGCGAACAGTGGCCATCCGGCTGGCTCTACCTGCTCGGCGGCCTGTTCATCGCGGTGATGATGTGGGCGCCGCGCGGCCTCGCCGGGCTGCTCGCCGACGGCTGGGCGGCGGTGCGGCACCGTTGGCCGGGCCGCGCCGGACCGGCTGGACCGACCGCACCGGTCTCCCCGGCGGCCGGCACGGACGGTGCCACCACCGACGCCGCCGGGCGACCGGTGGAGACCACCGTCGGGGTCGGGGGTGCGAAACCATGAGCGGCAAGCTGGAGGTACGCGGCCTCGACGTCGTCTTCGACGGCTTCCGGGCGATCAGCGACCTCGACCTGACCGTCGAGCCGGGGGAGCTGCGCTTCCTGATCGGCCCCAACGGTGCCGGCAAGACCACCCTGATCGACGTGGTCACCGGCCGGACCCGGCCGGCGTCCGGCTCGGTGCGGTTCAACGGCCAGGAGCTGGTCGGCCGCCGTGAGCACCGGATCGTCCGGCTCGGCATCGGCCGGACCTTCCAGACGTCGGTGGTCTTCGAGCAGCTCACCGTGCTGGACAACCTAGACCTGGCGGCCAGCTTCCGCCGGCGGATGGTCGGCCTGCTGCGCCGCCGGCGCGGTGTCTCCGACCAGGTGTCCCGAGCGCTGGACACCACCGGTCTTGCCGACCTGGCGTACCGGCCGGCCGGGGTGCTCTCCCACGGGCAGCGGCAGTGGCTGGAGATTGGCATGCTGATCGTGCAGCAGCCCAGTCTGCTGCTGCTCGACGAGCCGGTGGCCGGGATGAGCCGCAGCGAGCGGGACCGCACCGGTGAGCTGCTGCGCGAGGTCGCCAAGGACCACACGGTGATGGTGATCGAACACGACATGGAGTTCCTGCGCCGGTTCGCCAGCACCGTCACCGTGCTGCACGAGGGCCGACTGCTCTGCGAGGGCACCGTCGCTCAGGTGCAGGCCGACCCGCGCGTGCAGCAGGTCTACCTGGGGCGCTCCGGTGAGGAGGGTGCTGAACCCGCCGTACCGTCGGCTGTTTCCGTCCCGTCGACCGCTGCCGGACCGTCAGCCGCTCAGGAGGCGTCGTCGTGAGTGCCATGTTGACCGTCGAGTCGCTCGACGTCGCGTACGGTCGGGCCCAGGTGCTGTTCGGGGTCGACCTGCAGGCCCCGGCCGGGTCGCTGGTCTGCGTGATGGGCCGCAACGGGGTCGGCAAGACCACCCTGCTGAAGGCGATCACCGGGGTGCTGCCGGTGCGGTCCGGCCGGGTGACGTTCGCCGGTCGGGACATCACCAGGCTGCGCACCCACGAACGGGTCCGGCTCGGTCTCGGCTACGTCCCGCAGGGCCACGAGACGTTCCCGCAGCTGACCGTCGCCGAGAACCTGCAGGTGGCGGTCGAGGCGGCCCGGACCGACAAGGCGGCGGTCGACGAGGCGCTGGACCTGTTCCCGGCGCTGCGCGGGCTGCTGCGCCGCCGGGCCGGGTTCCTCTCCGGCGGCCAGCAGCAGCAGTTGGCGATCGCCCGTGCCCTGGTCACCCGGCCGAAGATGCTGCTGCTCGACGAACCGACCGAAGGCATCCAGCCGTCGATCATCATCGAGATCGAGGAGGCGATCGAACGGCTGCACACCGAGGCCGGGCTGGCGATCCTGCTGGTCGAGCAGTACCTCGAACTGGCGCTGCGGCTGGCCGACCGGTTCGTCATCCTCGACGCCGGCGAGGTGGTCCGGGCCGGCGACAAGGCGGACCTGCGCGACGAGTCGGTCCGCCAACTGCTGTCGGTGTGACCCGGCCGGCACCGGTCGGCCAGTCCTGCCGTCAGCTGGTCGGTGGCAGCTCGAACAGCAGGCAGGACGAGGTGGCGTGGGCGGTCAGCCGGCCGGCGGCGTCGGTCAGCTTCGCCTCGGCGTACGCGGTGCGCCGACCGCGCTGCACCACGGTGCCCTCGCAGCGCAGCGTGCCCGAGGCGAGCGTCACCGGGCGCAGGAACTTCACGTTCAGGTCGATCGAGGTGTAGCTCGTCCCGGCCGGCAGCACCGAGTGCACCGCGCAGCCGGCCGCAGTGTCCAGCAGGGTCGAGATGATACCGCCGTGCACCGTGCCCAGGGCGTTGTAGTGGAACTCCTGCGGAGTCAGCACGGTGACCACCCGGCCGTGCTCGGGCTCCAAGCCTTCGAGGCCCAGCATCACCATCACCGGTGGGGCGGGGATCTCACCGGAGGCCATCGCCTGTAACTGGCCCAGCCCGTCGAGGCCGTTCAACGCCGCCAGCCGCACCGTGGCGGGGTCGGTCCACGAGAAGGTGCGGCTGCGCTGCGCCGCGTCCGGCGCCGGCTGCTGAGTCTGTGTCATAGACGCAGCCTGGCAGTCGGTTGCTAGGTCTGTCAACAAGACCTAGCCTGGTCGGGGTGAGACCTACCGCACTCGACTGGTCCATCGACAACTGCACCATCGCCCGCACCATGGAGATCATCGGCGAGCGGTGGACCGTCGTCGTGCTCCGCGAGGTCTTCAACGGCGTACGCCGGTTCGACCAGATGCGCGAGCGCACCGGCGTGCCCCGCCAGGTGCTGACCAACCGGCTCACCATGCTGGTCGACCAGGGCCTGCTGCGCCGGCACCCGTACCAGGAACCGGGGGAGCGGCAACGCTACGAGTACCGGCTCACCGGCAAGGGCCTCGACCTGTGGCCGGTGCTGGTCGCCCTGCTGCAGTGGGGCGACCGGTACTGCGTCGACCCGGACGGCTCCCCGCTCGCCGTCGCGCACCGCGACTGCGGGGCCGAGGTCGGCGTCACGATGCGCTGCGCCGCCGGCCACGACGTCGCCGACCCCCGCGACGTACTTCCCCGCCCCGGCCCCGGTGCCCGCCGCCGCGAACCGGCCCGCTGAAGCCCTACGCTGCGGGCGTGCACATCTCGCTCACCGCCATCGTCGTCGACGACTACGACCCGGCCATCGACTTCTTCACCACCGTCCTCGGCTTCGATCTGGTCGAGGACTCCCCGTCGACGACCAACGACGGTCGCCCCAAGCGGTGGGTGGTGGTGCGGCCGCCCGGTGCCGAGACCGGCATCCTGCTGGCCCGCGCCGACGGCGACGCCAGCGGGCGGCGGTTGGCAACCAGACGGCCGGTCGGGTCGGCTTCTTCCTCCGGGTGGACGACTTCGAGGCCGCGTACCAGCGGATGGTGGACCACGATGTGCGGTTCGTGACCGTGCCGCGCACCGAACCGTACGGCCGGGTGGCGGTCTTCGTCGACATCGCCGGCAACCGGTGGGACCTGATCGGCCCTGCCTGAGCCCGAGCCGTCGAACCCGGCCGACGTCAGCCGGCGGTCACTGTCAGCCGCCGGACCCGGTGGCGGCGTGCCGCTGGTGGTAGGCGCGGACCTGGTCCTCCACCTCGGCGCGCAGCGTCAGGAACTCCGGCAGCCGTTTGACGGCCAGGTCCCGTGGCCCGCCGTCCCGGTCCGGCGGCAGCTCCACCGGCAGGTCGGCGGCGACCCGGCCCGGGTCGCTGGCCAGCACCACCACCCGCTGACCGAGGAAGACCGCCTCCTCGACGTCGTGGGTCACCATCACCACCGTGGTGCCGGTGTCCGCCCACACCCGGCGGACGAACAGCTGCATGTCCTCCTTGGTCTGCACGTCGAGGGCACCGAACGGCTCGTCGAGCAGCAGCACCCGCGGTTCGCAGGCCAGCGCCCGGGCGATCGCCACCCGCTGGCGCTGCCCGCCGGAGAGCTGCTTCGGCAGCGCGTGTCGTAGCCCGGTCAACCCGGTCTCAGCCAGGTACCAGGCGACCCGCCGGGCCCGTTCGGCCCGACTGACCGGCAGCAGCTCCAGCCCGAACGCGACGTTGCGTTCCACCGTCCGCCACGGATACACGGCACCGCTCTGCAGCACCAGCCCCCGGTCCGGACCCGGCCCGGTGACCGGCGCACCGTCGAGCAGCACGGTGCCCCGGCTCGGCGTGGACAGCCCGGCGATCAGCGACAGCAGGGTGGACTTGCCCGACCCGGATGCGCCGACCAGGCAGACGAACTCGCCCCGACGTACCGTAAGATCCACGCCGTCGAGTGCGCGCAGCGAGCCGCCGGCGATGGTCCGGAAGTCCTTGCCGACGCCGTCGAGGCGCACCAGCGACGGGCCTGGGCCCGAAGTGGCAACCGAACCTTCGGTCACGGTCACGATGCCCACCTCCCGACCCGGTCGCGGGTCGTCCGCAGCGCCAGGTCGATCGCCACCCCGATCAGGGCGATCACGATCAGTACGGCGAAGATGTTGTCGAGCTGATTGAACCGCTGCGACCGGACGATCCGGTAGCCCAGCCCGGACTGGGCGTTGATCAGCTCGGCGACCACCACGAAGTTCCACGCCGCCGCCGCGTTGACCCGGATCGCGTCGATCATGCCGGGCAGCGAGTGCGGCACGATCACCTTGCGCAGCACCTCGAACCGGCGGGCGCCGAGGGTGTACGACACGTCGATCAGCCCGGCCGGCACGGTGCGGACCACGTTGGCGGTCATCAACGTATTGAAGAAGACCGTCGCGATGAAGATCAACGCGACCTTGGACGGCTCGCCCAGCCCCAGCCAGATGATCAGCAACGGGATGAACGCGCTGGCCGGCAGGTACCGCAGCAGGCCGATCATCGGCTCCAGCGCCGCCCGACCGGCCTGGAAACTGCCCATCAGCAGTCCGAGCGGCACCGACACCGCCACCGCCAAGCCGAAACCGCGCAGCACCCGGCCGACGGTCGCTGCGGTGTCGGTCCACAGCTGACCCGTCCGGGCCATCTCCACCCCGGCGGCCACCGACTCCAGCGGCGACGGCAGGAAGTCCGGCTGCCCGTCGACCAGCATGCTGCCGATCTGCCAGGCGGCCAGTGGCACCACGATCGAGGCGACGGTCAGCGTCCACCGGCCGGTCGCCGGGATCGGCGTCCGGATGGCCAGTAGCGCCGGGACCCGGCGGGCCGGACGCCGCCGGGGCAGCGGCCCCCACGACGCCCGGTCCGCGCGGTCGGTGGCCGCAGCCGGTTCCCGGGTGACGGTCACGGCGACACCGCCGCGACGAACTGCCCGTCGAGCAGCCCGTCCAGCGGCGGTGCCTCGTCCACCAGACCGGTCGCCACCAGGAACTCGGCGATCGACCGGGCCTGGAAGTCCAGGTTGGCCGGGGTGTCGCCCGGTTCGAACGCCGCCTGGTTGTCGGCCAGGTCGAAGATCGTCGTCCCGGCGTCGTACGTGCGGTAGTCCTCGACGCTGACCCCGGCCTGCGCCGCCATGATCTCGACCGCCTCGTCCGGGTTGTCGGCGATCCAGTCCAGGGTGTCGAACCAGGTGTCCACCACCGCCTGGACCTGCTCCGGATGCGCGGCCACGAACTCCGAGTCGAACACCAGATGGTCCGGGATCGCGCCGGGGTGCTCCGCCGAGGTGGCGATCGCCCGGCTGCCCTCGCGGCCCAGCGCGGTGGTGGTGAACGGGGCGAACGCGCCCACCGCGTCGACCTGCCCGGCCAGGAACGCGGCGGCGGCCGCGTCGGTCAGCAGTGGGCTGATCTCGACGTCGTCGGCGCTCAGGCCGGCCTCGGCCAACGCCAACAGCAGCAGGTAGTGGTCGACCGTACCCTCCTCGATCGCGATCCGTTTGCCGGCCAGATCGGCCACCGAGTCGATCCCGGGCGCGGCGATGATCTGGTCGTTGCCGGTCGAGTTGTCGTTGACCAGCACCACGGTCTGCGCTGCGCCACCGCTCACCGACGACAGGGTGTCGTTGAGGGTCTGACTGTTGGCGTCCAGATTGCCGGTGGCCAGCGCGGTCAGACTGTCGGTGTAGCTGTCGAAGTAGGTCAACTCGACCTCGACGCCGTTGTCGCCGAACAGCCCCTGCTCCTGCGCGACCTGCCAGGGAAACCAGCCCGGCCAGGCACTGAACCCCAGCCGTACGGTGGTCGAGCCGTCGCCGTCGGTGGTGGAACCGTCGTCGTCGGCGCAGCCGGCGGCGCTCACCAGCAGCGTCGTCGCGCAGGCGGCGGCGATCAGCCTCCGGGTGGTGGAACGGCGGGAAAATTTGGGGGTACGTCGCATCTCTATGTCCTCCTGCGGAAGGGAAACTACGGGGGATCGGCGCCGCGTCGGCTCAGCGCTCAGTGGCTCGATGGCGCGGCAGGTGCCCGGCGCGGACCAGACAGCCGAGGGTGTCGCAGATGACCCGGGTGGCGATCAGCGAGGTGATCTCGGCGTTGTCGTACGGCGGCGAGCACTCCACCACCTCGATGCCCGCCAACGGCCGTTCGGCGATCAGCTGGATGAACTTGAGGACTTCGCGGGGCAGGAAGCCGCCCGGTTCGGGCCAGCCGGTGCCGGGCACGAACGCGGCGTCCAGGCAGTCCACGTCGAACGACAGCCAGACCGCCTCGGCGCCGTCCCAGGCGACTTCGAGGGCCTTCTCGGCGGCGGCCTCGATGCCCATCTCGACGCAGTCGGTGACCGTCATGATCGTGGTGCCGCGTTCCCGGCCGACCTTGACCCCGGGGCGGGGCGCCTGCCAGCCGCCGATGCCGATCTGCACCAGGTTCTTCGGCGGCACGTTCGGGATGTCGGTGGCGTGGAACCACGGGGTGGTGTGCATCCGCTCGTCGAGGTCGGTCTCCTGGGTGTCGACGTGCCGGTCGAAGTGGATGATGCCCAGGTTGCCGTCGAGGTGTTCGGCGACCCCGCGCACCGTCGGGTAGCCGATCGAGTGGTCCCCGCCGAGCACCACCGGGAAGGCCCCGGAGGAGTAGACGTGGCTGACCGCCTTGGAGATCTGGTCGAAGGTCTTCTCGATGTTCGCCGGGATGGTGAAGACGTCACCGAGGTCGGCGATCGTGATCGACTCGCGCAGGTCGACGCCGAGTTCGAACGAGTACGGCCCGTACAGCGCGGAGATCTTGCGGATACCCTGCGGCCCGAACCGGGTTCCCGAGCGGTACGTCGTGCCACCGTCGAACGGCGTGCCGAGCACCGCCACGTCGTACTCGCCGCAGCGGCGCACGTCCTCGACGTACGGTGCCTTCAGGAAGGTGTTGATCCCGGCGAAGTGCGGCAGCTCGCCACGGGAGAACGTCGGGATCCGCTTGTCGACGATCGAATCGGCACCGGGCAGGCCGTACTCCAGGCCCCGGGCGATCTCCTCTTCCCACTTGGTGGTGGGCAGTTCGGCCTCGCGGGCGACCGCGTACGCTGCCTCCGGGCCGTAGTTGCCGTGCAGCTCGGGTTGGTCGCTGGGCTGCTGGTCGCGGTGCTGGTGATTGTGGTGATGATGGTGGTGCAAGCCCACGGGGCACCTCCGAATGAGGGCCTGGCTGAGGCACAGCCAGACATCCGGCTGCCTCCCGGGCTTTTGTCCCGCCGTGGAACGCCGCCCGCCACGCTGGCGGCCCGACGCCTGCACCTCTCGGACCTGTCCCGTCCCCGGCTGCCCGTGCCTGGCTGCCCGGCGGCGGCGGAACCCTAGGTGCGCCTCACCGTTGGTGAGTCACCCCGGAGTAGACGCCGCTGTGGTTTCGGTCACTTTGCCGACCCGTTGCCGTCGGGTATCGGCTGCGCCCGGGCGGCCAGGTCGGACCAGACCCGCTCGTACGCAACGACGTGCGCCGGCTGGTCGAGGTGCATCGTCCCGGTCAGGGTGTCGAGCCGGACCAGCCCCGACCCGGCCGGCCGCCGTCCGGGGACCGTCGTGGCGGCGGCGAAGCGCAGCAGGGTGAACGGGTTGGTCATGCCGGCGTGCGCGCCGCCGGCCAGCGGCAGCACCCGTACCGAGATCCCCGGCCTGATCGCGAGCGCCCGCAGGTGGTCGAGTTGCGCCCGCGCCGTCGCGTCGTTGCCGACGGTACGCCGCAGCGCCCCCTCGCCGACGATCGCCTGCACCGCCGGCGGATGCGGGTGGGTCAGCAGGTGCCGCTGCCGCGCCGCCAGCTGGTCGAGGCGGGCGGCGATGTCGTCGTCGCTGCGCAGACCGGCCGGGCAGCGCAGCAGCGCCTCGGCGTACCCCGGGGTCTGCAGCAGGTCCGGCAGCGTCGCCTGGCCGTAGCAGCGGATGAGCGTCGCGGACTGTTCGAACACCGGGTACGGGTCGGCGTCGATCGGCAGTCCGGCCAGCCCGTCGTGCCACCAGCGCCCGCCGCTGGGGCGGTCGATCTCCGCCGCGAGGGCGAGCAGCCGTTCCCGGGTCTCGTCGTCGGCCCGGTACAGCCGGCACATCGCTGACATGTCCGCTTCGGTCCAGCGCACCCGCGGGTCGCCGGCCTCGATTCGCCAGAGCGTGCTGTTGCCGCGTCGCAGCTTGTCGGCGGCGACGTCCTGGGACAGCCCGGCCTCGTACCGCAACGCCGCCAGGCACCGTCCCACCTGCCGCCGCAGCAGGGCCGTCCCGCCGGCCTGCGCGTTGATGCCCGCCGTCCGGGCGGCTCTCCCGTTGTACGCCCCGGCCCGTCGGCCGTCACCCCTGCCAGTCATACCCAACAGGGTGAAACAATTACGGGCAACCGTCAAGTGCGGTTGCCTGCAGCCTAACTTGCGAGAGTGTGGACATCGACCTGGTCGGCAGCGCTGAGATAGCCGAGATGCTGGGCCAGCCAGGCGGCCCGCTGTCCCGTCAACGCACGTACACCATCACCAGGTCTCGAACCTTCCCGCTGCCGGTTGCGAAGCTCAAACAGGGTGAGGTTTGGCTTCGCGCCGATGTCGAGCGGTGGATTCAGGAGAACCGGCCGCCCCGGGTCAGCTGAGCCGCGTACCGTCGTGATCCCGCGGTGGCCATAATGTGGGAAGCTGCTCCCGAATTGCGAGACGGCCGGTCTATCGTCGGAGCATGTCAGCTGTATACACGCACGGTCATCACGAGTCGGTGCTGCGCTCCCACCGCTGGCGTACCGCCGAGAACTCGGCCGCGTACCTGCTGCCGCACCTGCGGCCCGGCCAGGCGTTGCTCGACATCGGCGCCGGTCCCGGCACCATCACCATGGACCTCGCCGCGCTCGTCGCTCCCGGCCGGGTCACCGCCACCGAGGTCACCGACGAAGCGCTCGCCCTGTCCCGCGCCGAGGCGCAGGCCCGGGGCGTCACGACTGTCGACTTCACCACGGCCGACGTACACGATCTGCCCTTCCCCGACGACGCGTTCGACGTGGTCCACGCCCACCAGGTCCTCCAGCACGTCGGCGACCCGGTCCGCGCGCTCGCCGAGATGCGCCGCGTCTGCCGGCCCGGGGGAGTGGTCGCGGCCCGCGACAGTGACTACGACCGCTTCGCCTGGCACCCCGCCGTACCCGAGCTCGACGAATGGCTCGCGCTCTACCGGGCGACCGCCCGCGCCAACGGCGGCGAACCGGACGCCGGTCGCCGCCTGCTCTCCTGGGCGCGGGCCGCCAGGTTCGGCGACGTCACGCCCGGTGCTTCCGCTTGGTGCTACGCCACCGACGAGGACCGCCGCTGGTGGGGGACCATGTGGTCGGAGCGCATCGTCGCCTCCGAGATGGCCCGGCAGATCCTCGCCGCCGGCACCGCCACCCCCGCCGACCTGCAACGCCTCTCCGCTGGCTGGCTCCGCTGGGCCGACACACCCGACGGCTGGTTCGCCATCCTGCACGGCGAGATCCTCTGCCGTCCCTGACTTGGACGGCGGATCGATTAACATGGATTATCGACGTGGGGCGTGACAAGCTGATTCGCATGGAGCTCGACGTCCGTCGGATGACCCTGCGCCTGTTGACGGTGTTCCGGAGTTCACAGCACTCCTACGACTCGACGGACACCTGCCTCGTCGCCGTCGTCCACGACGGCGTCACCGGCCTGGGTGAGGGCACACCGGCCTGGGCGCACGGCGAAACCGTCGAGCAGGTCGTCGCGGCGGTCGCCGAACACGGCAGAGACGTCCTCGGCCCGGACCTGTCCGATCCGGACCGGGTCCTGGACCGGGTGGCCGACTGGGACGGACCGGTCGGCGCGCGGATGGCACTCGACGGCGCGGTACACGACTGGGTGGGCCGGTCCGCCGGCGTGCCGACATGGCAGTTGTACGGCGTACCGCGCACCATGCCCGAGCCGACCGGGTACACGATCGGGCTCGGCAGCGTCGCGCAGACCCTGGAACTGGTCGCGAACGCGCCGCCGGTCGGCGCGTTCAAGATCAAGGTGCGCGGCGCCGAGGACCTCGACCGGCTGGCCGCCGTCCGCGCGGTCACCGACCTGCCGGTGCGGATCGACCCCAACGAGGCGTGGGACCTGCGGACCGCGCAGGAACTGACCCCGGCCCTGCGTGCCCTCGACATCCAGCTCGTCGAGCAGCCGTTCCCGAGAGACGCGGTCGAGGCGTACCGCCGCTACCGTGAGCTGCCCGACCGGCTGCCGGTCTTCCTGGACGAGGGCTGCACCGACGTGGACAGTGTCCGGGCGGCCGCCGGCCTGGCCGACGGGGTGGTGGTCAAGTTGGCCAAGTCCGGCGGGGTCCGGGCCACCCGACGGGTGATGGAGGCCGCCCGCCAGGCGGGCCTGTCGGTGATGCTCAGCTGCAACTGCGAGTCGGAGCTAGCGCTGAGCCAGGCCGCCCTACTGGCCCCGCTGGCCGAGCGCATCGACATCGACAGCCAGTTCCTCCTGCGCGACCCCCCGTTCCGGGGGCTGGGCCTCGACCAGGGGCGGATCGTCCTCGGCGACGCCCCAGGGCTGGGCGTGCTGCCGTCCGACCAGCATGCCTTCGGCGGCGTCGACCCGTCGACCGGGGTCGGTGTCCGATCCGACGGCGGGCCGGCCGACTGATGGCCGCACCGGCCACCCCCCGCGCGGCTGCGGGCAACCGCCCCTGGTCGGCGTTGCGCAGGGGTTCCTTCACCCGTGCCCAGTGGGCCGTGCTGATCGGCGGATTCCTGGTCAACGTCGGCTCGTTCTCGATCTATCCGTACCTGGCCGTGCTGCTGCGGGAACGCATGGGCGTGGGCATGGCGCAGGTCGGGGTGGTGCTCGGGGCGGCGACCCTGGTGCAGTTCGCCAGCGCCCCGGCGACCGCTGCGGTGGCCGAGCGGGTCGGTCTCAAGCGGGCCCTGGTGGCGGCCCTCACGCTGTACAGCCTCGGCGGGGCGGCGTTCCTCGCGGGACAGCGGTTCCCGGTGCTGACCGTCGCCGGCCTGTTGCTCATCTCCGGCGGCGGATCACTGTACTCGCCGGCGTACCGCAGCTATCTGCTGCACGACGTGGGCGACGAGCACCGACCCCGGCTGGTGTCGGCGGGCAACGCTGCAGGCAACCTCGGCATCGCGGTGGGGCCGGTGGTGGGGGCGTTGTTCGTGCACCGTCCGGCCGTGATGTTCGCTGCCGTGACGACGGTGTACGCCGGTGTGGCGCTCGGTCACGTCTTTCTCCGCCGGGAGCGGCGGGTCGCCGACGCACCACCGGTGGAGCCGTTCCGGCGGATGCTGCACGGGGTGGCGGTGCTGCCGTTCGTCGTCACCGCCGTGTCGTTCTACGTGCACATGCAGTTCTACCAGTACCTCTCCAGCTACGCCCAGGGCCGGATGGCGACCCTGTTGTTCGGGGCGGCGATGATGGGCTACTCGCTCGGCCTGGTGGTGGTACAGCCCATGGTCGCCGAGCGGGTGGGGAGGATGAGCTACCCGGCGGCGATGGCTATCGGATTCGGTGCCCTGGCGACCGGGATGGCCGCGTTCGCAGGTGGAAACGGTCCGGCGGTCGTCGGCGGGGTCGCCGCGATCAGCGTCGGCAGCGCCGTGTTGTTCCTCAAAAACGACCTCGAAGCGTTGGCGGGGTCGAGAAGGTCGGCGACGGTGGCCTTCGGTCAGCAACGGCTCGCGGTCGGGGTCGGTTCGTTCCTCAGCGGCGTCGCCGGGGGCAGTGTGTACGGGGCGTTCGAACGCGGCGGGTTCCTGCCCGGCTTCTGGCTGTTCGTCGCGGCCCAGTGCGTCGTCCTTCCGGTGCTGGTGCTCACTGTCGGGCGATGGCTGGGACGCCGCGTACCGCCGCAGGGTTCCTAGCCGCGCTCATCCGGCCGACGCGGTCCGGTCGGTTGCGGTCCGGTCAGTTCCTGGGCCGGCGGTGACGGCGGCGGGGCGCAGGTCCTGGCTGGCTGACGGCGGATGGGCACGTCGCGCCCACGGCATGGTCGACCAGGGCGGGGCCAGCTCGTCGAGAGAGGCGATCTCCACCGGCTCCAACGTCTCCATGTCGAGGGCTTCGCGGTGGCGGGCGAAGACCTTGTCGACGTACCGATGGCCGGTGTCGGCTCCGATCAGCAGATGCACCCGTTCCGGGTGGCGTCGGGCCTCCCACCGCGCTGCGAGGTACGCCGCGCCGGTGGAGAGGCCGGCGAAGACCGCATGAGACCGCATCAGCGCGATGGTGCCGGCCATGGCATGGCGGAAGCCGATCCAGTGCACCTGGTCGTACAGTTCGTGGCGGATGTTGTCGAAGGGGATGGCGCTGCCGATCCCGGCGATGATCGCGTCCGGATCCGGAAACTGTTCGCTGCCGAAGCTGACGCTGCCGAACGGTTGGACCCCCACGAGTCGGGTCGACGGCTCGTGGGAGCGAATCGGCTGGATCAGCCCGGCGCTGGACGCGCCGGTGCCGACGCTGGCGACGACGGTCAGCGGGACCTGGGGTACGGCGGCCCGGACGAGGGCCGCCAGTTCGGCGTAGCCGAGTCGGTGTAGCGGGTCGTGGTACTGGCGCATCCAGTGCATGCCGGGGTTGGCACCCAGCAACTCCTTTACCCGCGCCACCCGTCGGTGCTGGTCCAGTCGCAGATCGCTCTCGACGGGCATCTGGTGCACGGTGGCGCCGAGGATCTCCAGCTGCGACCGGATGGTCGGGGTCACCGTGGTCGAGGCGACGATGTGGCAGTGCAGTCCGTACCGGTGACAGGCCATGGCCAACGCGAGGGCGTAGATGCCGCTGGAGCTGTCGACGAGAGTGTCGCCGGGGCGGACGGTCCCCGCCGCCAGCAGCGCCCGTACCGCGCCGAGGGCGGCGTAGACCTTCAGAGTTTCGAACCGGGCCAGGACCATGGTGTCCGACAGGCGGATGAGGCTCGGTGCCTTGATGGCGTCGGTGACGTGCGAGTGCACCGGTGGCGGGGTCGTCGACGGGCCCGTGGACGGCATGGGCTGATCGCTCCTCTGACGTTTGTCGCATTGTCCCTGGTGGATGTGCGTGTCTTGGTGGAAGGCTCCTGTCGATCCGGTGTGGAGGCGTGTCGAGTTGTTCTGCTGACAGGTTGGTCGCGCCGGAAGGCGGATTGGTTCCTGTGCTCTACCCCGTTGCGTGAGTGGTCAGTTTTCTTCGATCAACGGGGAACTTCCGTACATCGTCGAGCGACCTGTAAGGCGTCAGTCGTCGCGCGAGTTCGGAGCTGCCGATGGAGTGGTTTGCAGACGACGGGTTCTGGGTGGACTTCGCTGGCGCGTTGTTCGCCCCGCACCGTCAGCAGGAGGCCCGGAGCTGGGTGGCGACCTCTCCGCTGTTGGAGGTCACGGCTGGGACCAGCGTGCTCGACCTCGGCTGCGGTCCGGGCACCTACGCCGTCCCGCTCGCCGCACGCGGTGCCCGGGTCACCGGGGTGGACCTCAGCGCGGCGATGCTGGACCGTGCCGACCGGGCCAGTGCCCAGGCCGGCGTGCCGGTACGTCTGGTCCGTGCCGACATGCGGGAGTTCGTGGAACGGGACCGCTACGACCTGATCATCAGTATGTACACCTCGTTCGGGTACTTCACCGATCCGGCGCAGAATCAGCTCGTGCTGCGCAATGCCTGGCAGAGCCTGGTGCCGGGCGGTCGCCTGCTGCTGGACCTGTTCAGCAAGGAGATCTTCGCCCGGTGGGCGGGAACCCCGAAAATCGTCGAGGTGGACGGCGGATACCTGGTCATGCGGGATACCGTCCTGGACGACTGGACCCGGTTCCGCAGCGACTGGACCCTGATCCGGGGCGACACCGCCCGGCACGCGTACTTCGAACAGTTCGTCTACAGCGCCGCCGAGATCCGCGCCATGCTGGATACCGCCGGATTCACCGGCATCACCTGCTTTGGCGGCTTCGCCGGTGAACCGTACGACAATCACGCGCAGCGGCTGATCGTGCAGGCGAGCCGTCCCGTGCAGGCGACGCGTCCCCGGCGGGCCGAGGAGGCGGGGACGTGACCATCGTGTCGCTGGAGTCGCTGACGTTCGGCCTCACCCGGCTGCGTGACGCCGCCGCCGAGGGCGGACACCGGCTGTGCCTGCTCACCGGTGACCGGTCGGTCTACGCGTACGAACTCGACCGGCTCGGACCCGACGACGTGACGGTGATCGACGTCGACACCACCGATGTGGCCGCCTGTGCCGCCGCCCTTGACCGACTGCCCGACCTCGCCGGCCTGGTCAACTCGACCGATACGTGGATGTTGCCCGGGGCGACGTTGGCGGCCCGGTACGGCCTGGCCACGCTCGGGCCACAGATGGCGCGGAGATTACGGGACAAGGCGCAGGTCCGTACTTTGCTGCACCGGGCCGGGCTCAGCCGCGCCGACGCGCTCCGCGTGGAGCCCGCCGGAGAGGCGGTTGTCGGAGCGGTCGCGGCGACCGGCTACCCGGTGATCGTCAAGGACTCGGCGGGTACCTCGTCCCGGTCGGTGTGGCTGGTCCGCGACGACGCCGAACGCGACCGGACCGCCCGCCAGGTCGCCGACGCCGCCCTGATTGGTCGACACCTGGTGGTCGAACCGTACTTCCCGGGCCCGGTGTACAGCGCCGAGACCGTCAGCTGGCGCGGGCACACCAGACTGCTCGGGATCGCCGTGCACATCCACACCCCCGAGCCGGTCCGTCGGGAGGAGGCCGTCGCTTTTCCAGTCGCGCTCCCGCCGGCCGAGTCGGACCGGCTGGCGACCTGGATCGGCGAGGTCCTCGCCGCGGTCGGATTCACCGACGGCGTGGCACACACCGAGTTCGCCCACACTCCGGCCGGCCCGGAGGTCGTGGAGATCAACGGCCGGATCGCCGGCGCGGTCATCGGGGAGATGATGTGCCGGT
Source organism: Micromonospora sp. LOL_013 (assembly GCF_048060315.1). NCBI lineage: Bacteria > Bacillati > Actinomycetota > Actinomycetes > Micromonosporales > Micromonosporaceae > Micromonospora > Micromonospora sp. LOL_013. The sequence continues at coordinate 33,923 of NZ_JBHMIQ010000005.1, forward strand.
CGCTCGGAGTGAACGTGTACGCCGCGGTGACCGACATCGCGCTCGGCCGCCGGCCCCGGCTGCTCGACGCCCCACTGGGCGCCGACCGTGGCTACGGCATGACGTTCCTGCACCCACCAGCGCCGGGCCGACTCGCCGGCTGGCGCGGACCCGAGCGGCTACCGCTGTTCCCCGGGGGCCCGGAGTTTTTTCCGACCGCCCAGGTCGGTGACCGGATCGTCCACCTCGCCGACCAACGCGGCTGCACCGCCCTGGTGATGGCCGAGGGGTCCACCGCCGAGATCGGCCTCTACCACTCGCTGGCCGCCGCCGGCACCGTCACCCACGAGATGCGACCGCTGGACTGAAGACCCGGACAGGAGCCCCATGAGCACGTACGGACCGGAGACCTACGGCGACCGCAACGCCGACGTCTACGACGAGTGGCACGCCGACCTTGACCCGACCGACGTCGTCGACTGCCTGGCCGACCTGATCGGGCACGGTCCGGTCGGCCCGGTCCTCGAACTGGCCGTCGGCACCGGCCGGGTCACGATCCCGTTGGCGGGTCGAGGAATCGATCTGCGGGGCATCGACGCTTCCGAGGCGATGGTGGCCCGCATGCGGGCCAAACCGGGCGGTGACCGGATTCCTGTCACCATCGGCGACATGGCCGACGTCGATCCCGGCACCGACGATCAGTTCGCCATGGTGTTCGTCGTCTTCACCACCTTCTTCTTCCTGATGACCCAGGAGGACCAGGTACGGTGCTTCGCCAACGTCGCCCGGCGGCTGCTGCCCGGCGGGCTGTTCGTGCTGGAGTGTCTGGTGCCCGACCTCGCCCGCTACCAGCGGCAGCAGAGCGTCGACGCCCACCGCGTCGACCACGACCACGTCCGCCTGGTCGCGGTCCGCCACGACCCCGTCGACCAGCGTTTCGACGGACAGCACATCCTGATCAGCAACGACGGCATGCGGCTTGCCCCGGTGTCGATGCGCTACGCCTGGCCCTCCGAACTCGACCTGATGGCCCGCCTCGCCGGCCTGCGCCGTCGACACCGGTGGGGTGGCTGGCGTCGGCAGCCCTACCTCGGCACCGGCACCCACGTCACCGTCTACGACAAGCCGGCCGGGCCGGACGCGTGACGTCAAGACCGGTCGGTGCCGCCGAGGTCGATGGCGGGGGTCGCCGCGAGCAACGCCCGGGTGTACGGGTGGCGCGGGTCGCCGGTGACCTGCCCGGTCGGTCCCTGTTCGACGATGCGGCCGTGCCGCATGACCGCGACGCGGTTGGCGAGTTGCCGGACGACGGCGAGGTCGTGGGAGATGAACAGGCAGGCCAGACCGAGCCGGTCGCGCAGATCGCACAGCAGATTGAGGATCTTCGCCTGCACCGATACGTCGAGCGCGGTGACGGGTTCGTCGCACACCAGCAAGCGTGGTCCCAGCGCCAGCGCGCGGGCGATCGCCACCCGTTGCTGCTGACCGCCGGACAGCTGCCGGGGCCGGCGTCCGCCGACCGCAGGACCGAGCCCGACGAGGTCGAGCAGCTCGTCCACCCGTGCGGCGCGGGACCGGCCGTTGCCGATCCGGTGGATGTGCAGTGGCTCGGCGAGGGCCTGGCGCACCGTCTGAGCGGGGCTGAGGGTCAGGTACGGGTCCTGGAACACCATCTGGACCTGTCGCCGGTGTGCCCGCAGCGCGCGACCGCGCAGGGCGTGGACGTCGGCGCCGTCGAACCGCACCGATCCGGCCCGGGGCCGGTGCAGTCCGGTGACCACGCGGGCGAGGGTCGTCTTGCCGCAGCCCGATTCGCCGACGAGCCCGACGATCTCGCTGGCGGCGACCCGGAGCGTGACGTCCTCGACCACACTCTGCCGGCCCCGGCCGTACCGCCGGGGGTGGTCGGCGGTGAGCTGTTCGATCTGCAGCATCGGTCAGCTTCCGTCCAGATCGCCGAGTGCCAGAAGGGGCGGCGACGCTCCGGCCGCACGGGTACGGGGGCACGCCGACCGGTGCGCCGGGCCGGGTTCCACCGGCAGCAGAGTCGGCTGCTCGTGCCCACATCCGGCTACGGCGATCGGACACCGGGGAGCGAACGCGCAACCTGACGCGTCGTCCGGCCCGGCACCGGAGCGTCCCGGCATGGTGCGGAACCGGGTGCCCGGTGCCACACCGGGACGCGGCACGGCGTCGAGCAGACCCCGGGTGTACGGATGGTCGGGGTGACGGACCACGGAGTCGAGCGGCCCGTACTCCACGATCCGGCCGGCGTACATCACGGCCACGGCGTCGGCCAGCCGGGTGACCACCGCCAGGTCGTGGCTGACGACGACCATGGCCATGCGCAACTCGTCGTGGAGCTGCCCGAGCAGGTCGAGCAGCCGTGCCTGGACGGTGACGTCGAGCGCGGAGGTCGGTTCGTCGGCGACGAGCAGCTCCGGCTCACCCGCGATCGCGACGGCGATCTGGACCCGTTGCCGCATTCCGCCGGAGAGCTGGTGGGGATACTGGCCGGCGACCGTCGCCGGGTCGGGCAGACCGGCCAGGCGCAGCAGCTCCTCGCTGATCCGGCGGACCGCGGATCGCCGACCCCGGCCGCCCGCGTTGCGGACCGCCTCGTCGACGTGCGCACCGATGCTGCGCAGCGGATCGAATACGGCGAGACTGTCCTGGAAGACCACCCCGACCCGGCGGCCGTTGACGTGGCGGCGTTGCTGAACAGTGAGTCCGACGAGTTCACGTGCCTCGGATCCGGTCCGCAGCAGCGCGGAACCGGTGACGAACGCGTCCGGGTCCAGCAGACCGAACGGCGCCAACGCCGAGGTGGTCTTGCCGCTGCCGGATTCGCCGACGATCGCCAGCGTCTCGCCGCGGCGTACCGCGTAGGAGACGTCGGCGACGGCGCGTCGGATGCCGCCGTCGCGTGGATAGGCGACGGACAGGTGGCGCACCCGCAGCAGCATGTCGTCGTCGACCGTGGTCCTCGACTCGGCTGATCTCCTCGACTCGGCTGTGGCCGGCGTTCCGGGTGCCGGTCGCCGGGGGCGCGGCAAGCGCAGCCGGGACGGAAGGACCCAGCGCAGCACCGACGGCCGTTCGTCGCCGACCGCCAGCCGTTCGCCGAGCAGGTTGCTCGCGAACACGACGGCGGTGATCGCAATGCCGGGCGGGTAGGCCAGCCACCAGGCCGAGGCCAGGTAGGGCCGGCCTTCGATGAGCATCTGGCCCCACTCCGCCTGCGGTGGTGGGATGCCGAGGCCGAGAAAACTCAGCGTGGCGACGCCGAGCACGATGGAGCCGACGTCGGTGCTGGCGTAGACCAGGCACGGGGCGAGGGCGGGCGGCAGCAGATGACGGCCGATGACGCGCACCGGGCCGGCGCCGAGCAGCCGTAGCGCGTCCAGGTGCGGGCTGGCCCGTAGACCCGCGACGCGGGCGCGGGCGATCCGGGCATAGGGGGCCCACGCCCACAGCGACATCGCGACGACGAGATTCTCCACACCGGGGCCGCGTATGCCGATGACCGCCAGCGCCACCAGCATTCCCGGCAACGAGACCGCCATGTCGACGATCCGGGCGACGATCCGGTCGACCCAGCCCCCAAGGTATCCGGCGACGGTGCCGGCGAGCACCCCGACGGTCATCGAGACCGCCAGGACCGCCGCCGTGACGGCGAGTGAGATTCGTGCGCCGTGCAGGAGTCGGCTGAGCTGGTCGCGGCCGAGCTGGTCAGTGCCGAGCGGATGGTCCGCCGATGGTGGCAGCAGGCTGGCCGCCAGATCGTTGGCCGCCGGGTCGGCCGGTGCCAGCGCCGGTGCCAGCAGCCCCACGACCGCGAACCCGGCCAACGGCAGGCCGACCAGCGCCGTCCGGACCGGCGCGGGGATCTTCCGCCTACCGCGTACGACCGTCATCCGGTCTCCGACTTGGCCCGGTGCGGGTGCCCGCCGCCCCGACTCCACGAGGACGCCGTGACGTCGGTGTTGACACCGGAGGTCCGACGGGACCGGGGATCAACGAGGACCTGCGCGACGTCGGCGAGCCGGTTGGCCAGGATGAAGCCTCCGCCGAGCACGAGCGCGCTGGCCTGCAGAGCTGGGACGTCCCGGGTGGCGGCCGCGTGGACGAAGTACGCCCCGAGACCGGGCCAGCCGAAGATCTGTTCCACCACGACCGTGCCGACCAGCAGGCCGCCGACGATCATCCCGGCGACGGACAGGATCGGCCCGGCCGCGTTCGGCAGCCCGTCGCGAAGCACGATCGACAGTGGCCCGCTGCCCCGGGCCATCGCCGCCAGTACGTACGGCCGGTCGATCGCTTCTCGTAACGTGACCGCCACCACCCGGCTGAGCACTCCGGCCGCCGGCAGCCCGAGCACCGCCATCGGCATCACCCAGGTCGAGGGACCGGCCATGCCTGACGTCGGCACCAGTTGCCACCGTAGGGCCAGCAGCAGAACCAGGAGGTAGCTCAGCCAGAACGCCGGCACCGACGTCGCCAGCAGCGCCCCGACCCGCAGGACCCCGCGCAGCGGCCCCCGCCCGGCCACCGCCCCGGCGACTCCGACGGTCATCCCGACCACGACGGCCACCACGACCGATCCCGCCACCAGGCCCGCCGTCACGGTCAGCCGGTCGGCGATCTCGGGGCCGATCGGCAGATTCGTCCGCAGCGACAGTCCGAAGTCGCCGGTGCTCGCGTCAGCCAGCCAGCGCAGGTACCGTACCGGGGCGGGAGCGTCCAGCCCCAGTTCGGAGCGGACGGCCTCGACCTGCTCTGGCGTCGCCGGCCGGCCGGCCCGGGTGGCCGCCAGCACTGCGGCGGGATCGCCACGGGCCAGCAGCACCAGCGCGAACGTTCCGGCCGACAGCGCGAGCAGCACACCGACGGTGTCGACGGTCCACCGTAAGAGGTGGCCGTCGACGGACCGTGGCCGCAGGGACGCGCTCACCCGACGGTGACCCCGGTCAGTTCGAGATCCACGTCGGTGGGCGGCACCGCGAAGCCGTTCACCTCGTCGCGCACCGCCCAGAGCCGGGGCCGGTACACCAACGGGACGAACCCGGTGTCGGCGGCCACCGCCTCGTAGAGGTCCTGATAGGCCTCGGTGCGAGCGGCTGGGTCGGCGGCGAACAGCGCCTTGTCGACCAGGTCCTCGATGGTCGGCGTCACCCACAGTGGCGCCCGCGCCCCGTTGGTGAACAGGGACACGACCGAGCTGGACGGGTCGTACGGTGCGCCGAGGGTCTCGAAGAAGGTCAGATCGTACCTGCCTTCGGCGCGTTCGTCGTAGTAGACGGCGGCATCGACCGGGACCAGTTCCACGCCGATCCCCACCTCCTGCAGGGCGTCGGCGATCGCGGCGGCCATGGTGCGCGGATCGAGCTGCCCCTCTGCCGGTGCGGCGGGAATGAGCAGCCGCAACGACAGCGGCTCCCCGTCGCGGGTCCGGATCTCCCCTTCGCGGAGGTAGCCGGCGGCGTCGAGTACCTCCTCTGCGGCAGCCCGGTCGAAGGCGACCGGCAGATCCGTCCCGGAGTCCGGCACGTTCGGCGGGAACACCCGGCGGGCCGGTTCCGCATGGCCCAGGAACAACGCGGTCGCCAGGGCCTCGGTGTCGATCGCCCGGCTGACGGCTTCCCGCACCGCCCGGTCGCCGGCGGGGCCTTCGGGGTTGAACCCGAGCAGGATCGAGACGTCGGCCGCGCCGGTGAGCAGTCGTACGCCGGCCCGCTCGCGCAAGGACTGCGCCTCTACCGGCGTGATCGGGGCCAGGTAGGCACCGCCGATCAGATCGATCTCCCCGTTGGTGAGCGCGTCGACGCGGGCCTGCGAATCTGGGATCACCTTGAACTCGAGCCGCTCCAGACTCGGCTTCGGCCCCCAGTAGTCGTCGTTGCGCTCCAGCACTGTGCCGGTGGCGCCGTTGGACACCAGTATCCACGCTCCGGTACCTACCGGGTCCTGAAAGGTGCCGTCGGTGCCGGCGGACTGCGGGCTGAGTAGCCGGACGGGACGGACGATCGACATCTCCTGCAGCAGCGGCTCGTACGGTTCGGACAGGGTGAGTACGACGGTGTCCGGGTCCGGGGCGTCCACAGCGGAGACGATCTGCGAGGCCCGGAAGAACGAGAAGCGTTCGTTGCCCACCCACCGGTCGAAGTTCCACTTGACGGCCGCGGCGTCGACCGGCGTTCCGTCGGTGAAGTGCACGTCGTCGCGTAGGTCGAAGCTCACCTGCCGGCCGTCCGGTGTCACCGTCCAGGACTCGGCCAGGCCCGGCTCCAGCTGCCCGTCCTCGCCGTAGCTGACCAGCGGCTCGTAGATGGCGTCGAGGAGCAAGAAGTTGCCGGTGAACGCGTGCGGGTCCAGTGCACCCGACTCGGTGCCCAACCCGATCCGCAACGTCGTCGAGGTGGTGCCACCACCGGAGTCCGCGCTGCAGGCTGTGGTGAGTCCGATCGACGCGGCGAGGACGGCGGCAAGCATGCGGGGTCGCGGCACGAGGACTCCAGATAGATGTAGGTCGATAATACGTCCTGGCGTTCGATAGGAGTAGTCGGCGCGATGGCCTCGCTGGTTCCCGGCACACTCGTGCCGATGTTGCGGGCCGGTGGACAGTCGGTGCCGGATCGTCGTAAGCCCGGGCGACGGCGAGGACGACGGCGAGCAGTTCGGCGGGCGGGAGCGTGTCGTCGACCCGGCCGGCGGCCTGGGCCTCGGCCAGGGCGGCCAGCTTGCGTCGCGTCGTCTGGTGGTTCTGCTCCATCCGGGCGAGCTCGCCGGGACGTTCGAGGGTGTGCCACTGCAGCAGTCGGAGCAGGTCCGGGTGCGCGACGCCGAAGTCGAAACCGAGTGGCCCGCCATCGCCGGCCAGCATCTCCTCGCCACCTCGGGGCACGGCCCGTACGCCGATCAGGTCGCACTCGGCGCGGTCATCCTCGCGGTCGAGGACGGCGGCCCGGCATCGCCGCCGTCGGTGGTCGCCGCCGCCGTCGCCAGAGCGGTCCGTGCTCGCCGGCCACGGACCCGCTACCCCGTCGGCCGTGGCGCGAAGGTGATCCTGGCGGCCCGGCGAATTTTGCCCGACCGTGGCTTCGACTGCTTCATCCGTACCATGCTGCGCACCCTCGCCCGGGTCGTCGCCAGGCGCGACACCGGCCAGGGCCGGCTCGTCGGAAATCGCGCCTGAATCGCGCAACTTCAAGGAACACTGTCGATGCTGCCGGTGCCACGATCACCGGATGAGCTTCGTCGTGCCCGTCGACCGCTGGACCCTCGCCCGGACGGCGCTGAGTGTCTCCTCCGACCGATTCCGATCACTGCTGACAGTCGACAGTGAGCCGGAGGCGATGGCGACCCGCGACTGGACGGTGTCGGACACCGCCGCGCATGTGGTGAGTATCGCGATGCTGTACGTCACCCTCGTCGAGGGTGACGAGCCGCCGCTGCAGATCCCCGACATCCGTGCGGCCCTGTCCGCCGCGAACGTCGACACCGTCGCCGACGTCAACGATTACGTGCTGCGGCACTTCACCGAACGCGACCCGGCTCGCCTCGCCGAGCTGCTCGGCGAGGCGACCGACGCGGTCCTCGCGGCGACCACCCGGCTGCCGCCGGAGAAGACCGTCCAGTGGCTGGGTGACGCGCGGGTGCCGATCGCCGGCATGGTGGCGCACCTGGTCAACGAACTGCTGGTGCACGGCTGGGACATCGCCCGGGTGTTGCGCCGCCCCTGGTCGATGCCCGACGACTACGCGTCGCTGTACTTCGACCAGTTCTTTCTCGGCATGCTGCACCACGACTACGGCGTCCTGCTGGACACCTCGCGGGCAATGCCGAAACGGCCGATCGCGGTGCAGTTCCGTTCCGCGTACACCCCGACCGCGACCGTCGTGCTCGGTGACGGACGGATCCGGCTCGCCCCACCGGACGATCCGGTCGACGTTCGGCTGCGGTTCCGTCCGGCCCGGTTCAACCTGATGCTGTTCGGTCGGACCGGTCCCGCCGTCGCCGCGATGCGTCGCGACGTCGTCGTCGGCGGGCCGCGACCGTGGCGCCTGCCCGCCTTCCTGCGTGTCGTTCACATGCCGAACGCGCGCTACGCTCCCGCCGCACCGTAGGTTGGGCCGCACCGGGCGGCATCTGTCGGCGGGGTGTGGCAGCATCGCGCGGGTGACCGGCAGCATGAGACAGGAGCAGCACCTGGGCGACCTGGCGCTGCTGCGCCGGGTGCGCGACCGGATCGACCGGGAGTACGCCCGGCCACTCGACGTCGAGGCCCTGGCCCGTGGCGTGCACATGTCGGCCGGGCACCTCAGCCGCGAGTTCCGGCGCGCGTACGGCGAGTCGCCGTACGCGTACCTGATGACCCGGCGCATCGAACGCGCGATGGCGCTGCTGCGCCGGGGCGACCTGAGCGTCACCGACGTCTGTTTCGCGGTCGGCTGTTCCTCGTTGGGCACCTTCAGCACCCGGTTCACCGAGCTGGTCGGCGTCCCGCCCAGCGTCTACCGGCGCCGGGCCGGCTCCGCCCGCCCGGAGATGCCCGCCTGCCTGGCAAAACAGGTCACCAGACCGATCAGGAATCGAGAAGCACGGGCCCCGGCGGCGCGACTAGCGTGACCGCCATGGACATCACGATTCACTCCAGCTTCCTGCCGCACGCCGACGCCGCCGCCGCGTTGGCCTTCTGGCGCGACCTGCTCGGCTTCGAGCTGCGCCTCGACGTCGGCTACGACGGAATGCGCTGGCTCACTGTCGGCCCGGTTGACCAGCCCGGCACCGCGATCGTGCTGCACCCGCCGGGTGTCGACCCCGGCATCACCGACGACGAGCGCCGTACCATCACCGAGATGATGGCCAAGGGCACCTATGCCGGCATCCTGTTGGCCACCAGCGACCTCGACGGGGTCTTCGATCGGCTGCAGGCCGGCGACGCGGACATCGTCCAGGAGCCAACCGAGCAGCCGTACGGGGTCCGCGACTGCGCCGTGCGGGACCCCGCCGGCAACCTGATCCGCATCCAGCAGACTCGATAGATTGGGAATCCGATGAGCAGGGCCACCGCGTCGGGGGAGCGGCCGTCCACCCCGCACCCCGCCGACAGTCACGACCTGATCCGGGTGCACGGCGCGCGGGTGAACAACCTCAAGGACGTCAGCGTCGAGATCCCGAAACGCCGGCTGACGGTGTTCACCGGGGTCTCCGGTTCGGGCAAGAGTTCGCTGGTGTTCGGCACGGTCGCCGCCGAGTCGCAGCGCCTGATCAACGAGACGTACAGCGCCTTCGTGCAGGGGTTCATGCCGACGCTGGCCCGGCCCGAGGTCGACGTGCTCGACGGGCTGACCACGGCGATCATCGTCGACCAGGAGCGGATGGGCGGTGATCCGCGGTCCACGGTCGGCACCGCCACCGACGCCAACGCGATGCTGCGGATCCTGTTCAGCCGGCTCGGGCAGCCGTACGTCGGCCCGCCCAACGCGTTCTCCTTCAACCTCGCCTCGGTGCGGGCCAGCGGGGCGATCACCGTCGAACGCGGCGCCAGCAAGACCACCAAGCAGACCTTCACCCGGCTGGGCGGCATGTGCCCGCGCTGCGAGGGCCGGGGGTCGGTCACCGACTTCGACCTGACCGCGCTGTACGACGACAGCAAATCGCTCAACGAGGGCGCGCTGACCATCCCCGGCTACAGCGTCGACGGCTGGTACGGGCGAATCTTCAGCGGCTGCGGCTTTTTCGACCCGGACAAACCAATCCGTAACTTTACCAAGTCGCAGCTGCACGACCTGCTCTACAAGGAGCCGACCCGGATCAAGGTCGACAACATCAACGTGACGTACGAGGGCCTGATCCCGCGGATTCAGAAGTCGTTCCTGGCCAAGGACGTCGACGCGATGCAGCCGCACATCCGGGCGTTCGTGCAACGGGCGATCACCTTCACCACCTGCCCGGACTGCGCCGGCACCCGGCTGAACGAGGCGGCCCGGTCGTCGAAGATCAACGGGATCAACATCGCCGACGCCTGCGCGATGCAGATCAGCGACCTCGCCGAGTGGGTCCAGGATCTGACCGAGCCGTCGGTCGCCCCGCTGCTGACCGCGCTGCGGCACACCCTCGACTCGTTCGTCGAGATCGGCCTCGGCTACCTTTCCCTGGACCGCCCGGCCGGCACCCTGTCCGGCGGCGAGGCGCAGCGCACCAAGATGATTCGGCATCTCGGGTCGTCGTTGACCGACGTCACCTACGTCTTCGACGAGCCGACCATCGGGCTGCACCCGCACGACATCACCCGGATGAACAACCTGCTGCTGCGGCTGCGGGACAAGGGCAACACGGTGCTGGTCGTCGAGCACAAGCCGGAGACGATTGCGATCGCCGACCACGTCGTCGACCTCGGTCCCGGTGCGGGCACCGCCGGCGGCGAGGTGATGTTCGAAGGCACCGTGGACGGGCTGCGGGCCAGCGTCACCGTGACCGGCCGCCACCTTGACGACCGGGCCAGCCTGAAGAAGTCAGTCCGCGAGCCCACCGGCACGCTGAAGATCCGTGGCGCGAACGCCAACAATTTGCGCGACGTCAACGTCGACGTCCCGCTCGGCGTGCTGGTCGTGGTCACCGGCGTCGCCGGCTCCGGCAAGAGCTCGCTGCTGCACGGGTCGACCCCGGCCGACGCGGGGGTGGTGTCGATCGACCAGACCGGCATCCGTGGCTCACGGCGCAGCAACCCGGCGACGTACACCGGGCTGCTCGACCCGATCCGCAAGGCGTTCGCGAAGGCCAACGGGGTCAAGCCGGCGCTGTTCAGCGCCAACTCCGAAGGCGCCTGCCCGACCTGCAACGGTGCCGGGGTCATCTACACCGACCTGGCGATGATGGCCGGCGTCGCCACTGTCTGCGAGGACTGCGAGGGGCGGCGGTTCCAGTCGGCGGTGCTGGAGTACCACCTCGGCGGTCGGGACATCAGCGAGGTGCTGGCGATGTCGGTGGCCGAGGCCGAGGAGTTCTTCGTGGCCGGCGATGCCCGCACCCCGGCCGCGCACGCCGTCCTGCGTCGGCTCGCCGACGTCGGGCTCGGCTACCTCACCCTCGGTCAGCCGCTCACCACCCTGTCCGGCGGCGAGCGGCAGCGGCTCAAGCTGGCCACCCACATGGCGGAGAAGGGCGGCGTCTACGTTCTCGACGAGCCGACCACCGGCCTGCACCTGGCCGATGTCGAGCAGCTGCTCGGCCTGCTCGACCGGCTGGTCGACGCCGGCAAGTCGGTGATCGTCATCGAGCACCACCAGGCGGTCATGGCGCACGCCGACTGGATCATCGATCTGGGGCCGGGTGCCGGTCACGACGGTGGTCGGATCGTCTTCGAGGGCACCCCGGCCGACCTGGTCGCGGCCCGTTCGACGCTGACCGGCGAGCACCTCGCGGCCTACGTCGGTGGCTGAGCCCCGGCGTGGTCCGGTTCAACTCGGTCGAGTTCGGCGCGGACGCCGCGGGCGGTCGGACCGGTCGCGGTGACCAGCACCGCCGGTCCGCCGGCCAGCGGCAGCCGGGCCGCACCGGGGCCGAGCGGAGCGGCTGCCGGGGGCCCGCCGGCCGCCCACTTCGGCCGGACCGCCAGCACCGAACCGGTCGCCTTCGCTCCGGCGAGCACCGCCGGTCCGGCCCAGCCGTCGGCGTGCGGCCCCACCGCCAGGTCGGTACGCAGCACCGTGCGGCCCGCGTACCGAACTGTGGTGTCGATCCGGGCGTCGCCGGACGGCTCGCCGTCGCGCCCGCAGACCAGCTCCTCCCGCCATACCAGGGCCGCGCCGTCGGCCAGCTCCACCACCGACCGGGACAGGTGGTGGCAGCCGGCGGCGGCGATCAGCGGCTCCGGCAGCCAGCGCAGCTCGCCGCCGGTCGCAACCCGGACCAGCATCTCCAGCGTCGACTGCCGGCCGCCGGGTCCGGGCAACGCCAGCGACGCCGCGACAGTACGCAGACGCACCCGCGCCCCCGGCCCGACCTCGACGTCCAGCCGCAGGTCGTCGCCGCCGAGCGGGCTGGCCGCCGCGCCGACCAGATGCACCTGGACTTCGCCGCCGTCGCCGCCGCCGGCCGCCGACGGACCGGTGCGGCGCAGTACCAGCGGCGGCTCGCCGCGTAGGCGGACCAGCCGGGTGCGCCCGGCGGCGTCGACCTCGGCGACCAGCCGGGCGTGGGCCCGCATCAGCCGGCGACCTCCGCCGGGGTCTGGGCGCGGGTCCGCAGCAGCCCCCGGATCCAGTCGGCCACCGGCGTCGCCGTCCGGTCCTGCACCAGCGACAGGAACACCGTCGGCAGCTCGCCCCGGCGGGCGGCGGCGTCGCGCTCCATCACCGACAGGTCGGCGTTGACCAGCGGCGCCAGGTCCGTCTTGTTGATCACCAGCAGGTCGGCGGTGCTCACTCCCGGCCCGCCCTTACGGGGCACCTTGTCGCCGCCGGCCACGTCCACCACGAAGATCTGCCGATCGATCAGGCCCCGACTGAACGTGGCGGTCAGGTTGTCCCCGCCGCTCTCCAGCAGCACCAGATCGAGGGTGCCCAACTGGTCGGACAGGTCCTCGATGGCGTCGAGGTTGGCGGAGATGTCGTCGCGGATCGCGGTGTGCGGGCAGCAGCCGGTCTCCACCGCCCGGACCCGCTCCGCCGGCAGTACGCCGTTGCGCAGCAGGAAGTCGGCGTCCTCGGTGGTGTAGATGTCGTTGGTGACCACGGCCAGCCGCAGCTCCTCGGCGAGCGCCCGGCACAGCGCGGCGACCAGCGCGGTCTTGCCGGAGCCGACCGGACCGCCGATGCCGATCCGCAGTGCGGGGGAGCCGTCCGGCAGCCGGGGCGGGTGCGGGTCGACCCCCGGATCAGGATGAGTGTGTGGTACCTCCCCGTCGGTGTGCGCGTGCGGTTCGGCGGACCCGCCGTGGACGTGGGTGTGTGGTTCAGGACGCAAAGAGACGCACCTCCCAGGTGGCGTGGTGTTCGGCGTCGACCTCCGGGATCGGGGCCGAGCCGGCAGGCAGGTCGTCGACCGGCCGGTCGGCCAGGGCGGCCGCCCCGGCGGCGACCGCGTCGATGTCCGGCGCGAGCCGGGCAAGCAGGCCGTGCACCGCGTACGGGTCGAGGCCGAGCAGTCGCACGGCGGCGCTGGCCGGTCCGGTGACGGTGGTGTACGCGGCCGCCAGCGCCGCCTCGGCCGGGCCGAGGCCGGCGGCGGCGGCGACCACGCCGAGCGCGACCGGCTGGTGCCGGTCCCGGGGTCCGCCCGCCGGCAGCGCCCAGATGCCGCGTCCGGCGCGCAGCAACGCCCGACCCTGGGCCCGCGACGCGCGGCGCACCGCGGGTGACGGGGTGCGGGCGTCGATGCCTTCGTCGAGCGCGTCCAGCCGGCCAGGGTCGGCCCCGGCGGCGGTCGCCCCGGCGGCGGTCGCGGCTGTTGCAGCCGCGGCGGCGAACGCGGCGGCGGTACGTCCACCGGTGGTGAGCCGGCCGGTCAGGTACGCCGCCACGCCGGCCAGGTCGCGGACCCGACCGGCGACGACGGCCGCCTCCAGCCCGCTGGAGTGGGCGTGCCCGCCGGCCGGCAGCCGGCCGTCGGCCAGCACCAGCAGCGTGGCAAGCCCACTCATCGGCGGGTCCGGACGGGACACGTCATCATCGGCCGGTCGTCAGAACAGGAAGTAGCGCTGCGCCATCGGCAGCTCCGTCGCCGGGGCCGGCTCGACCGTCTCCCCGTCGATGCGCACCGTGAACGTGTCCGCATCGATCTCGATCCGCGGGGTCGCGTCGTTCAGCGGCATGTCCGCCTTGCCCCGCCGCCGGGTGTCAGCGACCGGGGCGAGCCGGCGACGGATGCCGAGCCGGTCACCGAGCAGCGCGTCGATCGCCGCCGGCGCGACGAACGCCAGGCTGGTCGCGGCCGGCACGGCGCCGTACGCGCCGAACATCGGCCTCGGCAGCATCGGCTGCGGGGTCGGGATGGACGCGTTCGCGTCGCCCATCTGCGCCCAGGCGATCATGCCGCCCTTGATCACCAGATGCGGCCGTACGCCGAAGAACGCCGGATCCCACAGCACCAGGTCGGCCAGCTTGCCCGGCTCGACCGAGCCGATCTCGCCCTCGACGCCGTGCGCCACCGCCGGGCAGATCGTGTACTTGGCGACGTACCGCCGGGCCCGCATGTTGTCGGCCGGCCCGTCGCCGGGCAGCGACCCACGTCGGGCCTTCATCACGTGCGCGGTCTGCCAGGTCCGCATGATCACTTCGCCGATGCGGCCCATCGCCTGCGAGTCGGAGCCGATCATCGAGATGGCGCCGAGGTCGTGCAGGATGTCCTCGCCGGCCATCGTGCTGGGCCGGATCCGGCTCTCGGCGAACGCCAGGTCCTCCGGCACGCTCGGGTTCAGATGGTGGCAGACCATCAGCATGTCGAGGTGCTCGTCGAGGGTGTTGACGGTGTGCGGGCGGGTCGGGTTGGTCGACGACGGCAGCACGTTCGGCTCGGCCGCGACCCGCATGATGTCCGGCGCGTGCCCGCCGCCGGCGCCTTCGGTGTGGTACGCGTGGATCGACCGGCCGGCGATCGCGGCCAGGGTGGACTCCACGTACCCGGCTTCGTTGAGGGTGTCGGTGTGGATCGCCACCTGCACGCCGGAGGCGTCGGCGACCCGCAGGCAGGCGTCGATCGCGGCCGGGGTGGTGCCCCAGTCCTCGTGCAGCTTGAACCCGCCGGCACCGCCGCGCAGCTGTTCCCACATGGCTTCTTCGCTGACCGTGTTGCCCTTGCCGAGCAGCAGCACGTTGACCGGCCACGGGTCGAGCGCGGCGAGCATCATGCCCAGGTGCCACGGACCGGGGGTGACCGTGGTCGCCTTGCTGCCCTCGGCCGGCCCGGTGCCGCCGCCCATGATGGTGGTGATCCCGTTCGCGAGGGCGGTTTCCAGCAGCTGCGGGCAGATCAGGTGTACGTGGCTGTCGATCGCCCCGGCGGTGAGGATCTTGCCGTTGCCGGCGATGATCTCGGTGCCCGGTCCGATCACTAGGTCGGGGTGCACCCCGTCCATCGTGTCCGGGTTGCCGGCCTTGCCGATCGCCACGATCCGGCCGTCGCGGAGGCCGACGTCGGCCTTGACGACGCCCCAGTGGTCCAGCACCACCGCGCCGGTGATCACCGTGTCGGGTGCCCCTTCGGCCCGGGTGGCCCGGGACTGGCCCATCGACTCGCGGATCACCTTGCCGCCGCCGAAGACCACCTCGTCGCCGTACGCCGGGGTGCCGTCGCCGCCGGGCGGCGCGCAGCGGTCCTCCTCGACCTCGATCAGCAGGTTGGTGTCGGCCAGCCGGATCCGGTCACCGGTGGTCGGGCCGAGTAGGGCGGCGTACCGCCGTCGGTCCAGGGTGCTCACGCCGTGTCTCCCGTCTCGCCGGTGCCCGCCTGGTCGGCCGGGCCGCGCCCGGTGCCCGCAGCGTCGGCCGGGGCGCGTCCGTCCAGCTCGCCGGCGCATTCGCCGCGCAGCCCGGCGACGATCCGTCGGCCGCCGAACGGCACCAGGGTGACCTCCCGGTCGACGCCGGGCTCGAAGCGCACCGAGGTGCCGGCCGGCACCGCCAGCCGGTGCCCCCACGCGGCGGACCGGTCGAAGTCCAACGCCGGGTTGGCCTCGGCGAAGTGGTAGTGCGAGCCGACCTGCACCGGCCGGTCGCCGGTGTTGACCACCGGCAGGGTCAGCACCGGACGGCCGGGATGGAGGGTGACCGGCCCGTCGCCGGGGATCAGCTCACCGGGAACGACTGTGCCGCCGTCGGTGCCCGACGGCGCGGAAGGTGCAGTCAATCTCGCTCCTAGGAGATCGGCTCGTGTACGGTGACCAGCTTCGTCCCGTCAGGGAAGGTGGCTTCCACCTGCACCTCGGGGAGCATCTCCGGCACTCCGTCGAGCACGTCCTCGCGGCCGAGCACGGTGCGCCCGGCCTCCATCAGCTCCGCCACGCTGCGGCCGTCCCGGGCACCTTCCAACAGGAAGGCGGTGATCACCGCGGTCGCCTCCGGGTGGTTGAGCCGGATGCCCCTCTCACGGCGCTTCCAGGCCACGTCGGCTGCGACGTGGATGAGCAGTCGCTCCTGCTCGTGCCGGGTGAGAAACAAGCCGGACCTCCATGAGCGATCGAGACCTGGGTCGTGGCAGATGCTGGCATTCTGACATTTCAATCACGTTACGTACGCGTATCGGGCTCACTGGGTCGGCGGCGGGACCTGCGGCGGTGGGCGGCGGCGGTCATTCGTGCAGGGCAGCGTCCACCAGGATCGCTACCCCGTCCGGCAACTGGCACTGGACCTGGATTTCCAGCTCCTGCATGCCCTCGACGACCGCGCTGATCGGGCCCGGCTGTTCGGCGGTCGCCTGATACTGCCTGCCGCCGACGTCCCACACCAGGCCACCGTCACGGGCACGTTCGCCAACCAGGACCTCGACGTGCATCTGGGCCTCCGGTTGGCTGTCGAAATGTGGCCGAACAGTCGCCTGAAAGGTGTCGAATCGGCCGAGAAGTTGATAGGTGACCTTGGTGATCTTGTCATTGCTCTGGTTGCTCGGGCATTTGATCACGATTGCGCGCTCGAATCCGGCGCTCTCCCGTAGCTCCCGTGGAAGTTCCACCAAATTGGTGGTGCCAGCGTGGGCTTGGAGTGCGGAAAGATATTCGACCCTGGTCGTGCCTGGGGAGTCGCCTTGGGTGGCGTCGGGCGACGTGGCCGCCGGCACCGTCACTGGGGCGCCAGGGGACGCGGTCGGCGCAGGCGTCTCCTGCTGCCCGACCGGAAAGCGCCAGTCGAACACTGCGACGATCACCCCAAGTATGGCGACCACGAGGCCGGCCAGCGCCAGCCGTTCGGATATTTTCCGCACTGGCCGATGCGGTCGGGAGGGGCCTTCACCTGCAGATTTGCCATTGTCGGGCATGGTTCGTCCATCGGGGTAGCGGAAGATGATTGCGGCAGCATGCCACCATTACCTTACTCGATCAATCAAGTGGATCGGTGGCCCTCCAGGCGTGTCGACAACGGATCGTGTGTGCGCCCATGGGGTCCCCGAGTGATTGTCGAGAGTGCCTGGACGAGGATGTATGGAGGAATCAGATGTCGATTTCCGGAGATAATGCGCCAAAGGCTCCCGGTGCTCGCCGGCCGGGTCAAGTGGCCGGCAGGCTCCAGCGGTTGCTGGTCGCGGGGGCGGTAGTGCTCGCGGCGGCCGCGTTCGTGTTCGCCGCCACGTCGATCGTGATCGCCCTGCGGACGGCGGACCGTGTCGATGCGATGGCAACGTCGGCCGGTGGTGACGAGGAGCCGGGGCCGGGCAGCGCGCCGACGATCGAGGCGCCGGCGACTCCCGACGGGCCCGCGACGCCGGAATGGTCGGAGCCCACCACGCCGCCCGGCGGTGATCCGTCAGTTGATCCGACCGCGCAGCCGCCGCTCGACGCGCAGACTCAGTACGTGGTCCACTACTCGCAGCAGACGTTGACGCTGCGACTGTCCGGCAACAACAGGAGCATGCACGCCGATCTGGACGAGCCACTGGCCGATGCTCCGGCGGCCGTGGCGGACATCACGCTACGCGGCGGCTACAGCAACGCACCGGCGAACCTGGTGCTCGGCCAGGACGTACGTGGCAGCCAGGTAGCCGAGTCGGGACTCACCCCGCACGACTGCTCGGAACAGATCCGCATCGCGCCCCTCGGTGCCGAGGCCCAGGTGCCGGTCCGCCAGGGCGTGGTGCTCTGCCTCTGGACGAGCCGTGCGGCGGCCATCAACTCGGGCATTGCGCAGCTTGTCGTCAAGTTGGAGATCACTGGAGTGTCCGCTGACGGAGCGGTCAGCCTGCGGATGGATGCCTGGAAGATTCCGGGATGAGTCCATGATTCCATGACGGGGCCATCCGTCGTCAGTTCGGATGGCCCCCGTCCTGGTCGGTGCCGGCAGCCGCAGGCGGGTCGGGGGTGTCGGGGGTACGCCGGAAGCGGTCGTGCCAGGCCGGCGTCTCCCGTTCGTCGTCGAAGGCGTTGGCGATCACCACGTCGGTCGACGAGTGCAGCAGGATCGAGATCACGATGGTCAGGGCGACCAGATGGAACACCTCGTCGGCGGCGTCGATGCCGGACTTGAGCACGATCAGGCCGTACACCACCGAGGCGAAGCCCTTCGGCCCGAACCACATGGCCGCCGCCTGCTCCCGGGGCGCCAACCCGGAGCGGATGAATGCGATGGCCAGCGCCACCGGCCGGGCGACGAAGATGGCCAACACTGCGAAGACCCACCCCGGCCAGGAGATCTCGCCGAGGAACTCGATCGAGATCAGCGCGCCGAAGACCAGCAGGGCAGCCAGCTTCAGCAGCTCGGAGACGCTTTCGCCGAAGTGCTCGAAGGCGGCCCGTTGACGAGGGCCGAAGGTGGCGATGGTGCTGCCGGCGGCGAACGCGGCCAGGAACAGGTTGCCGTGGGTGGCCTGGCCGAGAGCCAGCACCAGCAGCCCGATCGCCACCCCGTTGAGCGGTGCGTACAGGGCCGACGCGGAGAACCACCGGGTCCGTTCCAGGGCGATCGCCAGTGCGGGAACGGCGACTCCGATGGCCAGGCCGACGGCGAGTTCGGTGGCCAGCTCGTTCAGGTGCAGGTCGCCGGAGCCGGTGGCGATCGCCAGGAACAGGATCACGAACGGCAACGCGAGGCCGTCGTTGATCCCGGACTCGACGTTGAGCAGATGCCGCAGCCGGTACGGCACCTTCTCGTTGCCGACCAGCGCGGCGGCGAACACCGGGTCGGTCGGGGCCAGCACCGCGCCGATCAGCAGCGATTCCGCCCAGCCCAGCCCGGCTACGTAGTGGGCCAGCACCGCGGTGATCAACAAGGTGAGCGGCAGCCCCCAGCCCAGCGCCCGGCCGGGCAGCCGCCAGGCGGAGCGCAGGTCCTGCCAGCCGACCCGCATCCCGTCGGTGAACAGCACGGCGAACAGCGCCAGCTCGGCGAGGGTGTTGACGATCGACGAGTCGGCCTGCACGTCCAGCACGCCGGTGGTCTGCGGCCCGAGTAGGAAGCCGGCGACCAGGAACAACGCCGCCGTGGACAGGATGGTGCGGTGGGCCAGCGCCGACACCAGCACGGCGAGTAGCAGTACGGCGGCGAAACTCAGCAGCAGCATGTGAACTCCGGGACCGGCGGCGAGCGGTGGCGATGGTGTCGGGCCCGGTGATGGTACGTGCCGGCGGGGTCGGGATCGGCGCGGACCGGTACCGGACGGGCTGACACAATGCGGAAGCAGTCCCATACCCGCGATGAGGAGTTCCGTGCCGTGATTCGTACCCATGACGCCGGCGGCCTGCGCGCCACGCACGCCGGCACGACGGTGACGCTTGCCGGGTGGGTGGCCCGCCGGCGCGACCACGGCGGGGTCATCTTCGTCGACCTACGCGACGCCTCCGGCGTGGCGCAGGTGGTGTTCCGCGAGGAGATGCAGCTGGCCCACGCGCTGCGTAACGAGTTCTGCGTACGGGTGACCGGTGTCGTGGACCGCCGCCCGGAGGGCAACGACAACCCGGAGTTGGCCACCGGCGAGGTCGAGGTCACCGCGACCGAGCTGACCGTGCTGTCCGAGGCCGCGCCGCTGCCGCTGCCCATCGACGACCAGGTCGACGCCGGCGACGACGTCCGGCTGCGGTACCGCTACCTGGACCTGCGTCGCAGCGGTCCGGCCGGGGCGCTGCGGCTGCGGTCGCGGGCCAACCAGATCGCCCGTACGGTGCTGCACGACCGTGACTTCGTGGAGATCGAGACCCCGACGCTGACCCGGTCCACGCCGGAAGGGGCCCGCGACTTTCTGGTGCCGGTGCGGCTGCAGCCCGGCACCTGGTATGCCCTGCCGCAGTCGCCGCAGTTGTTCAAGCAGCTGCTGATGGTCGCCGGGATGGAGCGGTACTACCAGATCGCCCGCTGCTACCGCGACGAGGACTTCCGGGCCGATCGGCAGCCGGAGTTCACCCAGCTGGACATCGAGATGTCGTTCGTCACCCAGGACGACGTGATCGAGCTGGGCGAGTCGATTGTCGGCGCGCTGTGGCGGGAGCTGGCCGGGCACGAGATCACCGGACCGGTGCCGCGGATCACCTGGCACGAGGCGATGGACCGGTACGGTTCCGACAAGCCGGACCTGCGCTACGGCGTGGAGCTGACCGAGCTGACCGGCTACCTGCGCGGCACGGCGTTCCGGGTGTTCGCCGGGGCGATCGACGCGGGCGGCTACGTCGGGGCGGTGGTGATGCCTGGCGGTGCCGCGCAGACCCGCAAGGAGCTGGACGGCTGGCAGGACTGGGCCAAGGCGCGCGGTGCGCGGGGCCTGGCGTACGTGGTGCTGGACGCCGAAACCGGTGAGCCGCGCGGCCCGGTGGCGAAGAACCTGTCGGCCGAGCACCTGGGCGGGCTGGCCGACGCGGTCGGCGCCAAGCCCGGCGACGCGATCTTCTTCGCCGCCTCGACCAACCGGCGGGAGGCGCAGGAGCTGCTCGGCGCGGCCCGCATCGAGATCGCCCAGCGGGCCAACCTGGTCGACGAGAGCGCGTGGGCGTTCTGCTGGGTGGTGGACGCGCCGATGTTCGAGCCGACGGAGGAGGGCGGCTGGACGGCGGTGCACCACCCGTTCACCTCGCCGACCGACGAGTGGCTGGACCGTTTCGACGGCGCGCCCGGGGAGGCCCTGGCGTACGCGTACGACATCGTCTGCAACGGCAACGAGATCGGCGGCGGCTCGGTCCGTATCCACCGGGCCGACGTGCAACGACGGGTGTTCGACCTGCTGGGCATCAGCGAACAGGAGGCGGCCGACAAGTTCGGCTTCCTGCTGGAGGCGTTCAAGTACGGCCCGCCGCCGCACGGCGGCATCGCGTTCGGCTGGGACCGGATCTGCATGCTCCTGGCCGGCGTGGACTCGATCCGTGAGGTGATCGCGTTTCCGAAGACGCGTGGCGGGTTCGACCCGCTGACCCAGGCGCCGACGCCGATCACGGCGCAGCAGCGGGTCGAGGCCGGGGTGGACGCCAGGCCGAAGCCACCGGCCGGTGTCGCGCCGACCCCAGCAGCCGGAACGGCCGGGGTGGCAGCCCTGGTGGAGCCGTCCTGACCGGGTAACTGTCCTTCGGCCGTGGGCCCGGGGTGCACGTGCACCCCGGGCCCACGCATGTCTGCGGCCCATGCCCCCACCGGTTCCAGAGAAACTATGCACATATATTGTGCACACTTTATTTGCAGGTTTATTGTGCAGAATATGGAAGAGCAACAGTCGACGGTCTGGCTAACCGGGGACCAGGTCCGCACCCTGGCCCACCCGCTGCGGTTGCGGCTGCTCGGCGCGCTGCGCCTGGACGGCCCGGCGACCGCCACCAGCCTCGCTCACGAACTGGGCACCAACACCGGCGCCACCAGCTACCACCTGCGCAAGCTCGCCGACGCCGGGCTGGTCCGCGAGGAGCCGGCCCGGGGCACCGGCCGGGAGCGGTGGTGGCGGGCGGTGCACCAGGTCAGCTCGTGGCGCAACACGTCCTTCGATGACGACCCAGACGCCCGCGCCGCGGCCGACTGGCTGAACAGCTACTTCGTGCAGCAGTTCGTCCGCTGGGCGGAGGACTGGCACACCGCCCGGGACGGCTACTCCACCGAATGGCGTGACGCCGCGGAGTACTCCGACACCCGGTTGACCCTCACCGTCGACCAGCTGCGGCGACTCAACGCCGACCTCGACGAGGTCATCGAGCGGTACCGCACCGATCCCGGCCCGGGTGACGGGCCGGCCGAGCAGGTGATGTTGTACATGTACGCCTTCCCACGCGTGGCCAAGGGCGGTGGCGCGGACCGGGCCGGGTCGGCCGGGAATGAGCTGGTCGGAGACCAGCCGTGACCGCCCTGGCCGCCCGGCAGGTGCGCCGGCGCTACCTGATCCTGCACGGCCTGCGCTGGGCACCGACCGGACTGCTGATCCCCGTCACGGTGCTGCTGATGCTGGAGCGCGGACTGACGCTGCCGCAGATCGGCCTGGTCGTCGCCGCGCAGGGGTTCGCCGTACTGCTGCTGGAGCTGCCCACCGGCGGCCTGGCCGACGCGGTTGGTCGCAAGCCGGTGCTGATCGGCGCGGCGGCGGCGAACCTGCTGGCGCTGGCGCTGCTGGTCGTCGCGGACTCCTTCGCCCTGTTCTTCGCCGTGATGCTGCTGCAGGGCCTCTACCGGGCATTGGAGAGCGGGCCGCTGGATTCCTGGTACGTCGACGCCATGCTCGCCACCGACCCCGATGCACGATACGAAGGTGGGTTGAGCCACGGGGGAGTTGTGGGCGGTCTAGCGATCGCCGCCGGCGCCCTGGTCAGCGGTGCGCTGGTGGCGCTTGGGCCGGTCGGTCCGGTCAGCGCGTTGATCGGGCCGGTCGTGGTTGCCGGGGTGCTGCAGGTCGTCGGCCTGGTCGGCCTGGCGCTGCTGCTGGTCGAGGTGCGGCCGGCGGGCGGGGCACTGACGCTCACCGCTTCGGTCCGGCAGGTGCCGTCCGTTGTGCTCGGCGCACTGGGGCTGCTGCGGCGGTCCCGGATTCTGCTCGCCCTGATCTCGGTCGAGCTGTTCTGGGGATTCGGCATGATCTCCTTCGAGACGTTGATGCCGGTGCGGCTGGCGGAGGTGGCCGGCGACGCCGACCGGGCGGCGGCGCTGCTCGGCCCGGTCGGCGCGGTCGCCTGGTTGGCGTCGGCCGGTGGCGCGGCCCTGGTGCCGGCGTTCAGCCGGCGGCTCGGCGCACCGGTGACCGCTGCGGCGTTCCGGATTCTGCAAGGGGTGACCGTGGTCGCGATGGCGCTGCTTGCCGGGCCGGTCGGGGTGATCGTGGCCTATCTGGCCTGCTACGCCATCCACGGTGCGTCGAACCCGGTGCACCTGGGCCTGCTGCACCGGCAGGTGGACGGACCGCACCGGACCAGCGTCGTCTCGCTCAACTCGATGGTCGCTCAACCGGCTGGTGCCCTCGGAGGGGTGGTGCTGATGGCCATCGCCGGTTCCGCCTCGGTCAGCCTGGCGATGCTGGTCGGCGCGGCCGTGCTGGCCGCGGCCGCACCGCTGTACCTGGTCTCGCCTGGTCCAAGCTGGATTGGCCGGCGCGGCCGTTGGGTATGGATCGGCCGACCGACTTAACCCCCAGGAGGATCTGATGTTCGCCATCGCTGCGGCTGTCGTCTTCGGCTTCGCCCTGCTGCTCGACCTGCTCGACACCGATCTCGGTGCGCCCGACCTGTTCAACTGGAACACCATGGTGCTGATCGGCCTGCTCTGCCTGACCCTGTTCTTCGCCGGGGTCGGTCGTGGCACCGGCGGCGGTTGGTCCCGGCGCCGTCGGCGCAGCTGACCCGGCTGTTCACTAACCCGATCTCTGTGCATTTCCGGCGTCCGAGATCGGGCCGGTACTGTCTTGCTGATGGAGTCCGACGTCCTCTTCTCCTACCCCCCCGCCGAGCACCGCCGCGATGCGTCGCCGGCGGGCGGTGTGGTGGCGGGAGACTCCGGCTCCGGCCCGACCACATCGGCGCCGTTGCCGGTACGGATGCGTCCGGCGAGCCTCGACGAGCTGGTCGGCCAGGAGCATCTGCTCGCCCCGGGTGCGCCGCTGCGGCAGTTGGTGACCGGCACCGCGCCGATGTCGGTCATCCTCTGGGGGCCGCCGGGCTGCGGCAAGACGACGATCGCCCACCTGGTGGCCCGGGCCACCGACCGTCGCTTCGTGGCGATGTCGGCGCTGTCCGCCGGAGTCAAGGACGTCCGCGCGGTGATAGACGAGGCCCGACGGCAACGGCGTACCGGCGGGTTGCCGACGGTGCTGTTCATCGACGAGGTGCACCGCTTCAGTAAGACCCAGCAGGATTCGCTGCTCGCGGCGGTCGAGGACCGTACCGTGACGTTGCTGGCGGCAACCACCGAAAACCCCCACTTTTCGGTCATCTCGCCGTTACTGTCGCGGTGTGTCCTGCTCACCCTGCGGCCGCTCGGCGACGAGGCGGTCCGTGATCTGCTCCGGCGCGCGGTGACCGACGAACGTGGACTCGGCGGCGCGCTGCGGCTGTCCCCGCCGGCCGAGGACCACCTGGTCCGGTTGGCCGGTGGCGACGTGCGCAAGGCGCTCACCGCCCTGGAGGCGGCGGCCTCGGCGGCCACCGCGACCGACACCGGAGAGATCGACCTGCGTACCGCCGAGCGGGCGATCGACGTCGCTGCGGTGCGCTATGACCGCGACGGCGACGCCCATTACGACGTGACCAGCGCGTTCATCAAGAGCATGCGTGGCTCGGACGTCGACGCCGCGCTGCACTGGCTGGCCCGGATGCTGGTCGCCGGGGAGGACGCCAGGTTCATCGCCCGACGGATCGTGATCTTCGCCAGCGAGGACGTGGGGATGGCCGACCCGGTTGCGCTGTCGGTGGCGACCGCGGCCGCCCACGCCGTGGAGTACGTGGGGCTGCCGGAGGCACAACTCAACCTTGCCCAGGCGGTGATCCACCTGGCCACCGCCCCGAAGTCCAACTCGACCACGGCAGCGCTGGCGGCGGCCGTCGCCGACGTACGGGCCGGCCGGGGCGGGACGGTGCCGGCACATCTACGGGACAGCCACTACTCGGGCGCGCGGCGGATCGGCCATGGAGGCGGCTACCGTTACCCTCACGACGACCACCGGGGGGTGGTTACCCAGCAGTACCCGCCCGACGAGCTCGCCGGTGTCGACTACTACCGCCCGACCGAGCATGGCGCCGAACGGACGGTCTCCGCGCGGCTGCCGGTGCTCCGCCGGATCGTGCGCGGCCTGCCGCCCGACACCCGCGCGCCCGCTGGACGCACCGGCTCCGGCTCGTCCGCTGGTGCTGCCGAACCTGATCCATCCGTCCCAGCGTCCGAGGCTGGTCCGGTGCCCGATGACAGCGGCAGCGTTGCTGCCGGGGAGGTACAGCAGTGAGAGCGCGCGGTTCTGACCGCCCCGATCACCCCGACGAGCGTCGTGAGGGCAAGCCGAAGGGCCGCCGGTGGGGCCGGGCACCGGTCGAGGAAGAGGTCAGCGGCGAGGAGACTGGCTGGCTGGACGATCTGCGGACCGCCAAGGAACAGCGGATCGACATCGGACCCGGCGGCGCCGGGGCATCCGGCGACTCCCCGACGGACGGCCCGCCGTCCCGCTCGGCGGTTTCCCGGTCCGCCGTCCCGTCCCGTCCACATCCGCAGCCGCCTGCGGGTCCGGGTCCGCAGCCGGGTGCCGGCCCGCAGCCGCCTCCGGGTCCGCAGCCGCGCACCGGTCCAGGGCCGGCCGAGCCGGTGTCCCCGGCTGGCGCGGAACCGTCCGAACCCCGACCCCGACCTCGGCCCGTCAGCCCCGCCCCGGGTGGGCCGAGCCCGGTATCCGGTGGGCCGAGCCCGACCCCGGGCCGGTACCAGCGACCGCCGCAACGCCTGCCAGCGGCGGACACGGTTGTGCCGCAGTCGGGCAACGCACCGCCGTTGCCGCCGTCCGCCCCGCAGCGGCCATCCGCCGACGCCTTCGGCGGGCCCCGTTCCGCGCCGGGCACCCCGACCCGACCAACGTCCGGCCCCCGTGCCGATGGACGCGACGAGACCCGGATCATTCCGCCGGTCAGGTCGTCCGGCGGACGTCGACGCGCCCCGGAACCGGCGGACGAGACCAGCGGCTGGCAACGCCGCCCGGAGACGCCCCAACGTGGCCCGGCCACCGGGGCGGACCGGGCGGGTCAGACCCGCGAGGGGGACGGCCCGGCACCATCGCGGCCGTCGGCCGGCCGGCATGCCTCGGCCGGCCAGCCGTTCGAGCCGGCCCGGCCGACCTCGGGCGGGCCTCGCCCGGCGCGGTCCGCGCCGATCCCTGGCCAGCCATCCCGGGGCGGCCCCGGCGGCCCCCTGGCCGCTCCCGTGGTCCCCGGGCCGGGCGGTGCCGTGCCACCGGCCCGGGGTCTGCAGCCTGGCCCGGGCACCGACCAGCCGCCCCGTCCGGGAACCCGCCCGGCAGGACCGCCGGTCCATCCGGCCGACCCGCCGACCGCCACCCGCCCTGGTCCCGGCCGGGCGACGGTCCCGGCAGCCGGGCCGGTGCCGACCGGTGCCGGTGGCAGGCCGCGACCACCGGTGACCGGGCCGCCGGCCACCGATCGACGGGACCCGTACGCCACCGGTCCGATCCGCCCAGGCCAGCCGGGTCGATCCGACCCGCCGGGCCGTCCCAACGAGGCCGGCACCTTCGGCCGCCCCAGCCCCCCGGGCCGACCAGCTCAACCCGGCCGACCAGCTCAACCCGGGTCCGGTGGCATCGCGACGATGCCCGGCGCGCCGGCACCTGGCCGGCCGGTGTCCGGTGGACCTGCCGGTGCCGCCGCGCCGCCGCACCACGATCGGCCGACGCCCGCCCCGCCCCGCCCGGTCTCCGGGGCCGGGGCGACGGTGGCCCGGTCGGCGTCGGTGCCGGTGCGGCCGGGTGGGCCGGTGCCGCCGGCCGGACTCGCCCCGGTGTCCGGCGGAGCCGTGCCGGTCCCGGGAGCCGTGCCGGTCCCGGGAGCCGTGCCGGTCCCGGGAGCCGTGCCGGTCCCGGGAGGTGTCGCCCCGGTGTCCGGTGGGGGTGGCTCGCCGGTCCGGTCCGGGCCGTACCGGCCTGACCGGTCGGAACCCGAGCACTCCGGCCCTGAGGAGTCCGGTGCCGACCAGTCGGGTTCCGAGCAGGGTCGCCCGAACCTGCAGCAGCGTCGGCTGCGGGCAATGGCCCTGATCATGGTCGCCGTCGTGGTGCTGGCCGCCCTCCCGCTCTACTTCGGCATCCGGGCGGCGACCCGCGACCCGGTCTTCAACTCCCTTGACCGACTCGACGTGCCCGAGTGGGCGGCGCAGGAGCGGACCGACGCGGTCAGCGGGAGCCGTTGGTGCCTCATCGACTGCCGGTTCCGCGAGCGGACGATGACCTCCGAACGCGGCACCGAGGAGACCGCCCAGGTCTATACTGCGGCACTGACCGACGCCGGGTGGCTGCCGTGGGACGCCGAGCTGTGCCCGTCCCAGCCGGTCGAAGGCCAGTACAACTGCTGGACCCGCGACGAACTCACCCTCGACCTGTGGGTCCGGCCGCCGGCCTGCTCGGACGACCTGTTACTGCAGCGGCCGACGGTGGAGCCGCCATCCGGCGAGTCGACCGACGGTGGGTCGACCGACGGGGAATCGGCCGACTCGCCGCCGGTCGCTGAGGCCGAGACCTGCACTGGTTCGGTCGTGTCGATCAAGGTACGCAACGCGATCGGTGACGACCGGATGAAGCCACAGCCGAGCACCGATCCATCGCTCACCGGTGAGGATCCGGATCCGGTCTTCACCGACGACCCGCTGCTGGACCTGGAGGTCGAACCGTCGTGAGCGGACGACCATCACTGACGGTAGGGTCTGCACGGTGGTGCGGCGCGAGCTGACCGCCGTCAGGTGAGCAGCGGCGGCGAGGCGTCGTGACAGAGGAGGACACAGGCATGGACGGTGGACAGATCGCGGCGCTGGTGGCGGCCGGAGCGTTCCTGATGCTCGTGCTGGTGCTCGCGGTGCCGATCCTGCGGCTGCGGCACACCGTGGACGCGGCGACAAGGGCGATCAACGACCTGAACGACCGCACCGGTCCACTACTCGGCCAGGTCAACACCTCGGTGGAGAATGTCAACACTGCGCTCGGGCAGGTGCACACCACGCTGGACGGCGTCAACATCCAGCTCGCCAAGATCGACACGATGACCGGTCACGCGCAGAACGTCACCGCCAACGTGGCGAACCTCGCCACCGTCGTCTCGGCAGCGGCGGCGAACCCGCTGGTCAAGGTCGCCGCCTTCGGGTACGGCGTCCGGCGCGCCGCGTCCGCCCGTCGGCACGCCGAGCAGGAGCGCGACGTACGGGCGGAACTGAAGCAGCGGCGCCGGGCAGCCCGGCGCAACGCCGGATGACCGGGAGGACGCCGTCATGAAACGCCTGCTCTGGCTCGGTGTCGGCATCGCCGTCGGCGCGGTGGTGGTCCGCAAACTGGCCCGGACCGCCCAGTCCTACACGCCGTCCGGGATCGCCTCCTCGCTGTCGGAATCCGCTGGTGGTTTCGTCGAATCGGTCCGTACCTTCGTGGAGGACGTGCGCGAGGGCATGGCAGAGCGCGAGCAGCAGATCCAGGCCGCGTTCGCCGAGGGCGTGGCGTTCGACGACCAGTTCGCCGACCTGCGGGGCGACCCGAGCGTCGGTGACGCGGAGATATTTCCCCAGGAGGACGTTCGGTGAAAACGGCGGAGATCAAGCGGCAGTTCCTCGCGCACTTCGAGGCCAACGGCCATGCCGTGGTGCCGTCAGCTCCGCTGCCCGCGATCGATGACCCGAACCTGCTGTTCATCAACGCGGGCATGGTGCAGTTCGTGCCGTACTTCCTCGGTCAGCGGACCCCGCCGTACCAGCGGGCGACGAGCGTGCAGAAGTGCATCCGTACCCCGGACATCGACGAGGTCGGCAAGACGTCGCGGCACGGCACCTTCTTCCAGATGAACGGCAATTTCTCGTTCGGCGACTACTTCAAGGAAGGCGCGATCCCGCTGGCCTGGGAACTGGCCACCAAACCGGTGGAGCAGGGCGGGTTCGGCATGGACCCGGAGCGGATCTGGGTCACCGTCTACCTCGACGACGACGAGGCGGCCGACATCTGGCGGCGCACCGGCGTACCTGCGGCGCGGATCGTGCGCCGCGGCAACAAGGACAACTTCTGGTCGATGGGTATCCCCGGGCCGGCGGGGCCGTGCTCGGAGCTGTACTACGACCGGGGTCCGGCGTACGGGCCGGACGGCGGGCCGGAGGTCGACGAGGACCGCTTCCTGGAGTTCTGGAATCTCGTCTTCATGCAGTACGAGATCACCAACGTACAGAGCAAAGAGGTCTTCGACATCGTCGGCGACCTGCCGAAGAAGAACATCGACACCGGCATGGGCCTGGAGCGGATCGCGTCGATCCTGCAGGGGGTTGACAACCTCTACGAGATCGACGAGGTACGTCCGATCCTGGACCGGGCGGCCGAGTTGACCGGTAAGCGCTACGGCGCGGGCTCCGGCCAGGCGGCGAGCGAGTCGCACCCCGACGACGTACGGCTGCGGGTGATCGCCGACCACGTGCGGACCGCGCTGATGCTGATCGGCGACGGGGTGACCCCGTCCAACGAGGGTCGCGGCTACGTGCTGCGTCGGATCATGCGTCGGGCGATCCGTTCGGTGCGGCTGCTCGGCTGGCAGGAGCGCGCCCTGCCGGAGCTGCTGCCGGTGGCCCGGGACTGCATGGCGCCGTCGTACCCCGAGCTGGCCGCCGACTTCGAGCGGATCTCTTCGTACGCGTACGCCGAGGAGGACGCCTTCCTGTCCACGCTGCGCGCCGGTACCACGATCCTGGACACGGCGATCGCCCAGACCAGGTCGGCCGGCGGCGGTAAACTCTCCGGCGACCAGGCCTTCCAACTGCACGACACCTACGGGTTCCCGATCGACCTCACCCTGGAGATCGCCGCCGAGCAGGGGCTCTCGGTCGACCAGGACGGTTTCCGCCGGCTGATGTCCGAGCAGCGGGCCCGGGCGAAGGCGGACGCGCAGGCCCGCAAGACCGGGCACGTGGACATGTCCGCGTACCGCGGGGTGCTGGACAGCGGCGGGCCGGTGGAGTTCACCGGCTACGCCGAAGTGTCCCGTGAGTCGCGGGTCCGGGCGCTGCTCGGCGCCGGCGGCGCGGCGCTGCCCGCGGCCGGTGAGGGCGACGTGGTGGAGCTGGTACTGGACAGCACCCCGTTCTACGCCGAGGGCGGCGGCCAGCAGCCGGACACCGGCCTGCTCACCGTCGGCGCCGGCCGGGTGGAGATCTTCGACGTGCAGCAGCCGGTGCCGGGCCTGATCGTGCACCGGGCACGGGTGGTCAGCGGCGAGCTGCGCGCCGGGGAGTCCGGCTACGCCGAGATCGACATCCCGCGGCGGCGGGCGATCTCCCGGTCGCACACCGCGACGCACCTGGTGCACCAGACGATGCGCAACTTTCTCGGCGAGTCGGCGACCCAGGCTGGGTCGCTGAACGCGCCGGGCCGGCTGCGGTTCGACTTCAACACCCCCGGCGCGGTCGCGCCGTCGGTACTGCACGACATCGAGCAGCAGGTCAACGAGGTGCTGCTGCGTGACCTGGAGGTGAACGCGTTCATCACCTCGCAGGAGGAGGCGCGCCGGCTGGGTGCGATGGCGCTGTTCGGGGAGAAGTACGGCGACGAGGTCCGGGTGGTCGAGGTCGGTGACTACGCCCGGGAGCTGTGCGGCGGTACGCATGTGACCCGCTCCGGTCAGCTCGGTGTGGTGAAGATTCTCTCCGAGTCGTCGATCGGCTCCGGCGTGCGCCGGGTGGAGGCGCTGGTCGGCATCGACGCGTTCAACTTCCTGGCCCGCGAGCACCTGCTGGTGGCGCGGCTCGCCGAGCTGTACCGGGTGCCGGCCGACCAGGTCGCGGACCGGGTCCAGCAGACCGTCACCCAGCTGCGCGACGCGGAGAAGGAGCTGGAGAAGCTGCGCGCCCAGCTGGTACTCGGCGGTGCGGCGGCGATCGCCGGCCAGGCGCGTGACGTGCACGGGGTGGCCTACGTCGGCACCGAGGCGCCCGAGGGCGCGGCCGGCAACGACGTACGGACCTTGGCGCAGGAGATCCGGGGCAAGATCGACCCGGCCCGACCGGCGGTGGTCGCGGTGGCGGCCCGGGCCAACGGCAAGGCGTCGCTGGTGGTGGCGGTGAACGCGGCCGGCAAGTCGCGTGGAGTGTCCGCCGCCGACCTGGTCAAAGGGGCGCTGCACGGCCGGGGCGGCGGCAACGCTGACCTGGCGCAGGGCGGTGGGCTGCCAGCGGCCGAGGCGGCGAACCTGCTGGTCGCGGTCGAAAAGGCGATCGCCGGAACGGCCTGAGATGAGCGGTACGAGGTGAGCGCCTTCGTCCGTGGACGCCGGCTCGGCGTTGACGTGGGGCAGGTCCGGGTCGGTCTGGCGATCAGCGACCCGGACGGCATTCTCGCCACCCCGTTGATGACGGTGCGGCGGGACCTGTCAACCGGCGGCCCGACGACACCGGCCGACGTGCCTACGGACATCGCGAAAATTGTCCAGATAGTCCGTGAGTACGAGGTCAGTGCGGTTATTGTCGGTCTGCCGGTGAACCTCGCCGGTCGCCACGGACCGGCCGCCGACGCGGTCAGCGCATACGTGCGGTTACTCGAAGTGGCGGTATCGCCGATTTCAGTCCTGACGACCGACGAAAGGATGTCGACGGTGGTCGCTAGCCGTAGGCTGTCCGAGCGGGGCGTCCGAGGACGACGTCAACGTACGGTGGTCGACCAGGCGGCCGCCGTGGAGATCCTGCAGAGCTGGCTGGATGCGCAGCGGAGGCAGAAGTGATGATCGACGAACTGGACCTCGCCTTCGAGGACCGGGCCGACAAAGGCCGGCACCGTCGGGGCGCGCGGCGCAAGAAGCCGTCCGGCGGTGGCGGTCGCGGCAAGACCTTCGCCGCGCTGCTGGTCACCGTGCTGCTGCTCGGCATGCTCGGCGGTGGCGTCTGGTACGGCTTCGACCGGGTGCAGGGCTACTTCGCCACCCCGGACTACGCCGGCGGCGGCACCGGTGAGGTGGTGGTCCAGGTCCGGGCCGGCGACACCGCCACCGACATCGGCAACACCCTCGTCGACGCCGGCGTGGTCAAGAGCACCAAGGCGTTCGTCAACGAGGCCCGGGACAACTCCCGCAGCCAGAACATCCAGCCGGGTTTCTACACGCTGCGCCTGGAGATGAGCGCGGCGACCGCGCTCAGCCTGCTGCTTGACCTGGAGAACAAGGTATCCAACCGGGTGACCATCCCGGAGGGCCGTACCGCCAAGCAGATCTACCAGCTGCTGGCCGAGTCGACGGACATCCCGGCGGAGGAGTTCGCCACCGCAGCCGAGGATCCGTTGGCCCTGGGCGTGCCCGAGTGGTGGATGACCCGCACCGACGGGCAGGAGGTGACGGTCTCCGCCGAAGGGTTCCTCTTTCCGGACACCTACGACTTCGATCCCGACGTCACCGCCCCGGAGATCCTCCGGGTGATGGTCAACCGGTTCCTGACCGTCACCGGCGAGATGGAGTACGCCGACCGGGTGCAGGCCGAACGCGGCGGGATCAGCCCGTACGAGGCGTTGATCGTCGCGTCGCTGGCGCAGGCCGAGGCCGGCATCGCCGAGGACCTCGCCAAGGTCTCCCGGGTGGCGTACAACCGGGTGTACAGCGAGACCTTCCCGTGCAGCTGCCTGCAGTTCGATGTGACGGTCAACTACTACTGGGAGCTGACCGGCCAGGAGACCAAGGCGTCCAAGGACATGACCCGCGAGGAGCTGTACGACGAGAGCAATCCGTACAGCACACACGCGCACAGCGGGCTGCCGCCCACGCCGATCAACAACCCGGGCAAGGCCGCCCTGGAAGGGTCGATCAACCCGCCGGACGAGGACTGGGTCTACTTCGTGGCGATCGACAAGGAGGGCCGTTCGGCGTTTGCCGAGACCCTCGACCAGCACAACCAGAACATCGAGATCGCCCGGCAGAACGGCATCCTCTGAGGTGTCCGCCCCCCGACCGTCCACCGCCGTCCGGCGGCGGGCCGCAGTGCTCGGCAAGCCGATCGGGCACTCACTGTCGCCGGTGATCCACAACGCCGGCTACCGGGCCGCCGGGCTGACCGGCTGGAGCTACACCGCGATCGAATGCGCCGAGGCGCAGCTGGCGGGCCTGGTTGCTGGTCTCGGCCCGGAGTGGGCCGGGCTGTCGGTCACCATGCCGTTGAAGGAGGCGGCGCTCGCTCTGGCCGGGCGGGCATCCCCGGTGGCCACCGCGGTCGGGGCGGCCAACACCCTGGTACGCCGGGCCGACGGCGCCTGGTTCGCCGACAACACCGACGTGGCGGGGATGGTCGCGGTGCTGCGCGACGCCGGTGTCGGCACCGGTGCCCGGTTCACCGTGCTGGGTGCCGGCGGCACCGCCCGAGCCGCGTTGGCGGCCGCCGCCGCGCTGGCCGCCGCATCGGTCACCGTGGCGGCCCGACGACCGGCGGCGGTCGACGAACTGGTGCCGGTCGCCGGCGCGCTCGGCGTGTCGATGACCGGTGCCGACCTGTCGGCAGCCCCAACGGCGGCGGCCGGCACCGACGTACTGGTCTCCACCCTGCCGAAGGGGGCCGCCGACCCGTACGCCGGCCAGCTGCCGTGGGCATCCGGCACGGTCTGCTTCGACGCGATCTACGATCCCTGGCCGACTCCACTGGCCTCGGCGGCCGCTGCCGCCGGTTGCCGGGTGGTCTCCGGGCTGGATCTGCTGCTGGCCCAGGCGGTCGGGCAGTTCGAACAGTTCACCGGGGTCGCCGCGCCGGTACCGGCGATGCGGGCCGCGCTGTCGACACAGCGAGCAGTGACAGCACCGCCGCGCCGAGGATGATCAGCGCCATCGGGGTGGCGCTGGCCGTGCCGGCCAGCCCGACCACCGGCGCGGCCAGCGAGGCGATCCCCGACTGGACCGCGCCGAGCAGGGCGGCGGCGGTGCCGGCGTGCCGGGCGTGCTCCTCCAGGGCCAGCGCGGTCCCGTTCGGCATCAGCATCCCGATCGTGGCGACGTAGCCGGCCAGCGCCGGCAGGATCAGCCACAGCTGACCGGTGGCCGCGCCGGCCACCAGCAGCGCCGCGGCACCGGCTCCGGCGGTCAACGCGCCGACGAACAGCGGTCGGGTCCGGTACCGGCCGACCAGCCGGGCGTTGAGCTGGCTGAGCGCGATCAGCCCGACCGCGTTGGCCCCGAACACCAGGCTGAACATGGTCGGCGACAACCCGAACCCGTCCTGCAGCACGTACGGCGATCCGGAGATGTAGGCGAACATGCCGGCGAACGCCAGACCCTGGGTCGACGCGTACCCGATGAACGCCCGGTCGGTGAGCACCAGCCGGGCCGCGCGGGCGGCGCCGGCCAGACCGTCCGGGTTCCGGCGCTCTTCCGGCAGGGTCTCCGGCTGCCAGCGGGCCATGACGACGGCGAGCAGCGCGGCGACCACCGCGAGGGCGACGAAGACCCCCCGCCAGGAGGTCACCCGCAGCACCACCGCACCGAGCACCGGCGCGGCGATCGGTGCCACCCCGAAGACGATCAGCAGGCGGGAGAAGAACCGGGCCGCGTCGGCACCCGCGTAGAGGTCGCGGACCACCGCGCGGGCGACGACCACCCCCACCCCGCCGGCGAAGCCCTGGAGCAGCCGCAACCCGGCCAGTGCCTCGGCGTTCGGGGCCAGCGCGCACGCCAGCGAGACGACGACTTGACATCCTCCTCGCCTTAAGGGACGAGGATTCCCTCCACGCTACGCGTGGAACACGCGGCGTCCGGGTGGGTTACCGCTTCACTGCGCGCCGCCGGGACAAGTCCTGGTCTTACGTGCGCTCGACGGTCGTTGAAGTCCGCATGTCCGGCGGCCTTGATGTTGATGGCGGCGTTGATGTCCCGGTCGTGGTGGCTGCCGCACGGGCAGTCCCACTCCCGGACGTTCAACGCGATCTTCTCGTTGATCCGGCCGCAGTCGCAGCACATCCGGGTGGACGGGAGCCACCGGTCCACCCGGGCGAACGCGCGCCCGTACCGCTCCGCCTTGTACTCCAGCATGCCGGTGAAGGCGGCCCAGCCCGCATTGTGCACGGACTTCGCCAGCCGAGTCCGGCCGAGACCAACAACGCACAGGTCCTCGACGTACACCGCTTGGTTCTCGCGGATGATCGCCGTGGACAGCTTGTGCTGCCAGTCCCGCCGGGTGTCGGCTACCCGCGCGTGAGCGCGGGCCACCTCGATCACGGCTTTCTTGCGGCGGTTGCTGCCCCTCTGCTTGCGTGAGAGTGCCTGCTGCAACCGCTTGAGCTTGCGGGCCGCGCGGCGCAGGAACTTCGGTGCGGTCACCTTCGTGCCGTCGGACATGACCGCGAAGTGGGTCAGGCCCAGATCGATGCCGATCTCGGAGTCGACCGGCGGCAGCGTCTCGTCCTCGCCGATCTGCACGACGAACGAGGCGAAGTACCGGCCTGCCGTGTCCTTGATCACGGTGACCGAGGTGGGATCCGACGGCAGGCCGCGCGACCAGCGCACCGGAACGTCGCCGATCTTCGGCAGCCGCAGGCGGCCGTTGTCACAGACCTTGAACCGGGAGTTCTTCGTGAACCGGATCGCCTGCCGGTTGTCCTTACGGGACCGGTACCGGGGCGGGGCCACCTTGCGGCCCCGGCGTTTGCCGGACAGCGAGTTGAAGAAGTTGCGGTACGCGGTGTTCAGATCGGCGACGGCCTGCTGCAACACCACGGCCGACACCTCACCCAGCCAGGCCCGGTCCTCGCTGGCCTTGGCCGCTGTGATGACCAACTTCGACAGGTCGCCGTCGGAGATTTACTTCTCGCCCGCCTCGCGGGCCTGCTGACGCAGCCTGAGTCCGTCGTTGAAAACCACCCGGGCACACCCGAACGCCTGCGTCAGCGCGGTGCGCTGGGCGGCGTCCGGGGTGATCCGGTAGTTGTAACGGAGCTGCACGGCCATCACTGTATCATGTTGGTTTATGGTCGAACTTCAAGGCATCCGCACCGGCAGGCACTGCACTTTCGCGATGCATGTCCACTTGGTTTTCGTGACGAAGTTCCGGCACAACGTGTTCGCCGACCGGCACGTGACCCGGATGGAGACGATCATGCGAGACGTGTGCGCCGACTTCGAGGCCGAACTGGTCGAGTTCAACGGCGGACACAACCACGTCCACCTGCTGGTCAACTTCCCACCCAAGGTCGCCGTGGCCAGGCTGGTCAACAGCCTCAAAGGGGTCTCCTCGCGCCGCCTCCGGCAGGAGTTCCCCGACCTGGTGCACCACTACTACCGGGCCAACAAACTCTGGTCCGGCTCGTACTTCGCCGGGTCTGTCGGCGGCGCACCGCGCAGCGTCATCAAGCAGTACATCGAGCAGCAGAACCGTCCCGGTCAAGGCACTGCCCCGGCCTGGCGGCCCTCCCAGCGCGGGCCTTCACCCCCGGCCTGAAGGCCGGAGCACTGGCCCGCATTCCGGTAGCCCGGGAAGCCGGCCAGCGCCGCCCCCACCGGTCGCTCACCGGCCCGCCGACCAGCTGCCCGAACGCGACGCCGATCAGGCAGGCGGTCAGCGACAGCTGCACCCGGGCCGGGGTGGCGGCGAGGTCGTCGCTGATCGCCGGGAACGCCGGCAGGTACATGTCGATCGACAGCGGCCCCACCGCGGTGACCGCGCCGAGCAGGATGAGCAGCACCGCTGGTCGGCGGCGGATGTCGTACGGCACGAAACCACCACCCCCCGAGACGACCAACCGTACGTTAGGGCGGCTCAGTCGGTGTCCGGAGGGCGGGACACGGGCGACGTGGGTCACCGGGGTCCGACCACGCCGTGCCACACTTTCCGACGTGTTGCGTTGGCTGACCGCAGGTGAATCCCATGGCCCCGCGCTGGTCGCACTCCTCGAAGGCGTCCCCGCCGGCGTCGAGGTGACCAGTGCCGAGATCGGCCGCGAGCTGGCTCGTCGTCGGCTCGGCTACG
This sequence comes from Micromonospora sp. LOL_013, assembly GCF_048060315.1. Lineage (NCBI taxonomy): Bacteria > Bacillati > Actinomycetota > Actinomycetes > Micromonosporales > Micromonosporaceae > Micromonospora > Micromonospora sp. LOL_013. Next base: position 70,642 of record NZ_JBHMIQ010000005.1, read on the forward strand.
GCCGGGGCGCCCGGATGAGTTTCGAGCAGGACGAGATCGAGATCGTCGGCGGCCTGCGACACGGGGTGACACTGGGCAGCCCGGTCGCGATCCGGGTGGGCAACTCGGAGTGGCCGAAGTGGCGCACCGTGATGGCGGCCGACCCGGTCGACCCGGACGAGCTGGCCGGGCAGGCCCGCAACGCCCCGTTGACCCGGCCCCGGCCGGGGCACGCCGACCTGGCCGGGATGCAGAAGTACGGCCACACCGACGCCCGGCCGATCCTGGAGCGGGCCAGCGCCCGGGAGACCGCTGCCAGGGTCGCCGTCGGCACGGTCGCCCGGGCGCTGTGCCGGCAGGCACTGGGCATCGAGATCGTGTCGCACGTGGTCGAGCTCGGTTCGGTGGCCGCCAAACCCGGGCTGCAGCCCCGCCCAGAGGACGCCGAGCGGGTCGACGCCGACCCGCTGCGCTGCCTCGACCCCGAGGCGAGCGCCCGGATGGTCGCCGAGGTGGACGCCGCCAAGTCCGACGCCGACACCCTGGGCGGCATCGTCGAGGTGCTCGCCTACGGCGTACCGCCGGGGCTGGGCAGCCACGTCCAGTGGGACCGCAAGCTGGACGCCCGGCTGGCCGCCGCGGTGCTGTCGATCCAGGCGGTCAAGGGTGTGGAGATCGGCGACGCCTGGCAGCAGGCCCGGTCGCGGGGCTCGGTCGCGCACGACGAGATCATCCCCACCGCGGCCGGGGTGCGCCGGGCGACTGACCGGGCCGGTGGGCTGGAGGGCGGTGTCAGCACCGGCGAGCCGCTGCGGGTACGGGCCGCGATGAAGCCGATCTCCTCGTTGAATCGGGCGCTGTCGACCGTCGACGTCGTCACCGGGGAGCCGGCGACCGCGATCAACCAGCGGTCCGACGTCTGCGCGGTGCCGGCCGCCGCGGTGGTGGCCGAGGCGATGGTGGCGCTGGTGCTGGCCGAGGCGGCCACCGAGAAGTTCGGCGGTGACGCGGTCGCCGAGATCCGCCGCAACGTCGCCGGGTACCTGGACCACCTGGTGATCCGCTGATGGCTGCGGTGATCTGCTGATGGCTGCCCCGGTCTGCGTACTGGTCGGTGCACCCGGTGCGGGCAAGACCAGCACCGGTACGGCGTTGGCCGGGCTGCTCGGCTGCGAGTTCCGCGACACCGACACCGACATCGTGGCGGCGGCCGGCAAGCCGATCCCGGAGATCTTCGTCGACGACGGCGAAGAGCATTTCCGGGCCCTGGAACGGGCGGCCGTCCGGGCGGCACTGGGCGGTTTCGACGGCGTGCTCGCGCTCGGCGGCGGTGCGGTGCTGGCCGAGGAGACCCGGGCCGCGCTCGCCGGGCACACCGTGGTCCACCTCGGCGTCGAGCTGGCCGACGCGGTCCGCCGGGTCGGCCTCGACGCCGGCCGACCGCTGCTGGCGATCAACCCGCGGGCCACGCTGCGACACCTGCTGGAGCAGCGTCGTCCCCTCTACGAGCAGGTGGCCACGCACCGGGTGGCGACCGACGGCCGTACCCCGGAACAGGTCGCCGAGGAGATCGCCACCCTGCTGCGCACACCGGCCGACCGGCCCGGGTACTAGGCTCGGCGCCGATGAACTCAACGACCTGCATCCCGGTGCCCGGCGACCGACCCTACGACGTACTGGTCGGCCGGGGGCTGCTCGACACGTTGCCCGACCTGCTGCCCGGCGCGGACCGGGTGGCGGTGCTGCACGCGCCTCCGCTGAAGGGCCAGGCCGACCGGATCGCCGCCGGCTGCGCCGCGGCCGGGGTCAAACCGTCGCTGGTCGAGGTGCCGGACGCCGAGGCCGGCAAGTCGCTCGAGGTCGCCGGGCGGGTCTGGGCGGAGCTGGGCGCGGTCGGCTTCACTCGTACCGACGCGGTGGTCGGGGTCGGCGGCGGCGCGGTGACCGACCTGGCGGGTTTCGTGGCCGCCTGCTGGCTGCGCGGGGTCCGCTGGGTGCCGGTGGCGACCAGCCTGCTCGGCATGGTCGATGCGGCGGTGGGCGGCAAGACCGGGATCAACACGGCGGCCGGCAAGAACCTGGTGGGCGCCTTCCACCCGCCGGCCGGGGTGCTGGCCGACCTGGACCTGCTGGCCAGCCTCGCGCAGGTCGACCTGGTCGCCGGGTTGGCCGAGGTGGTCAAGTGCGGGTTCATCGCCGATCCGGCGATCCTGGAGCTGATCGAGGCCGATCCGGCGGCGGCCGCCGACCCGACCGGGCCGCAGGTGCGGGAGCTGATCGAGCGCGCCGTGCGGGTCAAGGCCGACGTCGTCGGTGACGACCTGCGCGAGTCGGGGCTGCGTGAGGTGCTGAACTACGGGCACACCCTGGCCCACGCGATTGAGAAGGTGGAAGGCTACCGCTGGCGCCACGGGCACGCGGTGTCGGTCGGCCTGGTCTACGCGGCGACCCTGGCCCGGCTGGCCGGGCGGCTTGACGCGACGGTCGCCGACCGGCACGCGTCGGTGCTCGCCGCCCTGGGACTGCCCACCAGCTACCGGGCCGAGGCGTGGCCGGGGCTGCTGGCCACGATGCGGGTGGACAAGAAGGCCCGGGGAAGCCGGCTGCGGTTGGTGGTGCTCGACGCGCTGGCCCGGCCGGGAATCCTCGACGGCCCGGCTGACACGTTGCTCGCCGAGGCGTACCGGCAGGTGGCGGCGTGACGGGAGGTGGCGGGGCGTGCGGACGTACGTGTTGAACGGCCCGAACCTGGGCCGGCTGGGCAGCCGTCAGGTCGACGTGTACGGGCTGACCAGCTACGCCGACCTGGTGGCGATGTGTGTGCAGGTGGGCCGGGACGCCGGGCTCGACGTCGAGGTGCGCCAGACCGACGCCGAGCACGAGATGCTCGGCTGGCTGCACGCGGCGGCCGACGCCGAGGCCGCCGTGGTGCTCAATCCGGGTGCCTGGTCGCACTACTCGTACGCGGTCCGGGACGCCTGCGCGCTGCTGCGTGGACCGCTCGTCGAGGTGCACATCTCCAACATTCACGCCCGCGAGCAGTTCCGGCATCACTCGGTGGTGTCGGCGGTCGCCACCGGGGTGATCTGTGGGCTCGGGGTGGACGGCTACCGGCTGGCGCTGCTGCACGTCGCCCGGTTGGCCGCAGCCAGTCCCCGCTGAGCCGGGACAGGCGCCGGTCGCGGGCCGTGTCCTGCTGCGTTGGGTCGGGTAGAGGTCGGGCCGTCCCGGCTGAGCCGGGTCCGGCCCGATAGACTTGGCAGATCCGTCCGCACATTGATGATCAAGGCAGGAAATGGCGACCACCAACGACCTGAAGAACGGGCTGGTTCTCAACCTCGACGGCGAGCTGTGGGCCGTCGTGGAGTTCCAGCACGTCAAGCCCGGCAAGGGCGGCGCTTTCGTGCGCACCACCCTGAAGAACGTGCTCTCCGGCAAGGTGGTCGACAAGACCTTCAACGCGGGCACCAAGGTCGACACCGCGACCGTCGACAAGCGGACCATGCAGTACCTGTACGCCGACGGCGAGGACTACGTCTTCATGGATCTGGAGACCTTCGACCAGATCATGGTGCCCGGCGGCACGGTTGGCGAGGCAGCCAGCTACCTGCTGCCCGAGGCCGAGGCGATCGTGGCGACCCACGAAGGCGTGCCGCTGTACGTCGAGCTGCCGACCAGCGTGGTCCTCGAGGTCACCTACACCGAGCCGGGCCTGCAGGGTGACCGGTCGACCGGCGGCAACAAGCCGGCCACGATGGAGACGGGCGCCACCGTTCAGGTGCCGTTGTTCGTCACCACCGGCGAAAAGATCAAGGTCGACACCCGCGACGGCCGCTACCTCGGCCGAGCCTGATGGCCGAGGGGCCGAAGACCTCGATGCCGGCGCGCCGCAAGGCGCGTAAACGGGCACTCGACGTGCTCTACGAGGCGGACATGCGCGATCTGCCGCCGGCGCAGGTGCTGGTCGGTTACCTGGCCCGGCTGTCCCCGCGTCCGGAGCATCTCGACTACGCGGTCGGTCTGGTCGAGGGGGTGGCGGTCCACCGGGACCGGATCGACGAGCTGATCGGCAGCTACGCCGAGGGGTGGACGCTGGACCGGATGCCGGTGGTCGACCGCAACCTGGCCCGGATCGCCGTCTACGAGTTGCTCTACGTCGACGAGATCGACGACCCGGTGGCCATCACCGAGGCGGTCGAGCTGGCCCGGCAGATGTCAACTGACGATTCGCCGCGGTTCCTCAACGGTCTGCTGGACCGGATCGCCGAGTACACCCCGCACTAGCGGCTCCCGCCGCCACGGCGGGCACCGCCACGACCGCCGGTGCCACGCGACACCGCCGACGGGCCCGATCCCGCTGGATCGGGCCCGTCGGCGGTTGGGTGCGCAGCCGTCAGGAGGCGAAGAACGCCCGCGGGTCGGCGACCAGTACGCCGTGCTCGTTCAGCCGCTCGATGAGGCCGGACGGCGACGAGTCGTACACGATCGCCAGCGCCCGCAGGTCGTCGGCGCGGATGGACAACACCCGACCGTTGTAGTCACCGCGCTGCTGCTGGATCGCCCGGGCGTACCGGGCGACGTAGGCGAGGTCCTCGCCGACCTCGTCGTACAGCCGCTCCAGATCCAGGACGATCTTGCTGGTGGGCTCGTGACGTACCCCACTGCCGTCCGGCAGCAGTTCCGACACGGGTACCCGGTAGAAGTCGGCCAGTTCGGCGAGGCGGGAGACGGTGACTGCCCGGTCCCCACGCTCGTAGGAACCGACGACGACAGCCTTCCAACGCCCGTTCGACTTCTCCTCCACCCCCTGCAGGGACAGCCCCTGCTGCTGACGGATGGAGCGCAGGCGGGCGCCCAACGACTTGGCGTACTCAGAGGGCATACGGACTCTCCCAGTGCTTTGCCCGGGGCTTTCCCCAGCGATCGCTACGGAGCGTGACGGTACGGCGGTTCGCAAGCGCGGTCAAGTGGTGAATAGCTACCAGTGAACAAGATCGTGACGACTTGCCCCAAATTTCGTCTTACTGATGCGACACTCAGCGCCCGATATCGGCTCGGCAACGGGACGCTGGTAACGTTCGGCGTGACCGCTGACCAGCCGGGTGCCGGCCGGCGGTACCCATGACGTCCTTTAACGACCCGTCCCGTGAGGCGGGGAAGGGGGTCCGCTGTGGCCTACCCGTCGGCCACCCAATCATCGGCGACGATGCCACCGTCTGTTAAGAGCATCCTGACCAGCGCCGACATTCAACGCGTCGTCGACCGGATCGCCCATCAGGTGCTGGAGAAGACCAACGGGGCGCAACGCACCGTACTACTCGGAATTCCTACCCGGGGCGTGCCGCTCGCCCGTCGGCTCGCCGACCGGATCCGCACCTTCGAAGGGGTCGCCGTCCCGGTCGGTGTGCTCGATATCACCCTCTACCGGGACGATCTCCGGCTGAAGGCCACCCGCGCGCTCGGGCCCACCGAGCTGCCCTCCGGTGGCATCGACGGCCAGCGGGTCATCCTGGTCGACGACGTCCTCTACTCGGGCCGGACCGTACGGGCGGCGTTGGACGCGATCAGCGACCTCGGCCGGCCCAGCTCGGTGCAGTTGGCGGTGCTGGTCGACCGGGGTCACCGGGAGCTGCCGATCCGCGCCGACTACGTCGGCAAGAACATCCCCACCGCGCTCACCGAGAACGTCAAGGTGCTGCTCGCCGAGGTCGACGGCTCCGACGAGGTACGGCTGTTCAGTTCCCCCGGCACGGCCCAGGCGGCGGACGGCCCACAGCGGGGGAGGGACCAGCGATGATCAGGCACCTGCTGTCCGGCGCCGATCTGGACGCGGCGGACGCCACCCGGATCCTGGACACCGCGGTCGAACTCGCCTCGCTGGCCGGCCGCGAGGTGAAGAAGCTGCCCACCCTTCGTGGGCGCACCGTGGTGAACCTGTTCTACGAGGACTCCACCCGGACCCGGATCTCGTTCGAGGCCGCCGCCAAACGACTCTCCGCCGACGTGATCAACTTTACGGCCAAGGGATCCAGCGTCTCCAAGGGCGAGAGCCTCAAGGACACCGCGCTCACCCTGCAGGCGATGGGGGCCGACGCGGTGGTAATCCGCCACCCCGCCTCCGGCGCCCCGCACCGGCTGGCAAACTGGGTGGACGGCTCGGTGGTCAACGCCGGCGACGGCACCCACGAGCATCCCACCCAGGCACTGCTCGACGCGTACACCATGCGGGCGCGGCTGGGCCGGCTCGCCGGCCTGCACGTGGTGATCGTCGGCGACGTGCTGCACAGCCGGGTCGCCCGGTCCAACGTTTTGCTGCTGGCCACCCTCGGCGCCAAGGTGACCCTGGTCGGGCCGCCGCCGCTGATCCCGGTCGACATCGCCACCGCGCTCGCCCCCGGCGTCGGGGTCGGCTACGACCTCGACGCCGTGTTGCCCACCGCCGACGTGGTGATGATGCTGCGGGTGCAGCACGAGCGGATGGCCGACTCCTACTTCCCGTCCGCCCGTGAGTACGCCCGCCGGTACGGCCTGGACGGGGCCCGGCTGCGCCGGCTGCCCGGGCACGCCATCGTGATGCACCCCGGACCGATGAACCGGGGCATGGAGATCTCCGCCGAGGTCGCCGACTCACCCCGCTCCACGATCGTGGAACAGGTCGCCAACGGGGTAAGCGTCCGGATGGCCGTGCTCTACCTGCTGCTCGGCGGCCGCGGCTGATGCGGCGCATCGGTCACCCACATTCGCACCGGCACCATCGCCCCCAGGCACACGACGAAAGGACCTCGCTGTGAGCGCGTACCTGATCAAGGGCGTCCGGGTCCTCGGCCGGGACCCCGTCGACCTGCTGCTGCGCGACGGCGTGGTCGCCGACGCCGGCTCCAAACTGACCGCGCCGGGTGCGCAGGTGCTCGACGCCGACGGCCTGATCGCCCTGCCCGGTCTGGTCGATCTACACACCCACCTGCGTGAACCCGGCCGGGAGGACGCCGAGACGGTGGAGACCGGATCGCGGGCCGCCGCGCTCGGCGGCTACACCGCCGTCTGCACGATGGCGAACACCTCCCCGGTGGCCGACACCGCCGGCGTCGTCGAACAGGTCTGGCGGCTCGGCCGCCAGGCCGGGCTGGTCGACGTACAGCCGATCGGCGCGGTCACCGTGGGCCTGGCCGGCGAACGCCTCGCCGAGCTCGGCGCGATGGCCGACTCCGCCGCCGCCGTGCGGATCTTCTCCGACGACGGGCACTGCGTCGCCGACCCCCGGCTGATGCGCCGCGCCCTGGAGTACGTCAAGGCGTTCGACGGCGTCGTCGCCCAGCACGCCGAGGAGCCCCGGCTGACCGAGGGCGCCCAGATGCACGAGGGTGAGGTCTCCACCCGGCTCGGCCTGACCGGCTGGCCGGCCGTCGCCGAGGAGGCGATCGTCGCCCGCGACGCGCTGCTCGCCGAACACGTCGGCAGCCGACTGCACGTCTGCCACCTGTCCACCGCCGGCAGTGTGGAGATCGTCCGGCAGGCCAAGGCCCGTGGGGTCCGGATCACCGCCGAGGTCACCCCGCACCACCTGCTGCTCACCCACGAGGCACCGACCAGCTACGACCCGGTCTTCAAGGTCAATCCGCCGCTGCGGACCGGCGAGGACGTCGCCGCGCTACGCGCCGCGCTCGCCGAGGGCGTCATCGACATCGTCGCCACCGACCACGCCCCGCACGCGGTGGAGGACAAGGAGTGCGAATGGGCGTACGCCCGGCCCGGGATGCTCGGGTTGGAGACCGCCCTGTCCGTGGTGCTGCTCACGACCGCGTTGCACGACGACGACGGTGCACCAGACTGGGAGCTGATCGCCGAGCGGATGTCCCGGGCCCCGGCCCGGATCGCCGGGCTGACCGGGCACGGGCACGACCCCGCGCCGGGCGTCCCGGCGAACCTCACCCTGATCGACCCGGCCGTCAGCCGCACCGTCGACCCGGCCGAGTCGGCCAGTCGCAGCCGCAACACCCCGTACGCCCGGATGGTGCTGCCCGGCCAGGTGGTCGCCACCTTCCTGCGCGGCGACGCAACGGTGCTCGACGGAAAGGCCGTGCGATGAACGACACCACCAACACCACTGCGGCACCCCGTCGGCGGAATCCGGCGCTGCTGGCGCTCGAGGACGGCCGGGTCTTCCCCGGCGAGAGCTACGGCGCGGTCGGGGAGACCTTCGGCGAGGCGGTGTTCACCACCGCCATGACCGGCTACCAGGAGACGCTGACCGACCCGTCCTACCACCGGCAGGTGGTGGTGCAGACCGCGCCGCACATCGGCAACACCGGGGTCAACGTCGACGACGACGAGTCGGACCGGATCCGGGTGGCCGGGTACGTCGTCCGCGACCCGGCCCGCCGTCCGTCGAACTGGCGCTCCACCGGTGACCTGGAGGACCGGCTCGCCGCCGAGGGCGTGGTCGGCATCTGCGGGGTCGACACCCGGGCGCTCACCCGCCACCTGCGTGACCGGGGGGTGATGCGGGTCGGCGTCTCCACCCTGACCGACGACCCGCAGGAGCTGCTGGACCGGGTCCGGCAGGCGCCGCAGATGGTCGGCGCGGACCTGTCCGCCGAGGTGACCACCGCCGAGCCCTACACGGTCACCGCCCAGGGCGAGCATCGTTACACGGTCGCCGCGCTGGACCTGGGTATCAAACGCAACGTGCCGCGCCGGCTGGCCCAGCGCGGGGTGACCACCCACGTGCTGCCGGCCACCTCGACGCTGGACGAGATCCTGGCCACCGGGCCGGACGCGGTGTTCTTCTCACCCGGGCCGGGTGACCCGGCCACCGCACACCACGCGGTCGAGTTGGCCCGGCAGGTGATGGCCCGACGTACGCCGTTGTTCGGTATCTGCTTCGGCTCGCAGATCCTCGGCCGGGCCCTCGGCTTCGGCACCTACAAGCTCGGCTACGGCCACCGTGGCATCAACCAGCCGGTGCTCGACCGCACCACCGGCAAGGTCGAGGTGACCAGCCACAACCACGGGTTCGCCGTGGACGCCCCGCTGAACACGGTGATCGACACCGATTTCGGCGGCGTCGAGGTGAGCCACGTGTGCCTCAACGACGACGTGGTCGAGGGGCTGCGGGCCCACGAGGTGCCGGCGTTCACCGTCCAGTACCACCCGGAAGCGGCGGCCGGCCCGCACGACGCGGACTACCTGTTCGACCGGTTCGTCGAGCTGATCGAGGGAAAACATGCCTAAGCGGACAGATCTGCAGCATGTCATGGTGATCGGCTCCGGGCCGATCATCATCGGCCAGGCCTGCGAGTTCGACTACTCCGGCACCCAGGCGTGCCGGGTGCTGCGCGCCGAAGGGCTGCGCGTGTCGCTGGTCAACTCCAACCCGGCGACCATCATGACCGACCCCGAGTTCGCCGACGCCACCTACGTCGAGCCGATCACGCCCGAGTTCGTCGAGCTGGTCATCGCCCGGGAGCGTCCCGACGCGCTGCTGCCCACCCTCGGCGGGCAGACCGCGTTGAACACCGCCGTCACCCTGCACTCCGCCGGCGTGCTGGACAAGTACGGCGTGGAACTGATCGGGGCCGACGTCGACGCGATCCGCCGCGGCGAGGACCGGCAGCTGTTCAAGGACATCGTCGCCACCGCAGGTGGCGAGACCCCGCGCAGCCGGGTCTGCCACAGCATGGCCGAGGTGCACGACACCGTCGCCGAACTCGGGCTGCCGGTGGTGATCCGACCGTCGTTCACCATGGGCGGGCTCGGCTCGGGCATGGCGCACACCCCGGCGGACCTGGAGCGCATCGCCGGTGCCGGGCTGGCCGCCTCCCCGGTGCACGAGGTGCTCATCGAGGAGAGCGTGCTCGGCTGGAAGGAGTACGAGCTGGAGCTGATGCGCGACCGCAACGACAACGTGGTCGTGGTCTGCTCCATCGAGAACATCGATCCGATGGGGGTGCACACCGGCGACAGCGTCACCGTCGCCCCGGCGATGACCCTCACCGACCGGGAGTACCAGCAGATGCGCGACATGGGCATCGCGGTCCTGCGCGAGGTCGGCGTCGACACCGGCGGCTGCAACATCCAGTTCGCCGTGCACCCGACTACCGGCAGACTGGTCGTCATCGAGATGAACCCCCGGGTGTCCCGGTCGTCGGCGCTGGCGTCCAAGGCGACCGGCTTCCCGATCGCCAAGATCGCCGCCAAGCTGGCGATCGGCTACACCCTCGACGAGATCCCCAACGACATCACCAGGCAGACCCCGGCGGCGTTCGAGCCGGTCCTCGACTACGTCGTGGTCAAGATCCCCCGGTTCGCGTTCGAGAAGTTCCCCGGCGCCGACCCGGAGCTGACCACCACGATGAAGTCGGTCGGCGAGGCGATGAGCCTGGGCCGCAACTTCACCGAGGCGCTCAACAAGGCGATGCGCTCGATGGAGACCAGGGCCGCCGGGTTCTGGACGGTGCCCGACCCGGCCGGGGCCACCGTCGAGTCCACTTTGGCCGAACTGGCTGTCCCGCATGACGGCCGGCTCTACACCGTCGAACGGGCGCTGCGGCTGGGCGCCACCGTCGCCCAGGTCGCCGAGGCGTCCGGCGGCACCGACCCCTGGTTCCTGGAGGAGATCGCCGGCCTGGTCGAGCTGCGTGGCGAGATCGAGGCCGCGCCGGTGCTCGACGCCGCGCTGCTGCGCCGGGCCAAGCGGGCCGGGCTGTCCGACCGGCAGGTGGCCGCGCTGCGTCCGGAGCTGGCCGGCGAGGACGGGGTACGGGCGTTGCGGCACCGGCTCGGTCTGCGTCCGGTCTACAAGACGGTCGACACCTGCGCCGCCGAATTCGCCGCCCGTACGCCGTACCACTACTCCAGCTACGACGCGGAGACCGAGGTCGCACCGTCGGACCGACCAAAGGTGCTCATCCTCGGCTCCGGGCCGAACCGGATCGGCCAAGGCATCGAGTTCGACTACTCCTGCGTGCACGCGGTGATGGCGCTCGCCGAGTACGAGACCGTCATGGTCAACTGCAACCCGGAGACGGTCTCCACCGACTACGACACCGCCGACCGGCTTTACTTCGAACCGCTCACCTTCGAGGACGTGCTGGAGGTCTGGCAGGCCGAGGACGCCGCCGGCCGGGCCGCCGGCGGCCCCGGCGTGGTCGGGGTGATCGTCCAGCTCGGCGGGCAGACCCCGCTCGGGCTGGCGCAGCGCCTCGCCGACGCCGGGGTGCCGATCGTCGGCACCCCACCGGAGTCGATCCACCTGGCCGAGGATCGGGGGGCGTTCGGTCAGGTCCTGGCCCGCGCCGCGCTGCGCGCCCCGGCGCACGGCACCGCTGTGTCGTTCGAGCAGGCCAAGGCGATCGCCGACGAGATCGGCTACCCGGTGCTGGTCCGCCCGTCGTACGTGCTCGGCGGGCGCGGCATGGAGATCGTCTACGACGACGCGACGCTGCGCGACTACATTGGCCGGGCCACCGACATCTCGCCGGAGCATCCGGTGCTGGTCGACCGGTTCCTCGACGACGCCATCGAGATCGACGTGGACGCGCTGTGCGACGCCACCGGTGAGGTCTACCTCGGTGGGGTGATGGAGCACATCGAGGAGGCCGGGATCCACTCCGGCGACTCGTCCTGCGCGCTGCCGCCGATCACCCTGGCCGCCCCGCACCTGGCCACCATCCGGCACTACACCGAGCAGATCGCCCGCGGCGTCGGGGTGCGCGGGCTGCTCAACGTGCAGTACGCGCTCAAGGACGACGTGCTGTACGTGCTGGAGGCCAATCCGCGCGCCTCGCGGACCGTGCCGTTCGTCTCCAAGGCCACCGCGGTGCCGCTGGCCAAGGCGGCGGCCCGGATCATGCTCGGCGCCACCGTCGCGCAGCTGCGCGACGAAGGGATGCTGCCGGCCACCGGCGACGGTGGCACGTTGCCGCCGGACGCGCCGATCGCGGTCAAGGAGGCGGTGCTGCCGTTCAAGCGGTTCCGCACCCGCGCCGGCCACGGCGTCGACTCGCTGCTCGGCCCGGAGATGAAGTCGACCGGCGAGGTGATGGGAATCGACCCGGCGTACGGCAACGCCTTCGCCAAGTCGCAGGCTGCCGCGTACGGTTCCCTGCCGACCAGCGGAAAGATCTTCGTGTCGGTAGCCAACCGGGACAAACGCGCGATGATCTTCCCGGTGAAGCGGCTGGCCGATCTTGGATTCGACATCGTCGCCACCGCCGGCACCGCCGAGGTGCTGCGCCGCCACGGCATCGCCTGCGAACTCACCCGCAAACACTGGGAGGAGTCCGGCGACGGGCAACCGGACGCGGTGACGTTGATCGCCTCCGGCGGGATCGCCTTGGTGATCAACACGCCGCAGGGTTCCGGTGCCAGCGCCCGCTCCGACGGGTACGAGATCCGCAGCGCGGCGGTCAACGCGGACACCCCGTGCGTGACCACCGTGCCCGGCGTCGCCGCCGCCGTGATGGGCATCGAGGCGCTGATCAACGGGGACATGGCGGTCCGGCCACTGCAGCAGCTGCACGCGGCGCTACGCCCGGAGACAGTCGGCCGGCAGGCCGCCCGGTGACCCGCTCCGGCGGGTACCGGCTGGCCCGGTCGGCGTTGTTCCGGCTCGGCGGCGGCGACGCCGAGACCGCCCACGAATGGACGCTGCGTCGGCTGGCCGCCCTGTCCCGCAGCCGGGTGGCGCTGGCCGCGTTGCGCACCCGGTACGCGGTAGCCGCGCCGCGTACCGTCTTCGGGATCCACTTCCCCAACCCGGTAGGCCTGGCCGCCGGGATGGACAAGGACGGCCTGGCCCTGCCCGCCTGGCCGGCGCTGGGCTTCGGCTTCGTCGAGGTCGGCACGGTCACCGCGCGTCCCCAGCCGGGCAACCCCCGACCCCGGCTGTTTCGGTTGCCGACCAGCGAGGCGGTAATCAACCGGATGGGGTTCAACAACGCCGGCGCCGAGGCGCTCGCCGACCGGCTCGCGGTGCTCGGCCGGCTGGACGAGCGGGCCGGGTTCGGCCGATCGCATCCGGCGCACGCCGACCGCCCGGTGCCGTTAGGCATCTCGCTCGGCAAGTCGAAGGTCGTGCCGATCGAGGAGGCGGTCGACGACTACCTGTCGGCGTACAAGGCACTCAGCGGCTACGGCCAGTACTTCGTGATCAATGTTTCCTCGCCGAACACCCCGGGACTGCGGCAGCTGCAGGACCGCGAACACCTCGACACCCTGCTGGCCGCGCTGGTGGGGGAGCGGCCGATCCTGGTCAAGATCGCGCCGGATTTGGCCGAGTCGGCCATCGCCGAACTGCTGGAGGTCTGTCTGGCCCGGGGTGCGGCCGGGGTGATCGCCACCAACACCACCCTGTCCCGGTCCGGCCTGGCCGTCGACGACGCCGGTCAGGCGGAGCAGGCCGGCGGGCTGTCCGGCCGTCCGTTGACCGGCCGGGCCCGCGAGGTGGTCTCCTTCGTCCATCGGGAGACCGACGGCGGGTTGCCGGTCATCGGGGTCGGCGGCATTCTCGACCCGGACGACGCAGCCCGGATGTTCGACGCCGGTGCCAGCCTGGTGCAGCTCTACACCGGCTTGCTCTACCGGGGTCCGGGGCTGGTCCGGGCGATCGCCCGGCAGGTCCGGGGCCGATGAGCGTACCGCGTCCGGCGGGCCCGGGGCCGACGAGCGCACAGCTGCCGGTGCCCGGCGACAGCCACCGCGCCGATCGGTTGCGGGAGCTGGACCGTCGGCACGTCTGGCATCCGTACGCCGCGCTGCCCCCGGCCATGGCACCCCTGCTGGTCGACAGCGCCGCCGGGGTCCGGCTGCGGCTGGTCGACGGGCGGGAACTGGTCGACGGGATGTCGTCGTGGTGGGCCGCCGTGCACGGCTACCGGCACCCGGTGCTGGACGCGGCCGTCACCGACCAACTGGGTCGGATGGCGCATGTGATGTTCGGCGGGCTCACCCACGAGCCGGCGGTCCGCCTCGCACAGACCCTGGTGGAGATCACCCCGCCCGGCCTGGAGCACGTCTTCCTCTGTGATTCGGGCTCGGTGAGCGTCGAGGTCGCGATCAAGATGGGCCTGCAGTACCAGCTCGGCCAGGGCCGGCCCGGCCGGCGCAAGTTGGCCACCTGGCGCGGCGGCTACCACGGGGACACCTTCCACCCGATGAGCGTCTGCGATCCAGAGGGCGGGATGCACCACCTGTGGCGCGGAGTGCTGCCGGCGCAGGTGTTCGTGCCCGCCCCGCCGGGCGACTTCGCTGCGGCGCCGGACGAGCGGTACCTGGCCGAGCTGGTCGACGCGGTGGCCCGGCACGCGGACGAGATCGCCGCGGTGATCGTCGAGCCGGTGGTGCAGGGCACCGGCGGCATGCGGTTCCACCATCCGGCGTACCTGCGCGCCCTGCGTGAGGCGACCGCCGCGCACGACGTACTGCTGATCTTCGACGAGATCGCCACCGGGTTCGGCCGTACCGGCGCGTTCTTCGCCGCCGAGCACGCCGGGGTGACACCGGATGTGCTCTGCCTGGGCAAGGCGTTGACCGGTGGCTACCTCACGCTGGCGGCCGCGCTGTGCACCCCGGAGGTGGCCGCCGGGATCTCCGCCGGTGGGGTCCTCGCCCACGGGCCGACCTTCATGGGTAATCCGTTGGCCTGCGCGGTCGCCAACGCCTCGATCGGACTGCTGCGTGCCGCCGTGCCGACGGTCGGGTCCAGGCCGGTCGCGGCCTGGCAGGTCGCCGTACGGCGGATCGAGGCTGGGCTGCGCGACGGCCTGGCTCCGGTCGCGACGCTGCCCGGCGTGCGCGACGTCCGGGTGCTCGGCGCGATCGGGGTGGTCCAGCTGGACCGGCCGGTCGACCTGGCGGCGGCGACCGCGGCGGCGGTGGACGCCGGGGTGTGGCTGCGGCCGTTCCGGGACCTGATCTACACCATGCCGCCCTATCCGGCGGACGACGATGACATTGCGCGGATCGCCCGCGCGATGGCGGCTGCGGCCGTCGCGGTACCGCGCTGAGGTCCACCCGGTGGTACCGCCGAGGAAGGGAGAGTCGATGGAAACCTTTGGTCAGCGACTGCACCGGGCCGTCAGCGTCCGGGGCCCGCTGTGCGTGGGTGTCGACCCGCATCCGCAGCTGTTGACCCGGTGGGGGCTGCCGGACGACGTCGACGGGCTGGCCCGGTTCGCCGCGACGGCGGTCGACGCACTCGGCGACGTGGCCGCAGTGGTGAAGCCTCAATCGGCCTTCTTCGAACGGTTCGGGGCTGCGGGCATCGGTGTCCTAGAGTCAACTATCCGACAGTTTCGCGAGGCTGGAGCCCTCGTCCTGCTCGACGTGAAGCGCGGCGACATCGGTTCGACGGTCGCCGCGTACGCCGCCGCCTACCTCGATCCGGCGAGCCCGTTGGCGGTCGACGCGGTCACGGCCAACCCGTATCTGGGCGTCGGGGCGCTCGCTCCGATGTTCGATCTTGCCAGCCGGCACGGCGGCGGCGTCTTCGTGGTCGCGCTGACCTCGAATCCCGAGGGGCGGGCCGTGCAGCACGCCCGGCTGTCCGATGGACGCACCGTCGCTCAGACGGTGATCGATGAGATTTCGCAGCTCAACGTGGGTGCGGAGCCGATTGGCAGTTTCGGTCTGGTGGTCGGTGCGACCGTTGGTGACACCGGCCATGAACTGTCGCACGTCAATGGCCCAATGCTTGCCCCGGGGCTGGGTGCGCAAGGTGGACGGCCCGAGGACCTGCGGACAGTGTTCGAGCAAGCGCTTTCCGCAGTCCTTCCGTCGTACTCCCGTGAGGTGCTGAACGCCGGCCCGGATCCGTCGGCGTTGCGGGCCGCGGCCGAACAGACGCTTGTTAAGTGTCGGGAGGCTCTCGGGGTCCTGATCTGAGTAAGCGATCGATTACCCCCGCGTGATCGTGGTGCGGCCACGTTGCCGAAAACGTCGCTGACCGCTAGTTTTCCCCGCGCCGGGAACCACATGCCCCTTTGGTTCCCGGCCACACCACGTTTCACAGAGCGGCGGTGCGGTCCGCCCGTCGCGATAGGGACCTGAGGAGAACTGGTGCCGCTCCCGTCACTGACCCCCGAACAGCGCGCAGCCGCGCTGGAGAAGGCCGCGGAGATCCGTAAGGCCCGTGCTGAGTTGAAGGAGCAACTCAAGCAGGGCAAGACCACCCTCGCCGCCGTGCTCGACCGGGCGGAGTCCGACGACGTTGTCGGCAAGCTGAAGGTTTCCGCCGTGCTGCAGGCGATGCCGGGCATCGGCAAGATCCGGGCGACCCAGATCATGGAGAAGCTCAAGATCGCCGACAGTCGTCGCCTCCGTGGCCTCGGCGACCAGCAGCGCAAGGCACTGCTCGGGGAGTTCGCCGCGAACTGATTCGCGGCAGGGTGTAGAAACAAGCAGTGACCATGTATGACGACGCGCGCCCGGCAGCTCGGCTCACGGTCCTCTCCGGCCCCTCCGGGGTCGGCAAGGACAGCGTGATCGAGCTGATCCGGGCGTGCTCGCCCTGGATCTGGCTGTCCGTCTCGGTGACCACCCGCCCGATGCGGGACTACGAGGTCGACGGCGTCCACTACTACTTCGTCGACCGACCCGAGTTCGAGCGGATGGCTGCCACCGGGCAGCTGCTGGAGTGGGCCGAGTTCGCCGGCAACCTCTACGGCACTCCGCGCTCGGCGGTCGAGCAACGACTAAGCACCGGCGAGCCGGTGCTGCTGAAGATCGACCTGCAGGGTGCCCGGCAGGTGCGGGCGGCGATGCCCGAGGCCCAGCTGGTCTTCCTCGCGCCACCCAGCGTCGAGGAGCTGAAACGGCGCCTCGTCGGTCGGGGGACCGACGACGAGGAGACGATCCGTCGCCGGCTGGAGCATGCCGACGAGGAGCTGGCCGCCGAGCGGGAGTTCGACGTCACGGTGGTGAACGACGAGGTCGAGCGAGCCGCAACCGAGCTGGTAGGATTGCTCGGTTCGTCATTATTGACCGACGCCCAGTCACACCGCCCGGCCTGACAGCACCCAGCGACAGAGCCCGACGACACAGAGGTTGCATCCCGTGGGATCCATTGCCAGCCCGGAAGGCATCACCAACCCGCCCATCGACGAGCTGCTGGAGAAGACCTCGTCGAAGTATGCCCTGGTGATCTTCGCAGCCAAGCGTGCCCGCCAGGTCAACGCGTACTACAGCCAGCTCGGTGAGGGCCTGCTGGAGTACGTCGGACCGTTGGTGGAGACCACGCCGCAGGAGAAGCCGCTCTCGATCGCCATGCGAGAGATCAACTCCAACCTGCTCACCGCCGAGCCCACCGACCAGCCCTGAGCGCCGGTACGCCGGCCCGCGTCCCGCCCCGGGTCGTTC
This sequence comes from Micromonospora sp. LOL_013, assembly GCF_048060315.1. NCBI lineage: Bacteria > Bacillati > Actinomycetota > Actinomycetes > Micromonosporales > Micromonosporaceae > Micromonospora > Micromonospora sp. LOL_013. Next base: position 87,976 of record NZ_JBHMIQ010000005.1, read on the forward strand.
TCGGCGTCGGCGGCGGGATCGCCGCGTACAAGGCGTGTGAGCTGCTCCGACTGCTGACCGAGTCGGGCCACCAGGTCAAGGTGGTGCCGACTGCGGCGGCGTTGCGTTTCGTCGGCGCGCCGACCTGGTCGGCGCTGTCCGGACAGCCGGTCGCCGATGACGTCTTCAGCGACGTCCACGACGTGCCGCACGTGCGGCTCGGCCAGCAGGCCGACCTGGTGCTGGTCGCCCCGGCCACAGCGGACCTGATCGCCCGGGTCGCGCACGGGCTCGCCGACGACCTGCTCACCAACACTTTGCTGACCGCCCGGTGCCCGGTGCTGCTCGCCCCGGCGATGCACACCGAGATGTGGGAGCATCCGGCCACCGCCGACAACGTCGCGCTGCTGCGCCGTCGCGGTGTGCTGGTCATCGAGCCGGCGACCGGCCGGCTGACCGGTTCCGACTCCGGCAAGGGCCGGCTGCCCGACCCCGGGGAGATATTCGCCGTCGCCCGCCGGCTCCTGGCCCGGTCCGTCGACCCGGCCGCCGGCCTCGTCGGCGCCGACCTCACCGGCCGGCGGGTGGTGGTCACCGCCGGCGGCACCCGCGAACCGCTCGACCCGGTGCGGTTTCTCGGCAACCGGTCGTCCGGCAAGCAGGGGTACGCCGTCGCTCGTACCGCCGTCGCCCGTGGCGCGCAGGTGACGGTGGTCGCCGCGAACGTCTCGCTGCCCGATCCGGCCGGTGTCCGGCTGATCCGGGTGGGCAGCACCGAGGAGTTGCGGGTCGCCACGCTCGCCGCGGCGGCCGAAGCCGACGTGGTCGTGATGGCGGCGGCGCCAGCCGACTTCCGGCCGGCGAGCTACGTACCCACGAAGATCAAGAAGGGCGACGGCGGGCGACCGCCAGTGATCGAACTGGTCACCACCCCGGACATCGCCGCCGAACTCGGCGCGGCAAAGCGACCCGGACAGCTCCTCGTCGCGTTCGCCGCAGAGACCGGTGACCTGCTGACCAACGCCCGGGCGAAGCTGGCGCGCAAGAACGCGGACCTGATCGTCGCCAACCAGGTGGGTGTCGACCGGGTGTTCGGCGCCGACGCCAACTCGGCCACAGTGCTCGACGCCGACGGTCCGGTCGCGGTGCTCGACGAACGCGGCAAGGAGCAGCTCGCCGACGACATATGGGATCTGGTGGTGGCCCGACTGTCGCAGTGAGCTGCGCTACGTCGGTCGGCGCACCGCCGGATTCCTTCGTCGGCACGGCGCCAGGCCCCAACGTGGATGACTAGACTGCCGGAGACCATTGCTTTCGGATTCAAGGAGTACCGTGGCACGCCGTCTCTTCACCTCCGAGTCTGTCACGGAGGGCCACCCGGACAAGATCGCCGACCAGATCAGCGACGGGATCCTCGACGCGCTGCTGACCCAGGACCCCCGGTCCCGGGTCGCGGTCGAGACCCTGATCACCACCGGCCAGGTGCACGTCGCCGGGGAGGTGACCACCCAGGCGTACGCGGACATCCCGGCCATCGTTCGCGAGACGATCCTCGGGATCGGCTATGACTCCTCCAAGAAAGGGTTCGATGGCGCGTCCTGCGGCGTGAGCGTGTCGATCGGCGCACAGTCGCCGGACATCGCCCAGGGCGTCGACACCGCCATCGAGCGCCGGGTCGGCGAGTCGGCCGACGACACGCTCGACGCCCAGGGCGCCGGCGACCAGGGCATGATGTTCGGATTCGCCTGCTCGGAGACGCCGGAGCTGATGCCGCTGCCGATCGCGTTGGCGCACCGGCTGGCGAGACGGCTGTCGGTGACCCGCAAGGACGGCACCATCCCGTACCTGCGGCCGGACGGCAAGACCCAGGTCACCGTCGAGTACGACGGGCTGCGGCCGGTGCGGCTGGACACCGTGGTCGTTTCCAGCCAGCACGCCGCCGACATCTCGCTGGAGTCACTGCTCACCCCGGACGTGCGCGAGCACGTGATCGCCCCCGAGCTGGAGGGCCTCGGCCTGGACACCGAGGGCTACCGGCTGCTGGTCAACCCGACCGGGCGCTTTGAGATCGGCGGACCGATGGGCGACGCCGGCCTGACCGGCCGGAAGATCATCGTGGACACCTACGGTGGGTACGCCCGGCACGGTGGCGGCGCGTTCTCCGGTAAGGACCCGTCGAAGGTGGACCGTTCGGCGGCGTACGCGATGCGCTGGGTGGCCAAGAACGTGGTGGCGGCAGGACTGGCGGAGCGGTGCGAGGCGCAGGTCGCGTACGCGATCGGCAAGGCCCACCCGGTGAGCCTGTTCGTGGAGACGTTCGGCACCGAGAACGTGCCGGTGGACCGGATCGAACGGGCGATCGGCGAGGTGTTCGACCTGCGGCCGGCCGCGATCATTCGGGACCTGGACCTGTTGCGGCCGATCTACCGGCCGACCGCCGCCTACGGCCACTTCGGTCGGGAGCTGCCGGAGTTCGCCTGGGAACGCACCGACCGGGCCGCTGACCTGAAGTCCGCCGCCGGAGCCTGACCCACCGCCGCTGACCGTACCGCCGGGGGTGGCGGGTCGCCGGTCACCCCGGCGGCCGGGCAGGATGGCCCGGTGAGCACCCGAACGGGACACGACCGGCAGCCTGCCGACCGGCTGCCGGTCGCGCGAATCTGCGTCGACGTGCCGCTGCCGCACCTGGACCGGCCGTTCGACTACCTGGTCCCGGCGGAGCTCGACGACGGCGTGCAGCCGGGCACCCGGGTCCGGGTCCGGTTCGCCGGACAGCTGGTGGCCGGGTGGGTGCTGGACCGGGTGGCCGCCTCCGGTCACGACGGCAAGCTCGCCTTCCTCGACAAGCTGGTCTCGCCGGAACGGGTACTCAGCGCCGAGATCGCGGCTCTGGCCCGCACCGTCGCCGACCGGTACGCCGGGCACCTGGCCGACGTACTGCGGCTGGCGGTGCCGCCGAGACACGCCCGCGTCGAGCAGGAGCCCAGCGAACCCGAGCCCGGTCCGGCCGCTGTGCCACCCGACGCTGTGCCACCCGACGCCGACGGATGGGCGGCGTACCCGTCCGGACCCGCGTTTCTACGTGCCGTCGCCGACGGCCGGCCGGCCCGCGCCGTCTGGGCACCGCTGCCTGGCGAGGACTGGCCGACCCGGTACGCCGAGGCGATCGCCGCCACCGTACGGGCCGGTCGGGGCGCGATCGCGGTGCTACCGGACGGACGAGACGTCGACCGGCTCGACGCTGCCCTGCGCCGGGTCCTCGGCACCGGTCGACACGTGGTGCTCACCGCGGCGCTCGGCCCGGCCCGGCGCTACCGGGCGTTCCTCGCGGCGAGACGCGGCCTGGTCAACGTGGTCGTCGGCACCCGGGCGGCGATGTTCGCCCCGGTTGCCGATCTGGGACTGGTCGCCATCTGGGACGACGGCGACGACGTGCACGCCGAACCGCGTGCGCCCTACCCGCACGCCCGCGAGGTACTGCTCACCCGGGCACAGCTGGGCGGGGTCGCGGCGCTGCTCGGCGGCTTCGCCCGCTCCGGTGAGGCGCAGCAACTCGTCGAAACCGACTGGGCCCGGGAAATCATCGCCGCCCGGGCGACGGTCCGGCGATGTGCCCCACGGGTCACCCCGGCCGGCGACGATGCCCAGCTGGCCCGCGACGCCGGTGCCGCCACCGCCCGGCTGCCCAGCCTGGCCTTCGCCACCGCCCGTATGGCGTTGCAGGCCGGGCTGCCGGTGCTGGTGCAGGTGCCCCGACGCGGCTACCTGCCGGCGGTGTCCTGCGCGGACTGCCGGACCCCGGCCCGCTGCCCGCACTGCGCCGGCCCGCTGGCCCTGCCGGCGGCGACCGCCACCGCCCAGTGCCGCTGGTGCGGCCGACCGGCCGCCGGCTACGCCTGCCCGCACTGCCACGGGCGGCGGCTACGGGCGGCGGTCACCGGTGCCCGGCGTACCGCCGAAGAGCTCGGCCGGGCGTTCCCCGGCACCACGGTGCGGACCTCCGGCCGCGACGAGGTCCTCACCGCGGTGCCGGCCGAGCCGGCGGTGGTGGTCGCCACCCCCGGCGCCGAGCCGGTGGCCGCCGGTGGCTACGGCGCCGTACTGCTGCTGGACACCTGGGCGTTGCTGACCCGGGCCGACCTGCGGGCGGCGGAGGAGACCCTACGTCGCTGGCTGTCCGCCGCCGCGCTGGCCCGGCCGGCGGCCGACGGCGGCCAGGTGGTGGTGGTCGCCGACGGTGGGCTCGCCCCGGTGCAGGCACTGCTGCGCTGGGATCCCGGCTGGTTCGCCGCCCGCGAGCTGGCCGACCGGCGGGAGCTGGGTTTCCCGCCAGCGGCCCGGATGGCCAGCGTGACCGGCCCGGCCGAGGCGGTGGCCGAACTGCTGGCCGCGTTGCGGATGCCGGACAGCGCCGAACTGCTCGGTCCGGTGCCGGCGACCGACGGCCAGGAACGGATGCTGATCCGGGTCCGCCGGTCGCAGGCGGCCGAGCTGGCCCGGCAGCTACGGGTGGCGGCCGGCACCCGCACCGCCCGCCGGGCCAGCCAGCCGGTACGCATCCAGATCGACCCGCTCGACCTGCTCTAGCTGGCTTTGGCCAGACGAGGGACGTGCACGGGAGTTCGTCTGGGTATGGGCTTGGCGGCGTAGGCTGCGCCGGGTGACGAGGACGAGGCAATCATGGGGTTCGGACAGGGCGGCGGCGGATGCCTCCTACGCGGCGGCGTTCGACCGGTTATTCGTTCAGGGTCGTGACGCGGTCCTGTCTGGGACGCACTACCGGGACACGCCGCCGGTCGAGGGTGGCCGGTGGGGGATGCCGGTGGTGTTCGTTCCCGATACGGACAGTGTGTCGAGGCTGGCTGCGGTGACCGCCGAGGTGATGAAGGTTGGCCGGTCCGGGTCATTGGCCGACCGGCGCCCCGGAGGCGGTGCATTTCACGGCCGGAGTGATGTCGGCGGCGGTGGCCTGTTGGGTGAAGGCGTGGAGGTCCTTGGGCAGGCAGCCGCCACCAAGGCCGAGTCCGGGGGTGAGGTAGTGATGGCCGATCCGGGCGTCGTGGCCGATTGCGTCGGCGAGGTCGCTGATGTTGGCACCTACAGCGGCGCTCATCTCGGCTACGGCGTCGATGAACGAGATGCGGGTGGCCAGATAGGCGTTCGCGGTGGCCTTGACCATCTTGGCGATGACGAGGTTTTGATGCCTCCAGCAAACCCGGTGCGGGACAGTCACGGTCGCCCGAGTGACTACCGCGTCCGTCACGGCGTCCGGCGTGCGCCCGTAGACTGGAGGCACTGTTTGCCCACGACAAGGAGCCTGACCGCGTGACCGTCCAGCCCATCCGACTCTTCGGCGACCCGGTGCTGCGCACTGCGGCCGAGCCCGTGGTCGACTTCGACGCCGAGCTGCGCGGGCTCGTCGCCGATCTGACCGACAGCATGACCGATCAGAATGGTGCCGGCCTCGCCGCGCCGCAGCTCGGAGTCGGGCTGCGGGTTTTCACGTTCCACGTCGACGACCTGCTGGGCCACCTGGTCAACCCGGTGCTGGACTTCCCCGACGAGGAGGAGCAGGACGGCCCGGAGGGCTGCCTGTCCATCCCGGGGCTCTACTTCGACACCAAACGTCGACAGAACGTCGTCGCGAAGGGCTTCAACGAGTACGGCGACCCGATGCAGATCGTCGGTAGCGGTCTACTGGCCCGCTGCGTCCAGCACGAGACGGACCACCTCGACGGGGTGCTGTTCCTGGACCGGCTCGACGCCGTCACCCGCAAGGAGGCGATGAAGGCAATCCGCGAAGCCGACTGGTACGACGCCGCAGCGCCGCCGACGGTGAAGGTCAGTCCGCACCGCTCACCCGGTGGCCTGTTCCGGCCGGGTGCGGCGACCAGCCCGTTCGGTCTGGGCGGGTGACGGCGATGCGACTTGTCTTCGCCGGTACTCCGGCGATCGCCGTCCCCGCGCTGGACGCGATCGCCGCCAGCGACCACGACCTCGTCGCGGTGGTCACCCGGCCGGACGCTCCTGCCGGGCGGGGCCGCCGGCTGGTCCGCTCCGCGGCCGGCGTCTGGGCCGACGAGCGGGGGATCGAGGTGCTGACCCCGCAACGCCCACGGGAGCCGGAGTTCCTCAGCAGGCTGACCGAGCTGGCCCCGGACTGTGTACCAGTCGTCGCCTACGGTGCCCTGGTCCCGCCGACCGCGCTGGCCATCCCCGCCCACGGCTGGATCAACCTGCATTTTTCCCTGCTGCCGGCCTGGCGTGGGGCGGCTCCGGTGCAGCATGCGGTGCTGCACGGCGACGAGGTGACCGGCGCGAGCGTGTTCCAGCTGGAGGAGGGTCTGGACACCGGCCCGGTGTTCGGCACGGTGACCGACCAGGTCGGCCACACGGACACCGCCGGCGACCTGCTGCAGCGGCTGGCGTCCAGCGGCGCGCAGTTGCTGGTCGCGGTGCTTGACGGGATCGCCGCCGGCACCGCCCGGGCGGTGCCGCAGCCGGGTGACGGGGTGTCACTGGCCCCGAAGCTGTCCGTCGACGACGTCCGGGTGCGGTGGACCGATCCGGCGTTCGCGGTGGACCGGCGGGTGCGGGCCGGCACCCCGGCGCCGGGCGCCTGGACCACGTTCCGCGACGAGCGGGTCAAACTCGGGCCGGTCCGGCCGGTGCCGGACGGCCCGGAGTTGAAGCCGGGGGAGGCGCTGGCCGAACGTAGCCGCTTGCTGGTCGGCACGGCCACCGTGCCGGTCGCGCTCGGCGAGGTCCGGGCCGCCGGCAAGAAGGCCATGTCGGCGGCGGACTGGGCGCGCGGCACCCGCATCACCACCGGCGAGTTCTTCGGGTGAGCGCGAGGAATGAGCGAGCGCAGCGAGTGAGCCCCGCAATCGCGAACGGTCGGGGCGACCGTGGGCAGCGTGACCGTGGGCAGCGTGGCCGCCGCCGACGGGCCGACCCGGCGCGGGACGCGGCGTACGATGCCGTCGCGGCGGTGTACCGCGATGACGCCTACGCCAATCTGGTGTTGCCGACAATCCTGCGGGAGCGGGAGCTGCGGGGGCGTGACGCCGCTTTCGCCACCGAGTTGGTCTACGGCACGCTGCGAATGGTCGGCACCCTCGATCTGATCATCGCCCGTGCGGCCGGGCGGGAGGTGGACCGGATCGATCCGCCGGCCCGTGACGCGCTGCGGCTGGGCGCGTACCAGCTGCTGCGTACCCGGGTTCCGGCGCACGCTGCGGTGTCGGCCACGGTGGATCTGGTGCACGACGTGGCGCCGGGAGCGGTCGGGTTCGCCAACGCCGTACTGCGGGAGATCGCCACCCGGGACCTGGACGACTGGCTCGCGGAGCTGGCACCGGACGAGCAGGCCGACCCGGTCGGCCACCTGGCGGTGACCTACCATCATCCGCCGTGGATCGTCCGGGCGTTCGCGGAGGCACTCGGTGAGGAGTCCGCCGACGGCCTGACCGAGACGACCCGGCTGCTGATCGAGGACAACGAGCCGCCACCGGTGCACCTGTGTGCCCGACCGGGCCGGGTCGACGCGGTCGAGCTGGCGGACGCCACCGGCGGGGCACCGGGCGCGTTCTCGCCGTACACCGTCTATCTGCCCGGCGGCGCGCCGGGCGAGGTGTCGGCGGTCCGTCAGGGCCGGGCGCACGTGCAGGACGAAGGCTCGCAGCTGGTGGCCGCGGCGTTGGCCGACGCCGAGGTGTCCGGTTCGGACCGGCGGTGGCTGGACCTGTGTGCCGGGCCGGGGGGCAAGGCAGCGCTGCTCGGCGGGTTGGCCGCCGGTCGCGGCGCCGAGGTGACCGCAGTGGAGGTCGCCGAGCACCGGGCCCGGCTGGTGGAGCAGGCGGTACGCGGGCTGCCGGTGGCGGTGCACGTCGCCGACGGTCGTCAGGTGGGTGCCGGGACGGAGCTGCCCGAGTCGTCGTTCGACCGGGTACTGGTGGACGCGCCGTGCACCGGGCTCGGCTCGCTGCGCCGCCGTCCCGAGTCGCGCTGGCGGCGTCAGCCGTCGGACCTGCCGCCGTTGACCCGGTTGCAGCGGGAGCTGCTCGCCGCCGGGCTGCGGGCGGTCCGGCCGGGTGGCGTGGTGGCCTACGTGACGTGCTCACCACACCGGGTGGAGACGCACGTGTCGGTGACCGAGGCGGCCCGTAGGTCCGGCGTACCGGTGGATTTCGTCGACGCCCGGCCATTGCTCCCGGCGGGTATGCCGGGGCTCGGCGCCGGGCCGTCGGTGCAGCTGTGGCCGCACCGACACGGCACCGACGCGATGTTCGTGGCGTTGCTGCGTCGGGTCGGTCAGCCCTGACGGACCGGCAGGGCGGCGGTGCCGCCGTCGCGTACCGATCGGGTCAGCGGTGGTTGGTCGCGCCAGAGCAGGCAGCGTACGGCGAGGTTGCCGTCGTCCCACTCGTCCTTGAACGGGTAGTCGTAGATGGTGCCGAAGCGGTGTCGCAGGTCGTCGTCGACGGGTAGGCCGGCGTAATTGGCGACGACTCGGCGGCACCGTTCGTGTACCTGGTCGGCGTTCGCGGCGAAGTCGTCGTAGGGCAGGTCGGCTTCCAGGTACAGCCCGGCGAATTCGCTCTGGTGCGGTTCGGTGCAGGCCACCGGTTTGAGGATTCCGACGTCGCCGGCGGCGTTGGCGCTCGGGTTGAAGCAGCCCCAGCGCAGCGGGTTCGGCTGGTCGAGGGCGCCGGCGAGGCTCCCGGTGCGGGCGACGAAGGTGCGGTCCTGCATGCTGACCACCTCGCCGACGTCGCACCGGTACCAGCGGGCGCCGCCGTTCCAGGACGTGGTGGACGGGACGACGACTTCGAGCCGGAGCCGGCCGGCCTGCCAGTCGTCGCCGAGGAATTCGTGGACCCGCTGGTCGCAGTCGGTACGGGCGGCCCGCCGGCTGGACGAGCCGGGGGCGGGGGAGTGGTCCGCTACGCCGTGCACCCCGGTGAAGATCCCGACGAAGACCGTCTCCACCTCGTGGGACTGTCCGCAGTCGACGGGTCTGTACTCGGTGCCCTGGCCGACGGTACCGGCGGAGATCGGATGGCACTCGCCGGCCTGTGGTACGAACACTTTCGGTGTCGCGATCCTAGCCCAGTTGTTGGTCAGGTCGCCATCTCCGATATCGGACCGGACAGCGGGCGCGCATCCCGCCGCCGTGGTCAGCATCGCGACCGTCAGAACCAGCTTTGCCCACCACCGCATGTCGTACGCCCTCCCCATGGTTGGAAGATCGTAGACAGCTAAGTGTACTTCACGTAGTCAACTGACTCTCCAGGGTAACTATGACCTGCTGTCTAGCGGACTGCGGCCCGCTGCTCCACGATGGAGCAGCAGGCCGCAGCCGGACGATCGATGATGGATCAGGCAGGTGGGGCGAAGGTGATGCTCTGCGGACCGTTGGCGCGAATCGGTTCCCCGGTGGCGCTACTGAAGTCGGTACCGCCATGCCAGCGGTGCTCTCCATCGCAGACGCAGTGGATCTTGACTTGCTGTCGCGGTAGGACCAGGAGTGACGCCCCGGTCGCCCTGTCGGCCAGCTCGGCGAGCCCGACCGGGTCCTTTGTGCTGACATTGAGGAGTGTCAGCTTGCCCGGAACCTGCGGCGAGTCGGCGGTCTCAACGCTCACCGAGGTGCCAGCCTCCATCTGGTACGCGTACGGCGGGGCGTTGACGTCCGCCGTGACCAGATCGGCGCGCAGCCGGTTGCCGACGTGTCCACTCCACTGGTACGGGTAACCGTCGGCGTTGAACAGCAGCGGCCACTCGTACGGCCCCAGCCAGTCGATGACGAACGCTCCCTTGTCGCCGATCGGCGAGTAGCGCGGATCCCGTGAACCGTCGGCGACCGGCGCGACGACGCCGACCGTACCGTTCGTCACGGTCTCGTCATCCGCGCCCAGCACCGTGCCGACGATCATCGAGCGCGGGTCCAGGCGGATCGTCGGTCCGGGCCGCACCTCGTCGGCGGAGAAGGTGAACCACCGCGCATCTTTCTGGGTGCCGGTGCCGCCGACCTGGCTGACCCACTGGGCGCCGTACTGGCTACCCGAGTCGGGCAGCGCGAACAGATTGTATGAACCCGGACCGGGAACCGAGACATTCACCCGGCCCCGCGAGTCGCTGCGGGTCGGACAGACGGCAGGAAAGCTGAACGTGAATACCGGAACGGCGAATACGCAGATGCCGGTCACCGGCTCACCGGTGACGGCATCCACCACGTCGGTGCGGATGCCCGGCCCGTCGAAGGTCGTCGTCGCGTACGCCTGCGGTGCGATCGTGGCACCGCCCAGGAGGGCTGCGGCGACCACCGAACCGAGCGCGATCCTCCGTTTCCGGTTGCCGACCGAGCGTGGTTCGACGGCGCGGTGGGCCCCGCCTTTGCCGCCTGTGGAAAATCGAGTGATTCTCAACGAGGTTGCCCCTTTCGCATTTGCACTGCACTGCTAGGTGCCAGATGAGTTTGTAGCACGGATCATCGTCAATTCCCGGTTGCGGATGCCGGTGCGGCGAGCGTTTCGCTGTCGATCGGTGCCCGCGATGCCTGGAAACGCGCAACCGGGTTCGGTTCCGGGTGACGCCGCTCAGGCGGACTCGCGCCATACGACGGGGGTCGGCAGCAGCGTCCCGCCGGATGCGATGGAGTTGCCGTCGATCTGGTGCAGCACCAGGTCGGCGGCGCGGGCGCCGATCTCTTTCGCCGGCTGGTGCACGGTGGACAGCAGCGGGTTAGTGCGTAGCGCCCAGGCGCTGTCGTCGAATCCGACGACCCCGACATCGGCCGGCACGGTCCGGCCGGCCTCACGCAGGGTCTGGATCGCTCCGGCGGCGACCACATCCGAGGCGGCGAAGATGCCGTCGAGGTCGGGTGCCCGATCCAGGAGGGCCCGCATGCCGTTGACGCCGCACGAATAGTCGTAGAAGGGGACCTCGGCAACCAGGCGGGAGTCGAACCGGTCGCCGAGAGCCTGGCGGAAGCCGGTGAGCCGGTCGGCACCGGAGTCCCGGTTCAGGGCAGCAGCGATCATGCCGATCCGTCGCCGGCCGGTGGCGGCCAGGCGGGTGGTGATCTCGCGCGCTGAGCCGACGTTGTCGACGCCGACGAACGGGATCTCCTGCGCCAGGTCGGGCGGATGCCCGACGAAGGTGGCCGGCAGCTTCAGGTTGGTGACGACCCGGGTGATCGGGTCGTGCGCGCGGGCCGAGACGATCAGCGCGCCGTCGACGAAGCCGCCGCTGAGGTAGCGAGCAACCCGTTTGGTGTCCCGGTCAGAGTCGACCACCAGGTTGACCATCTGATACTCGGCGACGGAGAGCACCGCGTTGGCGCCCAGCATGAGGGCTCCGATGTTCGGGTCCTCCATGAACAACGAGTGCGGTTCGAGCACGATGAAGCCGACTGCCTGGGAACGCTGGGTGACCAGGTTACGGGCGGCGGTGTTGGGGACGTAGCCGACCTCGGCGATGGCGGCGAGGATCGCGGCGCGGGCGGCGGGGGAGACGTAGCCGCCGTTGAGGACCCGGCTGACCGTGCCCCGGGACACACCGGCGCTTGCGGCGACGTCGTGCACGGTCGCCCGCTTCGTCGTCGGTCTCGGCCGGTTCACGTCGAACACTGTAGCGGCCGGCCCTTGACCTGCGACGGAACGCGCCCTTAACGTGTGCACGTTCACACATTCGTTCGCCGACTGTTCGCCCGGCGAAATGTGTGCACGTGCACAGAGTCAGTTCGTTCCGGCAGCGAGGACACCCCGATGAAACCGCCCCGTGACCGGCCGGCCGCACCACTGCTGCCGTCGATCCGCGGCATCACGCTGGGCTGCGACTACAACCCGGAGCAGTGGCCGGCAGCGGTGTGGCGCGAGGATGTGGCGCTGATGCGTCAGGCCGGCATCGGCCTCGTAGCCATCAACATCTTCGGTTGGTCGAGCATCGAGCCCCGGCCGGGCGAGTACGACTTTGCCGCCCTCGACGAGGTGATCGGCCTGCTGCACGACGCCGGCATCAAACTCAACCTCGGCACCGGCACTGCTTCCCCGCCACCCTGGCTGACCACCCGGCACCCCGAGCTGCTGCCGCAGGCAGCTGACGGCACCACCCGGTTCCCCGGTGGTCGGCAGGCGTGGTGCCCCAGCTCGCCGGTGTTCCGCAGGCACGCCCTGGCGCTGGTTGAGCAGGTCGCCCAACGCTACGGCGGGCACCCCGCGTTGGCGCTGTGGCACGTGTCCAACGAGCTTGGCTGCCACAACGCGCTGTGCTACGACGAGGCCAGCGCGGTCGCCTTCCGGAGCTGGCTGCGAAAGCGCTACGACAGCCTTGACACGCTCAACGACGCCTGGGGCACGGCCTTCTGGAGTCAGCGCTACGGCGACTGGGACGAGGTGGAACCACCCCGGGCGAACCTGTCAGTGCCCAATCCGGCGCAGCTACTGGACTTTCACCGGTTCAGCTCCGCGCAGTTGCTGGAGCACTACCGCGCCGAAGCGGCGGTGCTGCGCCGGCACAGCACCGCGCCGATCACCACGAATCTGATGGTAACCGCCCATATCAGAGATCTAGACTACTGGTCCTGGGCGCCTGACCTGGACGTCGTGGCCAACGACCACTATCTGGACCACCGGCTCGGCGACCCGGTCGCGGAACTGTCCTTCGCCGCCGACCTCAGCCGTGGGCTAGCCGGGGGAGCGTCGTGGATGCTGATGGAGCAGGCGACCGGCGCGGTCAACTGGCAGCCCTGGAACCTCGCCAAGGAGCCAGGCCAGATGATCCGCAACTCGCTCACCCACGTCGCCCGGGGCGCCGACGCGATCTGCTTCTTCCAGTGGCGGGCCTCCGCCGCCGGGGCTGAGAAGTACCACTCGGCGATGCTGCCGCACGCCGGCACCGACACCACCACCTGGCGGGAGGTGCTGCGGCTGTCGGAGGTCTTGGACCGCGTCGGTGAGGTCGCCGGCACTCGGGTGCGCTCCGACGCGGCCCTGCTGTTCAGCTGGGAGTCCTGGTGGTCCGCCGACGGTCCGGCCCGCCCGTCGACCGAGATCCGCTACCTCGACCAGGTGCACGCCGCCTACACCGGCCTGCGGGAGCTCGGCGTGACCTGCGACGTCGTCGCGCCGGACGTCGACCTCGCCGGCTACCGGCTGGTCGTCGTGCCGTGTCTGCACCTGGTGACCGATGAGCAGGCCGCCGCGCTGGCCGAGTACGTCGACGCGGGCGGCCACCTGCTGGTGACCTTCTACAGCGGCATCGTCGACGAACACGACCGGATCCGCCTCGGCGGCTACCCCGGTGCCTTCCGCGAGCTGCTCGGCGTGGTCGGCGAGGAGTTCGTCCCGCTGCTGCCCGGTGTCGAGGTCACCCTGGACAACGGAGCCCGCGCCCGGTGGTGGACCGAGCGGTTGCGAACCACCACCGCCGCGCCCCTCGCCCGGTACGCAGACGGCCCGCTGCCCGGCACCCCGGCCGTCACCCGCAACGCCCACGGCGCCGGCACCGCCTGGTACGTGGCGACCGCGCTGGCCTCCGATGGGCTGCGGGACGTGCTGCGTACCGCCGCCGACAGGGCCGGGGTGACCCCGCACGGTCCGGAGAACGACGGCTCGGTCGAGGTGGTCCGGCGCGTCGGTACCGACCGCAGCTACCTGTTCGTCGTCAACCACGGCCGTCGGGAAATTCGCCACGCCGCCAGCGGCTACGAGCTCGTCACCGGGACCCCGGTCGACGGGCAGCTGCGGGTCGGCCCCGGCGAGGTCCGGGTGGTCAGAGAGGAGCCGGCTCGGTGAGCAGATTCCGTACGGTGCGGTCGACGGCGACCGGCCGTCGCCGGGCACCCGTACCGCACAAGCGCGCCATCGCGATATTCGTGGTGCCGTTCGGGGCGCTTTTCGCGCTGTTCTACGCCGTCCCCATCGGCTATGCCGTGGTCCAGTCTCTGTACGTGGTTGAACGCACCGGCACCTTCGGTCCGGCCCGGGAGGTCTTCGGCGGGCTCGCCCAGTACCAGCGGGTGCTCACCGACAGCCCCTTCTGGTTCTCGATCGGCCGGGTGCTGCTGTTCGGCGCGGTGCAGGTGCCGGTGATGCTCGGCCTCGCCCTGCTGCTGGCCCTGCTGCTCGACTCGGGTCTGGTCCGCGGTCGGCGCTTCTTCCGGCTCGCCTTCTTCGTGCCGTACGCGGTGCCCGGCGTCGTCGCGGCGATCATGTGGGGCTTCCTGTACTCGCCCAACCTGTCGCCGTTCACCGCCGTCACCGGTCGGGCGGACCTGCTCGGCGCGGACCTGGTGCTGTGGTCCATCGCCAACGTCGTGACCTGGGTCTACGTCGGTTACAACATGCTGATCATCTACTCGTCGCTGCTGGCGATCCCGCCGGAAATCTACGAGGCGGCGCGGCTCGACGGTGCCGGCCCGGCCCGGATCGCCTGGTCGATCAAGATTCCGATGGTGATGCCGGCGATCGTGCTGACCACCGTCTTCTCCATCATCGGCACCCTGCAGCTGCTGGCCGAACCGCAGGTGTTCCGGACCTTCAGCTCGGCGGTGTCCAGCACCTACACCCCGAACCTGACCGTCTACTCCACTTCGTCGATCCCCAACTTCAACCTGGCTGCGGCCTTCTCGGTGGTGCTCGCCTTGGCGACCTTCGCGCTGTCCTTCACGTTCCTGAAGTTCACCCAGCGTCGGGGCGTGCGATGAGCGCCCCAGCCCGCACCCCCGCCGGCCACTCGCCTGGCGGTACGCCGCTGCGGAGTTCGATGCTGTCGCGGTCCGCCGCCACCCTGGTGATGCTGGTCTGCACCGCGTACTTCCTGGTGCCGATCTGGTGGCTGTTGGTCGCTTCGGCGAAACCCGGCGGGCGGGTCACTCAGGGGGCGCCCCTGTGGTTCGACGACTTCGCGCTGGTCGACAACGTTGCCGAGGTGCTGACCTACCGCGACGGAGTGTTCCCCCGGTGGATTCTCAACAGCCTCGCCTACACCGGCGGCGCCGCCCTGATCGGCACTCTGCTCGCCGCGATGTGCGGGTACGCCCTGGCCAAGTACCGGTTTCCCGGCCGGGAGACGCTGTTCAACGTGGTGCTCGGCGGCGTGCTGGTGCCGGCGACCGCGCTCGCCCTGCCACTGTTTCTGATCTTCAGCCGGTTCGAGGCGACCAACACCTTCTGGTCGGTGTTCCTGCCCAGCCTGGTCAACCCGTTCGGGGTCTACCTGGCCCGGATCTACGCCGCCGCGAGCGTGCCGGACGATCTGCTGGAAGCGGCCCGCCTCGACGGCGCTGGTGAGGTACGGACCTTCTTCACCGTCGCCACCCGGCTGATGCTGCCCGCACTGGTCACCATCTTCCTGTTCCACTTCGTCGCGGTCTGGAACAATTTTCTGCTGCCGCTGATCATGCTCGGCGACGAGCGGCTGTTCCCGGTCACCCTCGGCCTCTACACCTGGAACACCCAGGTCAACCAGTTGCCCGAACTGCGTGGTCTGGTGCTCGTCGGCGCGTTGCTGTCGATCGTGCCGCTGGTCGCGGCGTTCCTGCTGCTCCAACGGTTCTGGCGGACCGGCCTCGGGGCGGGCTCGGTCAAGTGACCCCGCCTTTCGCCGGACCCCCGTCCATCCACCGATAATGAGAGAAGGATTTCGATGAGATTCCCCGCCTCGACAGTCGGCGTACTGCTCGCCAGCACGCTGGCGCTGGTCGCCTGCTCCTCCGGCGATTCCGGCGATTCCGGTTCCGGCGCCGACTGCAGCCCGGCCGAAGGCCCGGTCACCCTCGACTTCACCTCCTGGATCCCCGGCATCGAGCAGGTGGTCGAGGTCTGGAACGAGCAGAACCCCGACATCCAGGTCAACGTGCAGACCGGGCCGAACGGCAACGGCGGCACCTACCAGAACTTCTTCAATCAGCTGCGGGCCGGCAACGCGCCGGACCTGGGCCAGATTGAGTACGACGCGTTGCCCAGCTTCAGGGTGCAGGACGGCCTGGTCGACCTCGGTGCCTGCGACATCGTGCTCGACGCCCGGGACCAGTTCGTCGACTGGACCTGGGGGCAGGTCAGCTTCGGCGAGGAGGGTTCGGCGTACGCCGTACCGCAGGACGCCGGACCGATGGCCCTGTTCTACCGAGCGGACCTGTTCGAGGCCAACGACATCGAGGTGCCGACCACCTGGGCCGAGTACGCGGCCGCCGCCGAGACAGTCCGCGCAGCAGGCGGCTACATCACCAACTTCTCGCAGAGCGACATCAACCAGTTCGCCGGCCTGGCGTGGCAGGCCGGCGGCCGCTGGTTCGCCAACGACGGCGATCAGTGGACGGTAGACCTGACCGACCCGCAGACCACCCAGGTCGCCGAGTTCTGGCAGGACCTCATCGACCGAGACCTCGTCTCGGCCGAGCCGCCGTGGACCACCGAGTGGGACAACGCCTACAACAGCGGTTCCGTCTGGACCTGGGTATCAGCGGTGTGGGGCGCCAACTCGATCAGCTCCGGTGCGCCGGACACCGCCGGCAAGTGGGCGGTCGCGCCGATGCCGCAGTGGAATGCTGGCGAGCAGGTAGCCGGCAACTGGGGAGGTTCATCCATCGCCGTGTTCCAAGGCAGCGAGCACGTCTACGAGGCAGCTCAGTTCGCACTCTGGTTGAACACCTCCGAGGAGGCGTTGACCCTGCTCAACGCAGAAGCGAACATCTACCCGGCCACCACCGCCGGTACCCAGCTGCCGGCGCTGCGCGAAGGCGTGGAGTTCTACGGCGGCCAGCCGATCTACGAGGTCTTCGCCGAGGCGTCGCAACAGGTTGCCGCGGACTTCGTCTGGGGCCCGACGATGACCCAGACCTACGCTGACGCCTCCGATGGCTTCAAGGCGGCGGTCTCCGGTCAGGGCACCCTGCTGGACGCACTGACCGCCGCCCAGGCCTCGACGGTGGATACCCTGAAGTCGCAGTCCATCCCGGTCACGGAGTAACCGTTTGATCATGTACCTGCGGGCCGCGGGCACCAGCCTCGTGCTGGACGCCCGTGGCCCGCACCCACCGGTCGTCCTGCACTGGGGCGGCGACCTTGGCGACCTGACCGAGGGCGAGTTGACCGACCTGGCCGACGCGGCGGTCCCGCCGGTGCCGCCCAGCGCGGTCGATCAGCCGCTGCGGTTGACCCTGCTGCCCACCCCGGGCCAGGGCTGGACCGGCCGGCCCGGCATCGCCGGACACTGGTCCGGGTCCGGGCGGCCCGTTGACGACCTGCGGCTGCGAGCGGTCAGCCGGACCGGCCCCCGCGATCTGGTGGTCGACTGTGACTGCGCCGCCAACGGGTTGCGGGTGAGCACCGATGTCTCGCTGAGCGACCAGGGCGTTCTACGGATCCGCCACCAGGTACGCAACACCTCTGAGGTCGACCTGCACCTGGCCGCGTCGGACGTGGTGCTGCCAGTGCCGGAGCAGGCTGCGGAGGTGCTGGACTTCACCGGGCTGTGGGCCCACGAGCGACGTCCGCAGCGCGGCCGGCTGCGCGACGGTACATGGATGCGGCAGACCCGCCATGGCCGGCCCGGGCACGACGACCCGTTCCTGATGGTCGCCGGCACCGCCGGCTTCGGGTTCCGGCATGGCCGGGTGTGGGCGGTGCACCTGGCGTGGAGCGGCGACAAGCAGCTGTACGCCGAACGCCAGGCAACCGGGCACAGCCTGCTCGGCGCCGGTGAACTGCTCGCCCCCGGCGAGCTGATCCTGCCGCCCGACGGCAAGTACACCACCCCGTGGACGGTCGCCGCTTTTTCCGCCGACGGCCTCGACGGTCTCTCCACGCGGCTGCACGGCTGGATCCGGGCCCGCCGGCCGCTGCGCGGGCCTCGGCCGGTGGTGCTCAACACCTGGGAAGCGGTCTACTTCGACCACGATCTCGACCGGCTGACCCGGCTGGTGGACGCCGCCGCGCAGGTCGGCGTCGAACGATTCGTCCTCGACGACGGCTGGTTTACCGGTCGGGTCGACGAGCGGCGGGCGCTCGGCGACTGGGCCGTCGATCCGCAGCGCTGGCCGGCTGGTCTGGGGCCGCTGGTCGACCGGGTCCGCTCCCGGGGCATGGACTTCGGGCTGTGGGTGGAACCGGAGATGGTCAGCCCTAACTCCGAGCTGGGCCGCGTCCACCCCGAGTGGCTGCTCGGGCCGGCGCACGCTCCGACCTGGCGGCACCAGCGGGTGCTCGATCTGGGCAACCCGGACGCCTACCGGTATCTACGGGGGCGGCTTGGCGCGCTGCTCGAGGCGTACCCGATCGCTTACCTCAAGTGGGACCACAACCGGGACCTGCTCGCCGCAGCCGGCGCGCACCGGCAGACCACGGCGCTCTACCGGCTCCTGGCCGACCTGCGGGTGGCCCACCCTGACCTGGAGATTGAAAGTTGCGCCTCCGGTGGCGGCCGCATCGATCTGGGCATCGGTGAATTGGTCGACCGGTTCTGGACCTCCGACACCAACGACCCGCTCGACCGGCAGCGGATCCTGCGTTGGACCAGCGTGCTGATGCCGCTGGAGTATCTCGGCGGGCATCTGGGTGCCGGCACCGCGCACGTCACCGGCCGGGCCACCGATCTGGGCTTCCGGCTGGCCACCGCGCTGTTCGGACACGCCGGCATCGAATGGGACCTGACCTCCGCGACCGACGCCGAGCGCGCCGACGTCGCCGAGTGGGTCGCCGCGTACCGGCGGTTGCGGCCACTGCTGCACACCGGGACGCTGGTGCGCGCCGACAGCCCCGATCCGGCCCGGCAGCTGTACGGGGTCGTCGACGCCGACCGGCACACCGGCGTGTACGCCCTGGTGGCGCTCGACGCGGCGCGGTCGGCGTTGCCGGTGCCGCTGCGGCTGCCCGGCCTCGACCCGCAGCGTCGCTACCGGGTGAGCCCACTGCGGATCGGCCCGGCGCCGGCGACGCTGCAGGTGCGGCCGCCGGCCTGGCTGCACCCCGGTGAGGTGACCCTGCCCGGCCGGGTGCTGGCCGAGGTCGGACTGCCCGCACCGCTGCTGCACCCGCAACAGGCGGCGCTGTTCACCGCCGATGCGGCCGGCTGAGCGCACACCTGTAGATCGTTCCCCCGATGGGTCGCTGGCGCGTCACCGGCCGCCCACAGTGCCCCGTGCCGTGTTGACGGTCGGGTGACGCGGTGTTGGCGAAGGTCAGGTCCACCGCACGCCGTTCAGGGGGACCAAATGATCAGGACGATGCTCCGGGTCCGCGCCCGCAGCGGATTTGAGACGGTTGTGGCGTCGGCGTGGCGCGCCGTCGCCGACGACATCGGTGCGATGCCCGGGAACCGACTACGCCAGCTGCTCGTCGACGCCACCGATCCGGGTACCTTCGTCGTGGTCACCGAGTGGGCGGACGACGCCGCGCTGCGCGACTATCTCGACGGACCCGTCGCCCGGCGGTGGGCCGACGCCGTACAGGCCGCCTGCGAACCGCCTGCCGTCGGCAGCTACCGGGTGATGCACGGCCGGGCCGGCACCGACGCCCGGATCTATGTCGACGTGGCGATCGTCGTTCCCGTCGACCGGATCGACGAATTTCACCGTGGGCACGTCGAGGTCGTCACCCGCATGTCCGGAGTGGATGGCTACCTGCGCGAGGAGCTGCTGCGCGAACCCGGCACCCCGGTGCACCACATCTTCGCCGAGTGGCGCAGTCAGGAGCAGTTCCGCCGATGGATCTCCGACCCCGACCACGAGCGGGCCGAAGCCGGTCCGATCGCGGAGTTCCTCGTCGGGATCCGGCCCCGGATCTTCCACCCCGCCGACCCGTCGAACGACCCGCCAGCGGCACCGGCACACAGCACCGACGTGCTGGTGGTCGGCGCCGGGCCGACCGGGCTGACCACGGCGATCGAACTGGCCCGCCGGGGTGTCGACTGCCAGATCATCGACAGACTGACCAGCCCACCGGACCAGGCAGACAAGGCGATCGGGGTGCACTGCCGCACCATGGAGATTTGGGCGGACCAGGGCGTCGACCGAGAGGCCATGAACGCCGGCAGCTGGCTGGTCGGTCAGGCGGTCTTCGTCAACGGGCACCAGGTGCACCGGGGCAGCTGGGAGCTGCCCGGGCTGCCGTACGCGCACCTCGGGCTGCCGCAGTACGAAACGGAACGGATTCTCACCGACCGGCTCGCCACCCTCGGCGTACGGCCCCGGCGCGGCACCGAACTGGTCGACTTCACCAGCGACGACGACGGGGTCACCGCCAACCTCGCCCACGCCGACGGCGGCACCGAAACGGTCCGCGCCAAGTTCCTCGTCGGTGCCGACGGCGCGCACAGCCGGGTACGCCAACTACTCGGCCTCACCTTTACCGGCGGGCTGGGCCGCTTCCCGCAACTGTTCATGCTCGGCGACGTCGACGTGGGCTGGGACATGCCCGCCAACCACCTGCTGCGGTTCATCCACGAGACCGACGGCCAGCTGGACAACATGCTCGTCTGCGTACCGCTGCGGGGTGAATCCCGCTACCGGATCGCGACGATGGCGCCGCCGCGCTACTTCGCCGCTACCTGCGGCGAGAACGCCCCGCCCGGGTTCAGCGCCGAACTCGGCGAACCGACCCTCGCCGACGTGCAGGCAGTGCTGGACCAGCTCGCGCCGGCCGGTACGACCGCGGCCAACCTGCGGTGGTCGTCGATTTTCCGGATCAGTCACGGCATCGTCGACCGCTACCGCGATGGGCGGATCTTCGTCGCCGGCGATGCCGCCCACCTGCACCCACCAGCCGGCGGCCAGGGCATGAACACCGGCATTCAGGACGCCTGGAACCTGGCGTGGAAGCTGGCGCTGGCGGTCCGTGGTGTCGCCGCGCCCGGCCTGCTGGACAGCTACGAGATCGAGCGTCGACCACAGGGGGAGGAGGTCGTCGGGCGGGCGGTGCGGCTGGCCTTCACCGACGAGTTGGAGCGTGAGGACCTCGAACGGCAGTTCCTGCAGGAGATGTCGATGCTGGTCAGCTACGCCGACAGTCCACTGGTCGGCGAGTCGCTGGCCACCGTGGACGCGCTGCGCACCGGCCCGGCCCCGGGGGAGCGCGCTCCCGACGTGTCCGGCCTGCGTCGGCGCGGTGTCGGGCATCCGATGCGGCTGCACGAGCTGACCCGGGGGACCCGGCACACCCTGCTGCTCTACGCCGACCGGACAGCGGACGAGGCCACTCTGGCCGCCATCGACAAGCTCAGCGCCGACCTGCCGGAGCGGACGTACGGCGAGGTCGAGGTCTACCTGCTGCTCAGCCCGGACACGCCAGCCCCGCCAGCGGACCATCCACCGGTGCTACACGACGCCGCCGGTGGGTTCCGGGCCGGGTACGGCACCGCCGGCGCCGCCGCCTACCTGATCCGGCCGGACGGCTACGTCGGTTTCCGCAGCCAGCGGATCAACGTCGAGGCACTACGCCACCACCTGCACCTGGTGTTCAACGGCGGTGCCCGGTGACCGCCGCTTCCCCGAACCACACGGGCCAGACGGGCCGGACAGACCAGATAAACCCGGCCGGCCCAGTCCGTGCCGTGCTGTCGATGCGAACCCGCCCCGGGTGCGAGCGGCGGTTCGAGACCGAGTGGCAGGCCATCGCCGATCAGATCCGCATGCTCGACGGTTGCCTGCGCCAGGACCTGGTCCGCGACGCCGACGATCCCCGTAGCTACCTGATCATCACCGACTGGGCGGACCGGGAACGCCTCGACGCGTTCGGCCGCAGTGCGCAGCGCGACCGGCTGCTGCGGGTGATCCGGGAGTTGCGTGAATCCGCGCAGCGGCACACCTACCAGGTGCTGCACAGCGTGCCGAGCGAACGAAAGGAGCCGCGATGACCGCCGACCCACGACCGGCCGAGCCGGTCGGGTCCAACGAGCCAGCCGTCCCGGCGGCGGAGTTCTACACCGACGGTTACGCCGCCGACCCGTACCCCACCTACGCCCGGATGCGTGCGCAGTGCCCGGTCCGGTTGGTCGCCTCACCTCGGTTCGACTCCTATCTGATCACCCGCTACGACGACGCGCGGGCGGCGTTGACCGACCCTCGGCTGTCCAAGGACCTGTACGGCCCGGAAGGCCACTACCTGCGGTTCTTCGGGCCCAACTCGGAGGGCCTGAACAAGAACATGCTCAACTCGGATCCGCCGGAGCACAGTCGGCTGCGGCGGCTGGTGTCGCAGGCGTTCGCGCCCCGGCGGATCGAGGCCCTGCGGCCCCGGATCGGCCAGGTCGTCGACGATCTGCTCGACAAGTTCGCGCCGAGAGGCGAGGCGGACCTGATGCACGAGTTCGCCGTACCGCTGCCGATGGTGGTGATCTGCGAGCTGCTCGGCGTGCCGAAACCCGACCACGAACAGGTGCTCGGCTGGACCCAGGTGATCCGGACCTCCGGCTCGGCCAGTCGACCGCCCGACCAGGAGCGGGCGGCGGTGCAGCAGGTACAGGCACAGCTGCACGACTACCTGACCGGGCTGGTCCGGGCCAAACGCGCGACGCCGGCCGACGACATGCTGACCGCCTTGATCGACGCCTGCGACCACGGTGGGGCGCTCACCGAACGGGAGCTGGTCTCCACCGCGTTCCTGCTGCTGTTTGCCGGTCACCAGACCACCGCCGACTTCCTCGGCAACGCCATGCTGGCTTTGTTGACCAACCCTGGACAGTACGAGCTGCTGCGGGCCCGGCCCGAGCTGCTGCCGGCGGCCGTCGAGGAGCTGCTGCGCTTCGACGGCCCGCTGCCGATCGCCAGCCCTCGGGTGGCCACCGAGGACGTCGAGTACGACGGTGTCCGCATCCCCCGCGGGGCAGCGGTCGGGGTGGTGCTCAACTCGGCCAACCGCGACCCGGACCACTTCACCGACCCCGACCGCCTCGACGTGACCAGCGAACGCGGACCCCATCTGGGCTTCGGCCACGGGGTGCACTACTGCCTGGGGGTTTCGCTGGCCCGCATCGAGGCCCGGACCGGTATCGGCGGGCTGCTGCGCCGGCTGCCGGACCTGCGGCTGGCCGTACCCGCCGCCGAACTGCGTCGACTCCCGGCAGCCTCGCCGTTTCGCGGGCTGCTCGAGCTGCCGGTCCGGTTCACCGCCGCCGGCTGACCCACCACCGGTCACCGGGCGAACCGACCCGGCTGATCCCCACCGTTCTGCGAGGAGTTGTCATGGTCTTCCGCAACGTGATCGTCTGCCGCATGGTGCCGGGCAGCGAGAACAAGATCGCCAAGACTTTCGGCCACTACGACAAGGCCACCCGGCCGCAGGACTTCGGCGTCATCGGGCGCATCCTGCTGTCCCACCACGACCTCTACATCCACATCGTCGAACGCAACGAGGACCCGGCGGTCTCCGGGCAGACCCGGGGGCTGCCGGCGTTCAAGGAGATCGCCGAGGCGATCGGCCCGTACGTCACCCCGTACCCGCGCAACTGGCAGAACCCGTCGCACTCGGTGGCCAAGGAGTTCTACCGCTGGGCTGCGGAGGGGAGCAGCCCGGCGGGAGGGGCCGGCCCGGACCCGGCCGGCCGGCATCTGACCGTGATCGTCGGGCGGATCAAGCCCGGCGCGGAGGACAACGTCGCCCGAATCTTCACCGAATCCGACGCCGGCACGTTGCCGGTCGAGATGAGCGTGACCGCACGCTGGCTCTACTCGATCGACGACGTCTACGTGCATCTGCTGGAACGTTCGGTCCCGCACACCGCCGACGACGCGCGGATCCACGACAAGCCGAAGTTCGGCAAGATCATGGAAGAGTTGAGCCCGTACATCAGCCCGTACAACCAGGACGCCTGGCGCGGCCCGGTGGACGCGGTCGCCAAGGAGTACTACCGCTGGCGGGCTGAGGACTGACCCCGACGGTGCGGTGACCGGCGGTCGCCGCCAGCCGGCTACCGGGAGGCGGCGACCAGCCGGTTGGAGCCGGCCCGGGTGACGTCGTAGCCGACCCGACCGGCGGTGCCGAGCAGCTTCAGCGCCGCGCGCACCCTGAGCGGCGGCCAGGCCGGACGCCTCGGCCAGCGCGCCGACGTCGATGCTCGGATCCCAGTCGAGCAGTTCGCCGATCAGCTCGGCGTCGTCGGCGACCTCGTCGCCGGCCAGGGCGGGCAGGACGCCGCCCTCGCCGGAGAAACGCCGGGCCGGCTCCGGTGACAGGGTCAGCGACAGGCCCATCCCGGCCAGGTCCAGCTCTCACACGGTGGCCGCCGGTGCCGCGCCGGCGGCCACCGGCGGTCCGTACACCCACAGCACCGACCGGGCGCCGGCACCGGGCAGCCGGCGCAGCAACGTCGCAGCCTCGGCGGCCGGGATCTCCGCCCGCAGGTCCGTCCCCGCCGCGATCACCTGCACCTCGGCGAAGCCGCGTAGCCAGCGGCGGGCAGCGGCACCTTCCGCTCCACGACCAAACTGTCCATCATAGACGCCGTCAGGTCGTCCGGGGTGACGTCGAGGCGGGCGTACACCCCGCAGCAGCCGGAGAAGGACTCGAACCGCAGCCGGTCGCGCCCGCCGGTGACCACCGGGTCGAGGCTGGCCGGGTCGATGGGCCGGTGGTAGCGGGTGCGGGCCACCTCGGCGACGGGCGGACGGGTTCAGATACCGGTAGGTCGCGACGGCGTTCACGGTGGCGCAACCGTAGACTGGTCGCCGGTGCCGGCCGGTCGCGGCGGCGAGTGACAGCGGGGGAGTGCGTACGGATGAGGTCAGGCCTGCCGATTCTGAAGGCGCACGGCTCGCAGAACGACATCCTGGTCGTCGAGGGCCGGCCGGGCGACTACGCGGCCGAGGCGGACGTGCCGCACCTGGTCCGCCGGCTCTGTGACCGGTCTGGGCCGCTCGGCGGCGGCGACGGCGTCTACTTCGTCGATCTCGGCCCGGCGGTGCCGCAGGCAATGTTCTTCAACCCGGACGGCTCGTTCGCCAAGCTGTGCGGCAACGGGATGCGCTGCGTCGGACGGCTGGTGCTGGACACCCGCGACGCCGAGCGGGCGGTGGTCCGGGCCGGGGACAGCGACTTCGTGGTGCTGCGGGCCGAGTCGACGCCGGAAGGAGTCCGGCAGACCGCGGTCGAGATGCCGAAGGTGGATTTCGATCCCGCCGAGCCGGTGGTCGCCGTGGCGCAGCCGCACGTCGACACCCCGCTGCCGGCGCTGCACCCCACGTACGGACTGACCGCACTCTCCGTACCGAACGACCACCTGGTCGCGGTGGTGGAGAAGTTCGACGAGGCCGAGCTGGTCGCTACCGGGGAGCGGATCACCGCCGCCACTGACCTGGTACCGCGTGGGGCGAACCTGTCGTTCGTGTTCCCGCTCGACCACGGCGAGATCTACGTGCAGACGTACGAGCGGGGCGCCGGGCTGACCCCGTCGTGCGGTTCGGGCGTCGTCGCCTCCCGGGCGGTCTGGTCGCGGCTCGGCCTGGCCGGGGCCGGCGAGCGGATAATCGTCCGAAACCCGGGTGGGGTGGCGACGGCCTGGCTGACCGGTGACCCAGCGGCCTGGCAGGCCACCTTGCAGGGCAACGCGTCGTACGTCTACCGGGCCGACGTCGACCTGGCGGCGGTCGTCGCCGGCACCTTGGCGTCGGTGCGGCGGGACACGTTCGTCGACGAAGTCGAGGCGTTCGCCCAGTTGCGGGAGAACAACCACGCCGTGCTGCACGCCGCCGGCGTACACCCTTCGATCGGCTGATTTCTGTCCCGACGCGGGCCGGCTCCGGCCCGGCTCCGGCCCGAAGTCGGGCACTTCCGATTTTCCGACCGGCCACCGACCGGGTGGCGACTGATTCCAGTCTGGTCAGCGTCAACTCTATGTCGATGGACATCAATGCAATGTCGAGTGATGCGGAGTTCTGGCGGTATCGGCAAAAGGTGCCAGCGTACGGGAGCACAAGACAGAATGACATGCCTCTACATCAATCTGTTTTGCGCCTAACATCTGTGTCAGTCAGGTACCCCGGTAACCCGGTCGGCCTGTCACAAACAGGTCGGCCGTGCATCGAAAGGAGGCGGGAGATGACACTCTCCCGGCCACCCCGGCGCCGCTGGCGCCTCGGGCTTACCACCATCGCAGTAGCGACCGCCGCGCTGGCGTTCGCCGCGCCGGCCAACGCCGAACCAGCGGAAGGCCAGATCCTCTACGCGGGCGGTGAGAACACCGTCGCAGGCTCGTACGTCGTAGTCTTCGACGAGAGCAAAGTGGACAGCGGCGGGGTCGGACGTACCGCACGCACTCTCGCCGCAAAGCACGACGGCGCGGTGGCCCGCACCTACTCGACCGCGCTGCGCGGCTTCGAGGCCCGGCTGACCGAGAAGGCCGCCAAGCGCCTCGCCGCCCACCCGGCGGTCGACTACGTCCAGCAGAACCGCACCGTCACCCTCGCCGCCACCCAGACCCCCACCCCGTCCTGGGGCCTGGACCGCATCGACCAGACCGCGTTGCCGCTCGACGACAGCTACACCTACCCGAACTCCGGATCCGGTGTCACCGCGTACATCATCGACACCGGCATCCGGTTCGCCCACAACGACTTCGGCGGGCGGGCCGTCACCGGCTTCGACGCGGTCGACGGCGGCAGCGCCGACGACGGCAACGGGCACGGCACCCACGTCGCCGGCACGGTCGGCGGCACCGCGTACGGGGTGGCCAAGGATGTCACCCTGGTGGGGGTCCGGGTGCTGAACAACAGCGGCGGCGGCACCTACGCCGGGGTCATCGCCGGCATCGACTGGGTCACCGCCGACCACGCCGCGGGCGAACCGGCGGTGGCCAACATGAGCCTCGGCGGCGGCTTCGACCAGGGAGTCAACGACGCGGTCACCCGCTCCATCGCCGACGGCGTTGTCTACTCGCTCGCCGCCGGCAACAGCAACGCAAACGCCTGCAACTACTCGCCGGCCGCCACCCCCGACGCCATCACCGTCGGCGCCACCACCAGCACGGATGCCCGGGCCAGCTACTCCAACTGGGGCACCTGCCTGGACATTTTCGCCCCGGGCAGCAGCATCACCTCGGCCTGGCACACCACCAACAGCGCCACCAACACGATCAGTGGCACCTCGATGGCCGCCCCGCACGTCGCCGGGGCGGCAGCGCTGGCATTGGCGGCCAACCCCGGCTATACCCCGCAGCAGATCCGTGACCTGCTGGTCGACGACGCCACCAGCAACGCAGTCAGCAACCCGGGCAGCGGATCACCGAACAAGTTGCTGTACATCGGCGACGTCGAGCCGCCCACCCAGGACTTCACCCTCGCGGTCACCCCGACCAGTGGTGCGGTCGACCCGGGCGATTCGGTGACCGCGACGGTCAGCACCACCACCGTGATCGGAGCCCCGCACACCGTCACCCTCGGTGTCACCGGGCTGCCGAGCGGTGCGACCGCCATCTTCAGCCCGCCGTCGGTCACCTCCGGCGGGTCGGCGACGCTGACCATCGCCACCACCACCGGGGTCGGCACCGGCGTCTTTCCGCTGACCGTGGTGGGCACCGGGCCGGAGACGGCGCAGTCGGCGCCGTTCACCCTCACCGTAAACAGCCCGCCCGGCTGCTCGCAGACCAACTCGACCGACGTCGCGATCAACGACAACAGTACGGTGGAGAGTTCGATCACCATCACCGGCTGCCCTGGCAACGCCAGCTCGACCAGCACCATCGAGGTGAACATCTTCCACACCTGGATCGGTGACCTGACCGTGTCGCTGATCGCCCCGGACGGCAGCATCAACGTGCTGCACAGCCGGTCGGGCGGCAGCACCGACAACATCTTCCAGACCTACACCCGGGACCTGTCCGGTGAGGTGGCCAACGGAGTCTGGAAGCTGCGGGTGCAGGACTCGGCCAGCCTGGACACCGGCTACCTGGACAGCTGGACGCTGAACCTCTAGCCGAAACGGCGACGGACCGACCGGGACCCGGTCGGTCCGTCGCCGTCGCTGTTGCGCCTCGCGTCGCTGGTCAGCCGCCGAGCTCGTCGGCGAGGTCTTGCAGGTCCTGCATCGTCTCGGCGAAGTCCGCCGTCTCGTCGGCCGGCGGGGCCTCGACGGTGACCGCCCTGCCGTAGTCGGTAGTTCATCGTGATGTCGTTCTTCGTGCCCATGACGAGCTTCACCCGACGTGGCTGGTACTGCTCGTCAACCCACACATCGACGGCGACCACGGTGATCTCGCCGTCCTCGAGGTCGATTTGGGTCAGCTCGGCGGCCGGTGAGTCGCCGAAGCTGATGACGCCGCTGACGTCGACCGGATCGCTGCTGGGCCAGGTCCGCTCGCAACGCCACGGCGTCCAGAGCTCGTTGTCGACCATGGTGCCGGCCACGGTGGTGCCGGCGAGTGTGCGTCGGGTGCTGACCATTCTGCCTCCATCGGTACGGCGGCCGGACCGCCAAAGCCTAGGGCGATGCATTGGCGCACACCACTTTCGCCGTCGGTTGTTCCGCGATCCGCGCACCTCGACTGCCAGCGCATGAGCGGTATGAGCGAACAGTCAATTAGGCCACCGACAGTGGGCACGCACCGCCCGAGGTAGAGCGGTGCGTGCCCACTGAGGAGTGAGTCGATCGTGGTCAGGAAGCAGCCGGGGTCAGTTTGATCAACTCCCAGCCGCCCTCCGGCACGTCGTCGGTCGGATCGGTCCGTAGATTCATCGGGTTCGCCATGCCCAGGTACAACGTCGATCCGTCGGCCACCATCGTGCGGATGCCGTAGTTGAGGTAGTTGCCGGCCAGTCCCTGCGTGTCGACCGCCGTTGCCGGCCGCAGAGTCGAGCCGAACATCCACAGGTCGCCGCCGTACCGCTGCGGGTCGATGGTGATCGGGTCGGGCCCGGCGGTCGACGCGGTGGCCGCCGCCGGATAGCCCATCCCGGCCGCGGTCTGCGGCAGCAGGTCCTTGGCGAGGTAGCTCCAGTCCATCGTCCCGACGAACAGCCGGCCACCGGACACCGCCATCGTCCAGGTGTAGTTGTTGTAGATGTTGCCGAAGCCCATGTGGCCGTACCGGGGCCGGTAGCCGGTCAGCGCCCACCGCCAGGCACCGGCGCCGTCGTTGGCGTCGGCGTCGTACGCCGGCAGCACCGCCTCGCCGTACAACAGATCGACCCGCTGCGTCGCGGTGCCGAACCGCTTGCCCCGGAAGATGCTCACTGCCCGCTGCGACCGCTCCAGCGTCGTGCGGGCCGCCAGCTCGTCCACCGGCGGGTACGCCTCGGCCACCATCGCGGTCGACTTCATCGGCACATGCATCGTGCCCCAGTAGAGATATCCACGGTACGAGGCCAGCGCGCCGAGCCCGTACGAGCCGGCGATCACCGGATCCGGCTCGTAGGACGCGGCACTCCACACCTGCGTCCACCCGGCGGTGTCGTCCGGGGTCAGACCGGGCTCGGCGGCGGCCAGCGGAGGACTCATCCACACCCCGGCGATGCCCGGGTCTGGCTCGTCGGTGACACCGATGCGGCCGGACCGTCCGCTCTCGGCCGTACGCGCGCCGGCCGACCCGCTGCCAGCGGCCGACCAGGTGCTGACGAAGACCCGGCCGCCGTGCAACTCCAGGTCGGCGACCTGCGCCGGCAACTGCCCGACCTCGACGAAGTTGAACGGGTCGGTACGGTCACCAGCCCAGCGCAGGATGTGCCCGCCGTCGCGACCGTTGGGGCCGACACCGACCCCGGCGTACAGCACGCCGTCGGCGACCAGGAAGTTGCGGATGTTGCCGTACTGGGTGAAGTTGGCCGAGCCGAGATAGTCGCCGGTCACCGTGTCAAAAGCGAACATGCTCACCGTGGCCCCGAGCGCCGGCCCGGCCAGCAGCACCACGCCCTGATGGGTACCGCCGGCCCGAAGACCCAGTGTGCGGCGCAGCCGGGACAGATCGTCGGGCGACGCGGAGGTGATGTCACTGGTCTTCTCGGTCAACGTGCCGGAGGCCAGGTCGTAGACGTACGCCCGGGGCTGCCGGTGGTCACCGACGCTGACCGGCATGATCGGATTTTCCTTGGCGACCTGGCTCTCGGCGAACTCGCACACGTAGTCGTCGGTCATCCGGGGATTCGGCAGGGAGAGCGTCGCCCCGGTAACGATGCAGTTGACGTTCGACCCGGTGCCGAACCACAGCCGGTCGTGCGCCTGGGTGAGTGACCACACGTACGCCTGGTTGACCTTGGCCTGGCCGGACTCGCACGCCGGGCCGGCCGGGTAGGGCAGGCCGATACCGGCGAAGCACTCGTCCGGGGTGGCCTTGGCGAGCAGTTGCGTGTCGAACGCCGATCCGCTGGGCGAGGGTAGCGGCCTGGCGGTGGCCGGTGACTGGGCGACCGCCAGAGCGGCGGGCAGAGCTATGAGGACGGCGGCGGACAGCAGGCGCCGTCGTGATGTCTGAAGCCAGCGCATTGATTCCCTTTCGGTCAGTGCGACCAGGTCCGGTGCCGAAGGGCGAGGCCCGGGGTGGACGCTGCGCTGACAGTAAGCTAGATCGATTACCGGTCCATGTCCGACCTCCGAGTGGATTCGTTGTCGCAGGTGGCCGGCGCACGGCTCAGGCGCGTCACGCCGGGCTCAGCCGCAGGCGGCGCCGTTGAGGGTGAACCGCTGGGCGCGCGGCGGCGTCGTACAGCGTGGGGTCGCTGTAGGCGCGGTTGAACCTCAGCGACTCACCGACCATCAGCTCGGTGTCCCGGACGGCGGCACCGTGGTCGCGGATGGAGTGCGCATTTCTCGACGTCGGGTGACACGACGGTCCGGACGATCGACAGACCGAGCTGCCCCTGGCCCATGCCGACGAGCGTCTGGGTGTCGCTGGTCGTCCATTGGTCGCCGCCGCTGCTGAAGATCGGGGTGGCGGCACCGAACCCGTCGATCGTCTGGTGCGACGAGCCGGTGTTGACGGTGATGTCGGGCGTCGCGGCCATCGACGGTGGGCGGTCAGGACGCCCGCAGCGGTCACTGCGGCGAGTGCTGCCGCCGCGCCGGTTTTGCCCGCGGCTCGGACTTTCAGCACTGCCGCTGCCGCCCACTAGCCATAGACGCCCATCGTTCAAACGCGCTGTTTGGTGGGCAGTCGACTCCCGACGGGCTTTCGGTGCCCTACGGAATACGTGGATGAAACTCGCATATATCCTACGGTGACCCGGTCTGTCATGCGATTCGCGCATCGCTTTATGCCGCAAGAAGCGGCATTGAAATGCGGCTATGTAAGGTCGTAGGGTCATGTCACTTGGCGGAACTAGTGGATGGTGGTGGTGGTCTCAATGCGGAAGCTGCTCGGCTTCGTTGCGGCACTGGCAATCGGTGTTTACGCGACATTGTTCTTCGCGCCGTCGGCGCAGGCGACGACGGCAACATTTACCCAGACAAGTTCCTGGTCGTCCGGTTATGTCGCCGAGATCGTGGTCACGAACGACTTCACCGTGCCGATCACCGGTTGGGAGGTGGCGTTCACGCTGCCGGCCGGGTCGACCATCTCCAGTGCGTGGAGTACCCAGGTGGCGACGACCACTCCGCATTACACGCTGATCAACACAAGCTGGAACGGATCCCTTGCGCCGGGGCAGTCCGTCGCCATCGGGTTCGTGGTGACCGGCACCGGCTTGCCGACCATCCTCTGGCCGCTGTAGCGTCCGCACTCCGGCGTCGGAGCGCCTGCGGCGTTTCTGGCCGCAGCCGGTCCGACCGGGCATCCGGTCGGACCGGTGTGATCTCGCCCATCTTCCGCCCCGTCAGCGGCGGAAGATCCGGCCGGGGGCTTGCGTACGCCGATCCAGTGGTTACGGTCGGCTGACCGTACCGGTGGAAAAGCGGCGAGGTGACCTTGTCTGAGGTAGAGCGGAATCGGCCGACAGTGGCGCAACGCGCCCGCCGTACCGTGTTTGTGGCACGTTTCGCGAGGTGGCTGGCGGGTCCGGCCGGCACCGGGTTTATCGGCGTCTTCTTCACCGTCGGCACCGCCGCGTTCAGCGCGGCCGGCGGGATCGCGCCTGACCTGGCCGCCGAGGGCCGGTCGCAGGGGCGGGACCGGGTCTGGTGGCTGGTCGTCTTCCTCTGTCTGGGGGTGGCGGCGGTCGCCGGTGGCGCGGCGCTGTGGTGGTGGCGCAACCGGCTGCGGGAGACCCGGGGCATCGCGTACGTCGTCAATGAGACGGCCGCCGAGTGGACTCCGGAGCAGAAGGAAGGCTTCCTGAGCGAGGTACGGGACCAGTTCGCGGTGTTCCGGCCGGTGCCGCCGCTGCGCAGCTTCGACCGGACGGCGGTGTGGCCGCACGGTGAGGAGGCGACCCGCTGGGGCCGTGACATGGACGCCGTGGTCCGGCACTTCCAGGTCGCCAACCACGACCCGGACGGCCGGGACGCCGCCTTGGACCGGTCGCTGTTCGTGTGGGCACCGTGGCCAGTGGCGGTCGCCTTCGGACAGCGGACGACGGCGTTCAGCCGGGGACGGGCGGTGCGGGTCCGCCAGCGGGACAGCTTCGGCCGGCAGGGGCCGGTGCGGGCACGACCGCTGCAGGACGACGGACATTCGTTCCAGCAGCAGATCGAGCGCCCCGGCGACGGGCTGTTCGGCGAGTTGAACGTGCGACGTCACCAGGTGCGGCTGCAGATCAGCCGCAACGGTCAGCCGGACCCGGCGGCCGGGCAGGAGCCGGTGCCCGATATCGCGCCGGGGACCGCACTGGTGTCGGTGCCGGAGGTGCTGCTGCTGGTGCTGCGAACCAACCACAACCGGTTCGGGCTGCTGCCGAGCCTGCCAGTGGACGTCACCGACCGGGCCGCCCACGACGACGCGGCGGCAGGCAGCCGCGAACCGGTCGTCTTCGAGCTGCACGACGCGGTCGGGCTGGGACTGCCGGCGATGGTGTCGACGGAGCTACGGGAGTGGCGTTACCTGCCGCCGCCCGGCGAGACCCAGCACCGGTGGGCGGACTATCCGGCGATCGTCGCCGCGGCGGCCCAGTGGGTGGCGGATCAGGCCGCCGCCGCTCCGGAGGCGATCGTCCTGCTCGGCGCGCAACTGCCGCAGGAGATCTCGGTCGGGCTCGGCATCTGGTCGGCCCGGCAGTACCGCTGGCCGCGGCATGTGTGGCCGATCTACTTCCAGCTCGGTGCGCAGTTCACGATCCCGCACCTCGATCTGGGCCGCCCCACCTGACACCGGGTACCGACCGGTCCTTGCCGGTCGGTTGTCGCTCGTCGGGCCAGCGGCGGAACCCGGTGCAGTCCTCGGTCACCACGATGCGGAACGCGACGGTCTGGGTGGGACTGTCGTTCGACCCCGGGTAGTTGGGATACGTCGCCACCGATGACCCGGCGGGCAAGTGGTTGGTGCCCGTTGCCAACTGCGGCCAACCGCCGACGAGCCTGATCAGGACGAGACTGCGCTGCCCGACGGTCGGCCGGGTGTGCCGCTTGTGGCTGCGGCCGGTAGGCCACCGTACGTCACCGATGCCAGCGCGGCGGCCAGGCCGAGCGCGTACGCCGTCGCGCGGTGCTTGGATTCCATGGCTGGTTTCCTCGGGTCAGCGGCCGGCTGCACGCCGATCGCATCCCCCGACCGGATGGATCAGGTGATCGTGACGGCCGGGCTGTAGTGGCCCTTCAAGCCATGGCGGCCACCGATCTGTGTCAACGGTCGGCCGGGGTATCCCCTTGGACACGCCCCGGTAGACGGCAGCGGAGATATCTCTGACTATAGTCAGAGATTGTGAGCTTGGAATCTCGGATCCAGACCATCCGCGCGTTCAACCGCGACGTCACCGAACGACTCGGCGTGCTGGAGGACCGCTACCTGGCACGCGACCGACCGCTCAGCCTCGATCGTCTGCTGTGGGAGATCGGCACCGACGGCATCGAGGTCCGTGAGCTGCGCAGCCGCCTCGGACTCGACTCCGGTTACACCAGCCGGCAGCTGCGCGCACTCGAGCAGGAAGGACTGGTCGTCGTTTCCCCTTCGGAACACGACAGCCGGGTCCGCCGGGCCACCCTCACCCCGTCGGGGATGGCGGAGCTGGCGGTGCTGGATCAGCTCTCCGACGAACTCGTCGGGACGATCCTGGCGCCACTGACCGAACACCAACGCGACGAGCTCGCTACCGCGACCGAGACCGTACGCCGCCTGTTCGCCGCGTCCACGGTCGCTATCGCCGCCGCCGACCCGGCATCGGAACCGGCGCGGTGGGCGGTCGACGCGTACCGCCGTACGCTCGACGACCGTTTCGACGGCGGGTTCCGGCCTGAGCGGACCCGGCCGACCACCGATGATGTCCTACGTCCACCCTCCGGGCTGTTCCTGCTCGCCACGTTCAGGAGTCGACCCGTCGGATGCGTCGGCGTCACCCGGGTGGCCGACGCGACTGCGGAGATTCGCCGGCTCTGGGTGTCGTCCGAACTGCGCGGTCTGGGGATCGGGCGACGGCTCCTCGCCGCGGCCGAGGACGCCGCCGTGACGCTCGGAGCGGGCGTCGCCCGACTGGAAACCAACCGGACCCTCACCGAGGCGATCGGCCTGTACCGGGCCGCCGGGTACGACGAGGTGGCCCCGTTCAACGATGAGCCGTACGCGCACCACTGGTTCGCCAAATCGCTGACCGGTGAGTCGTCGACCGGCGAGCTGCTGCCTTCGGGCGGTGCCGGTGCCCCGCTCGGCCGGGTCGGGTTTCTCGGCCTTGGCATCATGGGGCTGCCCATGGCCCGCCGGCTCGCCCGCAGCGGTGTCGGGCTGACCGTGTGGAGCCGTACCCCGAAGTCCGACGACGAACTCGCGGTCGCCGGCGCCCGCACCGCTGCGAACGTCCCGGAGGTGTTCGCGCAGTGCGACACGGTGATCGTGATGCTGCGCAACGCGGCCGCCGTGGATCAGGTCCTCCGTGACGTCCCCGGCGGCATCGCCCACCTCGTCGCCGGACGCACGATCGTCAACATGGGAACCCTTTCCCCCGAGTACTCCAAGGCACTGGCCGACGAGGTCGAAAGCGCTGGCGGACACTACGTCGAAGCCCCGGTCTCCGGCTCCCGCCGCCCGGCGGAGGACGGCAAACTGGTCGCGATGGTGGCGGGCCGCCCCGACGTCGTCCGGCGCACCGTCGCGCTGCTCGACCCGATGTGCGCGCAGGTCACCGTCTGCGGACCGGTGCCGTCCGGACTCACGATGAAGCTCGCCGCCAACGTCTTCCTGATCGCCCTCGTGACCGGTCTCGCCGAGGCGTTCCACTTCGCCGACCGGCACGGTCTCGATCGGGAGTTGCTGCGTGGCATCCTCGATGCCGGTCAGATGTCCTCGCCGATCTCCCGGGTCAAGACCGCGAAGCTGGTCGCCGACGACCTCTCCGCGCAGGCGGCCATCGCCGACGTGCAGATGAACGCCGAGCTCATCGTCGACGCGGCCGCCGTGGCTGGGGCAGGCGTCCCGCTCAGCGAGCTGTGCCGGGCGCTCTACGCCGACGCGGTCGGCCGTGGCGACGGAGCCATCGACATGGTCGGCGTCATCCGGACCATCGCCGCCGGACGGCAGATCGCCGTCAGTTCCGTGGCCGGTGGGGAATAGCGACCCGTGGCGCACACCGCAGGTGCCGCCACGGCCGTCACCCGTGGCGGCGTCGCCACCCGCTCTCCTCACGTTCCAGGGCCTGCTGCTCGGCGAGCCGGTGTTCGCGCAGCTGGCGCCGCCAGGCCCCGGACCGCCGGCTGTCGGCGGTGATCCCGGCGACGGTGATCGCGGTGAGCAGCAGCAGCGCCGCGAACGCCGGGACCCGGTGGACCACCGGCAGCAGCGCGGCGAGCAGCAGGACGGGGACGGCCAGACTGGCGGCGACGCTGCGGACGGTCCGCAGCTGGAAGGCCGACAACGCCACCAGGTAGAGCAGGACCCCGCCGTAGAGCGCGCGCAGGTGGATCGGCTCGAGCGGGGCGTCGTGGTCGGTCGACGACGCCCCGGCGAGGAAGGCCAGCGTCTGCTTCAACCCGAGGGACAGCAGGATGATGCCGAACAACATGGGCAGGTGCAGCAGGGTGTACGCGTCGCGGGCGAGCCGGTCGCGGCGTACCCCATGGGTGTGGTGCAGCACCTGCTCGGCGGCGTACGACCGGGTGTCGAAGTAGGCCCACCACAGGGCGCAGATCAGGGCGATGCCGAGCAGCGTCGCGGTGATCACCGGGACGGTGCCCGGCGCCCCGATCGAGGCGCCGGAG
Organism: Micromonospora sp. LOL_013; assembly: GCF_048060315.1. Classification (NCBI taxonomy): domain Bacteria; kingdom Bacillati; phylum Actinomycetota; class Actinomycetes; order Micromonosporales; family Micromonosporaceae; genus Micromonospora; species Micromonospora sp. LOL_013. The sequence continues at coordinate 124,149 of NZ_JBHMIQ010000005.1, forward strand.
CCGAGCCCGAGCGACAGCAGCGCCTCACCGAACCCGATGAGGACGATCTGCGCATGCCGTTCCGTCCAGTGTCCGGCGGAGACCACGGCGAATGGTTCGAGGCGGACGGTGGTCAGGTACGCGACACCGACGCCGAGCATCCAGAGCAGAAGGAGCGTGACGGTGCCCTCGCCGGGCCACCCCAACAGCGGTACCACCGCGGCGGCGAACAGCAGCGCGGTGCTGGCGGCCAGCAGCGGTGTGTCCCTCCACCAGGTGCCCAGCAGTTCGGGGTGCCTCCTCGCGGCGCCGCGCAGCGCCGCGGCTTCCAGCAACCAGATCAGCAGGTAGCAGGTGGGGAAGATGAACTCGCCGGGAATGATTTGTGGAACGCCGGGCTGTGCCTGCGGCGGTTCGTCGCCGATGCCGGGCAGCGTCGCCACCGCGATGAAGACGATCGCCATGATGGTGAAGCCGTGGATCGGCATCATTCCCCAGTCGGCCCGGAGATTGTTTCCCAGCAGGGCGAACCGGGACCAGACCAGCCAGAGCACCGACAGGAGCAGAAAGATCGCCACCAGTCCGAACGGTTCGAGATCCTCGACCGAGGCAGTGGTCACGTGGATGAAGGCGAACACGAAGACCAGGTCGTAGAACAATTCGAGGCGAGAGACCTTCATGCCTGGTGCGGCGGGCATGGCCGGGGATGTCGGTTTTGTGGCTTCCACGACGGACAGTATGCGACGGTGGCTGTGGCTTCCGACGGTGGCTGTGGCTTCCGAGCCCGGAACGTCGGTGCGTGAAGTCGAGGGAACCGCCGTTGTCGTCAAACCGGCTCCGAGACAACCATGTGGGTTCCCTCGATCGGGTGGCGTGCTCGATCGGGTGGCGTGGCGGACGACCACCCCGGGTCAGGATCGGGGGCGGAGGCCGTCGATGGACAGCAGTGCGGTCGCGGCGGTGCTCGGGTGTCGGCCGCTCGCGGTGGCCACCGCGACGTTCCAGTGCGGCGGGTCGGTGATCGGCACGAAGCGCGCGGCGGTCTGCTTGGTGGTGAAGAACTGCGGTACGACGGCGACGCCCAGCCCGTGACTGACCAGGTCGAGCAGCCAGTGCACGTCGTTGACCTCGAAGGCGACCCGCCGGTCGACGCCGGCGGCGACCATTGCCTGGTCGACGACGTCCCGGCTGATCCAGCCGGGGGAGAAGTCGACGAAGGTCCCGCCGGACAGCTCACCCAGGTCGACCTCGGCGCAATCGCCCAGCGGATGCTCCGGCCCGCAGGCCAGCACCATCGGCTCGGCCCGGATCGGGGCCAGCGTGACGCCGGTCGGCGCGCTGGCCGGCGTCGACACGAACGCCAGGTCGAGGTCGCCGGTGCGGACCCGTTCGACCAGGTCCGGTGACCCGCCCTGGCGGAGTCGGATCTCGACGCCGGGGTGGGCGGCGTGGAACCGGGCCAGTGCCGCCGGCAGGTCGACAGCGCCCAGACACTGCAGGGTGCCGACCGCCAGGTTGCCGCGCAGCAGCCCCCGAACCTCGGCCACCGCGTCCTTGGCAGCGGCGACGTTGGCCAGGGCGTGCCGGGCCTGGGTGAGCAGCGCCCGGCCCTCGTTGGTCAGCTCGACGCTGCGGGTGTTGCGGACGAACAGGCTGGCCCTCAGTTCACGCTCCAGCGAGCGGATGGAGGCCGACAGGCCGGACTGCGCGACGTGCATCCGCTCGGCGGCCCGGGTGAAGTGCCGCTCCTCGGCGACCGCCACGAAGTACTCGAGCTGACGCAGCTCCACGATTCATCACCTAAACTGATCGCCGAGATCGGATCCTTCTGTTGGACAGCTTAACCGCAGGGTAAGAGGGTGGAACCCGGGGCGCGTGGGGTACGACAACCGCGCCCACGGACCATCCCGCAGAGGAGACCTCATGCACACCCGTCACATCGGTGACGTCGCCGTCGGGGCGATCGGCCTCGGCGGCATGCCGATGTCCATCGAGGGCCGGCCTGACGAGCAGCGGTCGATCGCCACGATCCACGCCGCGCTGGACGCCGGTGTCACCCTGATCGACACCGCCGACGCCTATCACCTGTACGCCGACGACGTCGGCCACAACGAGTCGCTGATCGCCCGCGCCGTGGCGACCTTCGGCGGTGACACATCCGACGTGCTGATCGCCACGAAGGGCGGCCACCTGCGGCCCGGCGACGGCTCGTGGACCAAGAACGGCTCGCCCGAGTACCTGAAGAGCGCCTGCGAGGCGTCGCTGAAACGGCTCGGCGTCGAAGCGATCGGCCTCTACCAGTTCCACCGGCCCGACCCCACCGTGCCGTACGCGGACTCGATCGGCGCCATCCGGGACCTGCTCGATGCCGGGAAGATCCGGCTCGCCGGCATCTCCAACGCCGACCCGGAGCAGATCCGGCTCGCCAACGACATCCTCGGCGGCCGGCTGGTCAGCGTACAGAATCAGTTCTCCCCGGCCTTCCGCTCCAGCGAGCCGGAGCTGACGCTCTGCGCCGAGTTGGGCATCGCGTTCCTGCCGTGGAGCCCGCTCGGCGGCATCGCCAGCGCCGCCGACCTGGGGTCGCGGTTCGCGGCGTTCGCGCAGGTCGCGAAGGAGTACGGGGTCAGCCCGCAGCAGGTCTGCCTGGCCTGGCTGCTGGCGAAGGCGCCGGTCGTGGTCCCGATCCCTGGGGCGTCGCGTCCGGAGACGATCCGTGACTCGGCGGCCGCCGCCGACCTCGAACTGTCCGCCGAGCACCTGGCCCGCCTCGACCCACCCGCCTGACCGACCAACCCGCCACACCATGCGCAGGATCAAGTGAAGGCCAGGTACCTATCAACCGCCGGTTGAGGTATCTGGCCTTCACTTGATCCTGTCTCGACCCCCGCCCTCTGACGACGGTCCTGGCTTGTCGAGGGTGGATCGGCTGGCCTACGTTCGAGTGTTCGCCGAGCGGAGGGAGTGCGTGGTGCCGGGGGGTCGACCCGGCCGGGGTACGGCTCGAACACGTCCACGCGGTGGTGTCCCGCTGGTTCGATGTGGACGAAGCGGCGCACCGGTCGCACGCGAAGGCGTACAGCCTCAACCCGCCGGTGGCGCACCCGGCTGGCACCCTGGTCGAGGTCGGCCTGCTCGACGACGCCCTGGTCGACAAGCTGCGGGCCGGGGCGGCGACGGGGGCGGTGATCCGGTTCGGTGGTCAGGTCGGCGCGCTCGTTACCGGGGCGCGGCAGGTGGCCGGGCTGCGTGCGGTGTGGCGGGCGAACGCCCCGGCCGGGCTGCCGGAGCTGGTGCTTCCGCTCCCGGGTGTCGGTGAGCCGGGCATCGGCGGGCCGGGGAGCGGCCGGACCGGGACACGCTGTGGGTGAGCGACATCGACGGTGCCAGCGACGTGGTCAAGGTCAACGGGCGTACGGTGTCGGGCTTCCTGGGTCGCATCCGCTACGTCTGCGACGGGCCGACCGCCCTGGTCGGGGCGGTGGACCGGCTGATGCGGCTGGCACCGTACAGCGGGGTCGGTGTGCAGCGCGGCCGCGGCTTCGGCCTGGTCCGCCTGGAGCCGACCTGGCGGTAGCGGTCAGGGTTTCCGCTTGCGGGCGGCGTACGAGCGCAGCGCCCGCAGCAGGTCGATCTTGCGGAAGCCAGGCCAGTAGACGTCGCAGAAGTGCAGCTCGGAGTGAGCGGCCTGCCACAGCAGGAAGCCGGACACCCGTCGTTCCCCGCTGGTGCGGATGACGAGATCCGGGTCCGGTTGCCCACTGGTGTACAGGTGGGCGGCGATCTGGTCGGCGGTCAGTCGCTGCGCGATGTCGTTTAGCGTCGCCCCGCACCGTGCCTGGTCGTCCAACAGCGACCGTACGGCGTTGACGATCTCCTCCCGGCCGTCGTAGCCGATGGCCACGGTCAAGTGGTGGCCGGTCTCCCGCTGCCGGGTCGCCTCCTCGGCGAGCTTCAGCGCGTGCCGGGTCGAGTCGGGCAGCACCTCAAGCCGACCGGCCAGGTGCAGCTGCCAGATGTTGCCGTCGCGGGTCAGCCGATCCGTGACGACGGTTTCGATCATGCCCATCAGGTTGTCGACCTCGTCGGAGGCGCGTTTGCGGACGTTGTCGACGGAGGCGACGAACACCGTGACGTGCCGGATGCCGATCTCGGCACACCAGCTCAGCACCTCGTCGAGGTGTTCGGCACCGTGCCGGTGGCCGACCTTGGGGTCGTCGAAGCCCACCTGCCGGGCCCATCGCCGGTTGCCGTCCATCACCATGGCGAGGTGGCGGGGCAGCTCGCCGGCGGTGAGCTGGGCGCGCAGCCGGCGGGCGTACAGCCGGTGTCCGGCGTCGAGCAGAGGTCGCATCATCGCCTGATCTCACCACGCTTGCTCGCCCGGACACAGCAGCGCAGGTCGGTCTGCTAACTCGGCCAACGACCGGGTAACGGCGGGTGGTGACAGCGGCAGGAGACGGGGTGCGGGCCGGTGGGGCTGTCGGCGGGTGTCCGCAGCTGGGCGTTGCGTGGCGACGTCGGAGTGGGCAGGTGGCGGTGCGGCGGGTGCCCGCTGCAGGAGGAGCGCCCGTGCTTGCGGCACGGTATGGTCCGGCAGCATGTATCCGGACAATCGGCGCGTCGCGCTCGTCGCGGTGCTCGGCGGCTTCTTGTTGGGCTTCGTCGACTTCGTATGGATCAAGTTCATGCCTTGGTGGCCGCTTGCCGACCTGGGGAACTCGTCTGCGGTGTGGGCGGTCGCCGCGTTCTTCTTCGGCTACTGGGTCCGTACCGGGTGGCTGCGGGCTGCTGCCGGTGCTGCCGCCTGACTGGTGATCGCCGTACCCGCCTACTACGTTGCGGCGGCGCTGATCCAGGGCGACGACTGGTGGCTGCTGTGGGCGCCGACATCTCTGCTCTGGATGGCCTTCGGGGTCCTCGCCGGAGTGGTCTTCGGTGTCGGCGGTGTCTGGGCACGCGGATCGGGCTGGCGGCAGACCATCGGTACAGCCCTGCCGGGAGCGGTGTGCTGTACCGAGGCGGCGTTGGAGGCGGCCCGGATCGGTGACCCCAGCTACGGCAGCGAGCAGATCCCGCATGTCGTGGTTCGGGCGGTGCTGGGCGTACTGGTGATCGTCCTGGCTGGTCGGACCACCCGCAGCCGGATCCTCAGCCTCGCCACGGCGTTGCCGTTGGCGCTGCTCGGCCTCGGGGCGTTCCTGGCGGCCGGCTTCCGCTGAAGTCGCGGTGCTTGGGGTGGTGCGGCAGGTGAGTGTCGTGGCGCTGGCTGGCGGCAAGCCGCGATGGCTGCTCCGCCGCGCTGGTCGGAGGGCCCTATCCGAGCTGCAGGAATAGGTGTTACTGGTTGAGACAGGCAATTTCGTCGGCCCAGGCCAGCAAATGATTGCACAGCGTGACGATCTCGTCGGGGCTCAACCGGTACGGGTCGAACGCCGAATCTGGGAAGCGGAGCACTGCACGGAGCGCTTCCGCGAAGACCTGCCGATCGAAGCCTGGGTCGTGATCGCGCAGCATCTCGCTGCCAGAGTAGCGTCCGTCCCGTAACACGCCATATACGTCGATGTAGTCATGTACCTCGGCGCGTCCGAAGAGCGCACACAGCTTGTTCGCCACCGCATCTGCGGGTGAAGGACCGGACCGATCGCGAGCTGGACTGGCGGATATGTGCGCCAGTCGATTCCCCGCTCGACAGTGCTGGTACTTGCGGTCTCGACGTCGGCTACCGAGCCGGGCAAAGGACGGGCCCTCCCGCTCGGCGGTCACGTCAAGGTCATCAGCGCGCAGCGCCGCCGCTACGGCGGCAACCGCAGCTGGGAAGTCTGAGGCCGCAGGCATCGTGGTGAACAGGTCTACGTCTTTGGACATGCGGTCGACGAAGCCGTGAGCTTGTACGGCGTACCCGCCGGCCAGGCAGTACCCGAATCGTCCCAAAGGAAGTGTTCTCGCTGGCCGGCTGGTACAGCGAGCGAGAGATCGACGTCAACTACATGGTGCACGGTCGGCCACGCCTGGTCACCGCAGCGTTCGGCACCGAGGTACGGGTCAAGCGCGGTTGGCAGCCCGAGGCGGCCGACGTGATCATCGTGCCCGGTGGCGGGCGACCCGGCGAGCCCGGTATTTGGGCGGAGATCGAAAACGGGGCGCTGCCCAGCGCGCTGGCGGCGGCTCCCCGGTCGAGGCTCATCATGTCGTCGTTGTGTACCGGCGCGGTGCTCCTCGCCGTGGCCGGCCTGGTTGACGGCCGCCCCTGCACCACGCACACCGTCGCGAAGCAGCAGCTGACCTCGCGCGGCGGCATCGTCAAGAACGCCCGCGTGGTCGACGACGGCGACCTCGTCACCGCCGCCGGAATCACTTCCGGCCTGGACCTGGGGCTGCACCTGGTGAAGCGCCTGCTGGGTGCGGACGTCGCCATCCGGGTAGAGGAAGCCCTCGAATTCCAGGCACGGGGCACCGTCTGGACCCAGTGAACCAATCCGAACCTGGCCACCGCCATAGCTCGGCCGGCCGGGTGTCTACTCGTCGAGCGGTGCGGCCGTGTCGAGGGTGAACTGAAACGGTTGATCGGTGGTCAACACGTCGTCCTTGGTCGCGGTCAGGTGCTCGACGTAGTGCTCGTTGTCGAGCCGGAAGAGCCGGAGTGTCACCGCCGACGGATTCGGCAACTCTGGCTCAACCAGCAGATACCACGAGATTCGGGCGGCGGCGTACAACTGCAGCTTGAGCAGTCGATCGGTGGCGGCGTTGCTCGGAGATGTGATCTCGCAGATGAGCAGGACCTCAGCCGCGTCGGTAATGGATCCCTCGCTGTCAGTGTCTGCGACGACGAGGTCCGGAATCACGATCCGATCGGTACGCAATCTGACGTTGATCGCCTCGTACGCCTCAAGGCCGGCAGACCGGGCCGCCGGATACAGCGCGGACATCAGCAGGAAGGAAAGCTGCTGGTGACGCTTGCTCGGTGCGGAGCTGGTCCACAAGCAGCCGTCGAGCAGCTCTGTCCGGTCGGGCGTCCTGCCCAGTGCAGAGTAGCTCGCTTCGTCCCAGGTGCGGTCGGGGTCAAGCACGTTTACGCGTCACCAGCGTCAGGAGGATGACGGTCCCCCACCCCGGGAAGGGGTGGGGGACAGGGCGGTCGGTAGCGGTCAGTGGGGGAGGGTGCCGGTTTGTAGGGCGGTGGTGAAGGTGCCCCAGTGGCGGGTGGTGAAGGTGAGGGTGGGGCCGGTGCGGTCCTTGCTGTCGCGTACCTCGGCGTGGCCGGCGTGCCGGCGGGCCTCGACGCACTCGCCGCCGTTGCCACCGCTGCGGCTGGAGGTGAACCAGGGGGTGTCGGGCTTCATCGCAGGTGCTCCTCGATCGGGACCGACTGCTCACGGATCAGCCGGAAAATTCGACGGTACTCCGCCAACTCCTCCGGCCGCTCCAGGTAACGAGCACCCACATGAGACTCGACGTAGGCGATGTCCGGGTCGTCCGGGTCGGCGAAGTCCAGCAACGTGAAGGGGCTGACCATCGCCGCATGCGCACCCGCCGACCAGGGTAGGATGCGGATCTCCACCCGTACCCGTCGACCCAGCCCGGCCAGGTGGGCGCGCTGCTCGGCCATCACCGCCGGTCCGCCGACCTCGCGGGCCAGCGCACCGCACCGAGGACCGCGACGATCCGGGCCGGCTGCTCGCGGTCGTAGTAGGAGATCTGCCGGTCCAGCCGCAGCGACACCTGACCTTCGATCTTCTGCTCGGTCGCCTGCGGGTCGGCGGCGCGGAAGACCGCACGCATGTAGTCCGGCGTCTGCAGCAGGCCGTGGATCAGCTCCGGGTTGTAGTTGTGGATCTCGGTGGCGGCGGCTTCGAGGCCGACGTACAGGCGGAACCAATCTGGTACGGCGTCGCCGTGCGACTCCCACCACCCGTGATCATCACTGGCGGCGGCGAGCCGGGTCAGCGCGTCCGTCGTCTCCGGGTCGGCACCGTAGAACCAGCACAGACCGCGAACGGTGTTCATCTTGACCGGAAACTTGCCGTTCTCGATGCGCCACAACGTCGTACGCGAACAGACCTTCGCCCGCTCCACCTCCTGCTCGGTGCGGGCCGCCTCCTCCCGCAGTCGGCGCAGCCGTCGCCCCAGCTGGCGGCGCACCACAGTCGGTCCGGTGACCGACCAGCCGGCAGACTGTCACGACCGCGTCGCTCGGAAATCCGTTGGCCCCGTCGAGATGGACCGGACCTTCGTGGACAGCGACGCGTAGGCGGATCCGAGCCTCGTCGCTGAGTCCACGGTTGGTCTCGCGCAACAGTCGGTCAAGAACCGGGGTCAGCCGGGCCAGGACCGCCCGTTCACTTGTCCCCTGCGGGAGGACGGCGAGTTCCCCGTCTCCACCCTGCTGGATCTGCCAACTGGCGCGATCGAAGCCCACCTCGCTGCACGCAGCAGCCATGACCTCCTGAAAGGTCAGCTGCGCGCGGTACTGCAGGACGTTGTCTCGACGGCTGTAGGACTCCATGTCCACGGCGACCAGGACACGTCGGTCTGGATCCTTGATAAGGCATGCTCTCCATCTCCTACTGGGCGACAAACCGTTCGATACTCATCTCTACAGAACGGCGGCGATGGGGATCCCATAAAAGGATGGAATCAGCGCGACAGTCGAATGGGCGACAAGTGGTGCTCCGACACGGTGGCTCCCGCCGGTCTCACGTTCACTCGATGTATGGAGCGGATGACGAGGGCGAGCAGCGGCGCCGGCCCGGACGCGTGGCGCGATCTGCAAGTTAGTCTGACCACAGTGGCCTCACTGCAGACATCGATCAGACACGCTGACGCGAAGGCACTGGCCCTGCTGTCGATCGAAGGTGCCATCGCGGCGACGGTCGCCGACCAGGCCCTGCCGACGATGCTCGACGGCGCCCCTGCGGTCGTGGCGATCTCGGTCTGCCTCGCGGCCGGCATGCTCGGCGCCATGGTGGTCGCCACCTGCCGGCTTGCGATGGCGTTCCAACCGCGCATTACCGGTGTGGGAGGTGCCAACCGGTTCGGGTTTCCGGACCTCGTTTCGGCTGGCGGGCGCCCGTCGGCCGCCTGCGTCCAACAACATCGAGACGAGGCATGGGACCTCGCAGTCGTCCTCGCCCGTATCGCCCTGACCAAGTACCTCTTGATCAAGAACTGTATGCCCTGGTTTCTGGTGGCGGTCGGCTTTGCCGGCAGCTTGCTGGTCGTCACCGGTGTGGCAGGAACCTCGTCTTGAGTCGCGCTTCGGACAGTAGCGAACCTGAAGCTGAACGTGAATGATGGCTCTCGGGCCCCGAGGAGGTGCAGATGGAGAAGAACGCCCCGTCGCCGCCGGGGACCCTCCTGGCCCGGCTGCAACCGTCGACGCGCGTACGCCTCCTGTCGGTCGGGGTACGACGCTCCGTCAAGGAAGCGCAGGTCATTCTCCGGGAGGGTGCTGAAGAGTCCTATGTGATCCTGCTCGAGGACGCACTGGTCAAGGTCACCGCTGCATTGACCGACGGTCGGCACGCCCTGCTGTCGATCCGTGTCTCCGGCGACATCATCGGCGAGATATCCGCATTGAACGAGACACCGAGGACGGCGACGGTTACCGCCTGCCGCCCGTCGGTGATCCGCGTCATCCACCGAAACGAGTTCATGGCATTCCTCCGTGACAACCCCGACGCTGCCCTCACCGTGGCCGGGATCATCGCGGACCGTCTCCGCTGGGCCAACCGGCGTCGGATCGACTTCACTCACTACCCGCTACGGGTTCGCCTCGCCCGGGTTCTGTGGGAGATCGCCGCTGCCTACGGACGGCGGAGCCCACAGGGCATGGTCGTCGACATCCGGTTGACCCAGGACGAGATGGCCACCCTCTGCGGTGCCGCCCAGGTCAGCCTGCAGAAAGCACTCAGTGAACTTCGGTCGGAGGGCATCGTCTCGACCCACTACCGGGGGATCGTCGTACGAGACAGCGAAGCACTACGCTCGGTAGCAGACCTCGCCTGAACCGTCCGCGGCTGGTCCGCCGCCCGCAGCCGCTGCGCCAGCTCGGCCGGCCCCGTCAGCACCCGGTCCGCCCCGGCTGGTTGTCCGTCGTCCGGGGCGACGCGTTCTCGGCCAGTTCGGCCGCCAGGACGGCGCGCAGGTCGTCGTCGTCCAGGCCGGCGGCGCGGGCGGTGGCGACCCAGGCCGCCAGCTGGGTGCGGATCGCCGGGCCCCGGGCCGCGCGGCGCGCCGACAGCGACGCCAGTACGAAGGTGCCGACGCCGGGCCGGGATGCACCACACCGTCGTGTTCCAGTTCGCGGTACGCCTTGTGCACTGTGTTCTGGTTGATGCCGAGTGCGGCGACGACCTCCCGGGCGGTCGGCACTATGCCTGGTCGGGGTCGGGTCAGCTGGAGGGCCAGGGATCGTGAGCGGCTACCAGACCGGGAACAGGTCGGGACCGCCGCCCTCGGCGGAGCGGAGCAGCGGGGTGGTGAAGTCCGGCACGTACAGGAAGCAGCGGACTCGCAGGTCGCCTTCCCACACCGAAGGGTTCCCGTCCGGAACCAGAACGTGGCCACCCGGTAGGGCAGGTCCTCGTCGACCGGCTCCAGCGCTTCGAGGTGGTCGTCACCCCACCGCACGTCGTGGCAGCCCAGCCGAAGCGCGCCCGTCGGCCAGCGTGCCGCGCAGGCTTCCGGTCCGGGGCAGCACCTTGCCCCGGAACACACTGCTGATCTCGGTCAGGTCGCAGCGGAACCAGCCGGTAGTACCTGCCGCTGCCCGAGGCAGCCTCGTCGCGGTGGCAGGTGCCGGCCTGCGGGACGAAGGTGGTCGGCTCGTCGAACCCGGCCAACCGTCGGTGAGGGTGCCGTCGGTCCCCCGGCGGCGGTGCCGCACAGCCGGCCGGCACGGCCAGCGACGCGGCGGCCAGTAGCGCGACCATCCCGGTCCGTAGCGGCTGCAAGATCATGAGAACCTGCCGCTTCACTGGTACTGGATGGGCAGGGCGCTGGTGCCGCCGTCGCGTACCGAACCGGTCAACAGCGGGTCGGCCCGCCAGGCGAAGCAGCGGATCGTCCTGTCGCCCTCCGCCCAGTCAAGGACGTCGGAGAAGGTGTAGATGGTGCCCACCCGGTACTGCAGGTCGCCGTTGTTCGGCACCTTCGCGTAGTCGGCCACCACCTTGCGGCACTGGGTGTGGACCCGCTCGTCGTTCAGCTCCACCTCGTCGTACCCCAGTTTGTCCTCCACGTACGTGCCGGCGAACTCGGCCTGGTGTGGAGTGTCGCAGTCCAGCGGCTCGGTCAGCGGCTCGTCGTCGACACCGACCGCCGCCGAGTCATAGCACGTCAGTAGCAGCGGATGGCCGGGAGCCTGCAGCGCACCCTCGACGGTTCCGTACCAGTCGACCAGTGGGCCGCCAGGACTGTCCACGACACCGACGTCGCACCCGAACCAGCGGGCCCCGCCGGTCCAGGCGGCGTCGGACGGCGTCACGACCGTCATCCGTAGCCGGGCGGTCTGCCAGGGACCGCCGAGGAACTCGTTCACCCGTCGGTCACACTCGGGCCGGGCGGCCCGTCGGGCCGCGATCAGGCCGTCCGCCGCGCCGTCCTCGTCGAACGGCACCGCCGGGTCGTCGCCGAGCGTTCCGACGTGCACGGTCTCCACCAGGTGGTACCGGACGCAGCCGACCGGGCGGTAGCTCTCCCAGGCGATAAAGCGCCGACTATCGTTGTGGCAGCTGCCGGCCTCGGGGGTGAGGTGGACGGGTTCGTCGAACGCGGCCCAGTTGTCGACCAGATCCCCGTCCACGCCCGGAGACGGCGGCACACAGCCGGCCGTCGTGGTCAGCGACGCGGCGGTCAGCAGCGCCACCAGCCTCGCCCGGGCATCCCACCGTCGCGCCATGATCCTGCCGCCTCCCCGTTGTCCACTCAAGCCGACGAGGGTACGACACCGGGCCGGCTACGGACCGGCCGGGCCCGTGCGTCAGCCGTCCATCAAGGTCTGGAACGACGGCGGGTGCCGTTCAGCGGTCCCGGTGGGCGGCCAGGTCGGCGAACTGGGTGAGCGCTGTACCCGCGTCGGCTGCGGGCCGGGCCGTCGCCAGCCGGTCGAGCGCCGCCGCCCGGTGCCGGTCTGCCTCCCGCCTCGCCCAGTCCCGGCCGCCGGCCTGCTCGACGAGCAGCGCGGCCCGGGCCACCTGCCCGTCGGCGAACGCACCCGGTATCGCGTACAGCGAGGCCAGCTCGGCGCCGGCCGGTGTGCCGCTGCCCATCGCGAACACCACCGGCAGCGACTTCTTGCGCTGCCGCAGGTCGGCGCCGACCGGTTTGCGGGTCACCGCCGGGTCGCCCCAGATGCCGAGCAGATCGTCGACCAGCTGGAACGCCATCCCCAGGTGGTGGCCGTACCCTTTCAGTCCGTCGACCCGGTCCGGGTCGGCGCCGCCGCTGATCGCGCCGACCGCGCAGGCGGCGCCGATCAGCGACGCCGTCTTGCCGGCAGCCATCGCCAGGCAGGCATCCAACCCCACGGCGGTACGCGACTCGAACGCCACGTCGGCGCTCTGCCCGGCCACCAGCTCCAGCAGCACCTGGCACAGCTCGGCGGCGGCCGGGGCGGCCTGCCCGCGTACCGTGTCGAAGGCCAGCGCGAGCAGCGCGTCACCGGCCAGGATGGCCTGCGCGTCGCCGAACGCGGCCCCGGCGGTGGGCCGGCCCCGCCGGGTCCGGTCGCCGTCCATCACGTCGTCATGCAGCAGGGTGAAGTTGTGCACCAGCTCCACCGCGACCGCCGCCGGCACCGCCCGGGCCGCCGGGGCGCCGACCGCCTCGGCGCCGGCCAATGCCAGGCCGCCGCGCAGCCCCTTGCCCCAGCCGGCGTCGGCCGGGCTGCCGTCGGCGGTGTACCAGCCGAAGTGGTAGCCGGCGACGGTGTGGATCGGCTCGGCGAGCCGGTCGACGGCGCGGCGCAGCTGCGGCCCGATCAACGTCCGCGCCGCCGCCAGCCGCGCCCAGGCGTCGCGTTGTGCGGTGGTCGCGGCGGTCAACCCTGGCTCCCGAGCAACGTGGCCTCCAGATACTCCTGTGGTGCCGGTTCAGTGGTCGTCTGCGTCGGCTGGTAGCGCTTTGTCCGGCTGGACCATTCGACGTTGCCGCGCATCCAGCTGCGCATCCCGGCCAGGTACGGCTCCAGCACCGCCGCCCGTCCGGGGAAGGTTCGCCGTAGCTGCGCCTGCGCCGTCAGGTACAGGTCGGTCTCGGCGCCGATTGCCCGGGTCACCCGGTCCATGGCGGCGTCGCGGTCCAGCCCGTGGTGGTAGCCGACGATGTACGCCAGGTTGTGCACCTCGCCGAGGGCGCGTTCCTTGTCCAGTGAGTAGATGTCGTTGGTCCAGCAGACCACGTTGCAGGCGGCGTCGAGGGCGGTACGGAACGGCGCGCTGTCGTACACCTCGTCGGGCATGTCGATCCGTTCGATGACGTCGATGAAGTCCATGCAGACGTAGATCGCCCCGGTGTGCCGGCGTTTCTCGATGTAGGTGGCCTCGTCCGGCACGGTGCCGGACAGCCGGTTGCCGGCTTCCCAGGTGGCGGCGGTGGTCAGGCACTGCTCCAGGTGCCGGACGAACAGTCGCCGCCAGCGCGCGGTGGCGTCCGGCGCGGTACGCCACCACAGGTCGGCCAGCGACGACACCGCCCGGGGCAGGTCCCGGCGCCGCGCGTCGGCGGCGCCGAAGTCGTCGGCGGACAGTACCTGCCGCATCGCGGCCATCACCTCGGCGAGGTGCTGCGGGCTGCGTCCGTCGGCGCCGTCGTCCAGCTGGTCGTCGACCAGGAACAGCCAGGCGAACCAGTCGGCCATCAGCTCGGCGTGCGCCGCGTCGGCGGTCGGGTAGACCATCGACGCGAACCAGCCGAAGTCGGCGTGGTCGAATCGGGCGCGGGCCTGCTCACGCAGCACCAGTCCGGTATCGCGTACCCAACTGGTCAGGTGCGCGCGGGCCTGTTCGACGTGCGGGTTGAGCTGGTAGGGGAAGCAGTCGAGGGCCTGCTGGACCGGGTCGTGGGTCAGGTGGCTGGCCGTGTCGTCCGTGAAGGTCACCGGTACTCCAGGTTGAGGTGGACCCCGCCCTTGGGGTGCAGGGTGATCAGCGCCTCCGGTCGCACCTCGGGCGCGCCCGGTGGCAGTACGAGCCGGTGCCGGCGGGCCACCGTGGCCAGCACCAGGACCAGCTCGGACAGCGCGAAGTGTTTGCCGATGCAGACCCGGTGGCCGCTGCCGAACGGCACGTAGACGTGCTTCGGGCGCCGGGCCACCTGCTCCGGGGTGAACCGCTGCGGGTAGAAGCGTTCCGGGTCGTCCCAGAAGTCGGGGTGCCGGTGCAGCAGGTAGCTGTTGATCAGCATGTTGGTGCCGGCCGGCACCCGGTAGCCGTCGATCACGTCGGCCGAGCTGGCCCGGCGCATGAACTGGTACGCCGGCGAGTAGATGCGTAGCGTCTCGTCGGCGACCATCCGGGTGTACGGCAGCCGGGGCAGGTCCTCGAAGGTCGGCGTCCGCCCGGCGAGCACCGAGTCGACCTCGGCGTGCAGCTTCGCCTCCACCTCCGGGTGCCGGGCGAGCAGGTAGAACGCCCAGGACAGGGTGTTGGTGGTGGTCTCGTAGGCGCCGATGCAGATGTTGAGCACCTCGTGGTGCAGCTGCTCCAGGTCCATCCGCTGGCCGTCGGCCTCGTCAACGGTGTGCAGCAGCAGGGTGAGCAGATCGGTCTCCTCGCCGGTGGGCACCTCCTCGTGCAGCCGGCGGTTGATGAAGGTCGACACGAAGGTATCCATGTCGGCGATCGCGGCCCGCAGCCGGCGGTGCCGGGGGGTCGGCACGCTCAACGGCGGGAACGGGAACCGGAAGAACGCGCCGAGGATCGCGTTGGCCTCGCCGAATGCCCGTTCGAAGGCCTGCGCGATGTCGCCGACCTGTGCGCTGAACAGCGACCGGTTGACGATTCGCAGGGCGAGTTGGCCGATCTCGTCGGTGACGTCCAGGGTGCCGCCCCGGCCGTAATTCCGCTCCCACCGGACGAGCATTTGTTCGGCCTCGTCGGTCATGTTCCGGGTGAAAGAGCTCACCGTACGGGGGGTGAAGTGCGGCGCCATCATCCGCCGTTGCCGTCGCCACAGATCCATGTCCGGGTTGGCGATGAGCCCTTTCCGCAGCACCGGCCGGACGACCTTGAACAGTACGGCGTTCTTGTCGTACTTCTCGCCCTCGTCGACCAGCACGTGACGGATGTAGTCGGGATGGTTGACCAGCACCATTGGGATGCCCAGCGGCCGGAACCGGAAAATGTCGCCGTAGCGGTCGACACCCCGGCCGAGAAAGGCGAGCTGGTCGCGTTTGAAGGCCAGGGTGCCGCCGACGCCGCTGCCTGGCGTGACGGTGGGAATCTCCCGGGTGCCGCCCGGGGCGCGGCTGCGTACCTGCGGGGACATGCTCTTCTCACTTTCCACGGGTCGACGCGACGGACAGGCCAGCGGCGGTGCCGTACGAGGGCGGCGGGGGCAGGTCAGCGGCGGTGCAGTCGGAGCCGCATGCCGCCCGCCGGGTGCAGCGTGACCAGCGGTGCGAAGCCGACCGGCGGCGCGCCCTCGGGCAGGCTGACCGCGAATGTCTGGGCGAGCATCACGGTGATCAGATGCAGTTCGGTACGGGCGAAGTGCTTGCCGATGCAGTGCCGTGGGCCGCTGCCGAACGGCTGGTAGGCGTGCCGGGGCCGGGCGGCGACCGCCGCCGGGGTGAACCGGTCGGGGTCGAAGCGGTCCGGGTCGGGCCAGAAGTCCGGGTGCCGGTGCAGCAGGAACAGGTTCATCAGCACCTCGGTGCCCTGCGGGATGCGGTAGCCGCCGACCACGTCGTCGGTCACCGCCCTCCGCATCGTCTGCCAGGCGGGGGTGAACAGCCGCAGCGTCTCGTCGATGACCATCCGGGTGTACGGCAGCCGGGTCAGGTCGTCGAAGGTCGGCACCCGCCCGTCGAGGGCGGTGTCGACCTCGTCGTGCACCCGTTGCTGCACCTGCGGGTGGCGGGCCAACTGGTAGTACACCCAGGAGATCGAGTTGCTGGTGGTCTCGTACCCGGCAATGATCATCGCCAGGATCTCGGTGGAGAGCTGGTCCGGGGTGAGCCCGGTGCCGGTGACCGGGTCCACCGCGTGCCGTAGCAGGCTGAACAGGTCCCGGTGGTCGCTGTCGCGCTCGTGCTGGCGGGTTTCGATCAGGTAGCGGACGAAGCCGTCCAGCTTCCGGGTCAGCGCCCGGATCCGGTTGCGGGACGGGGTGCGCCAGCTCAGCGGCGGGAAGGGGAACCGGAGGAAGTCGCCGAGCCGGCGGTTGACCTCCAGGAAGTCGCGTTCGAACTGGTGGCTGCGCTCGTCGGGCTCGACGCCGAACAGCGACCGCAGGACGATCTTCAGCGCCAGGTCGGTGAGCGGTCCGACGACGTCGACCGGCGCACCGGAGGCGGCCTCCGGCACCCATCGGCGGATCATGTCCGCGGTCAGGCCGGTCATGTTCGGGGCGAAGCGGGCCACGCTGGCGTGGTTGAACGTCGGCTGCATCAGCCGGCGGTTGCGTTGCCAGGTCTCGTCGCCCCGGTTGCCGATCAGTCCTTCCCGGAGGATCGCCCGGACCGTACGCCAGAGGAAGCTTTCCTTGTCGTAGTTGGCGTGTTTGTCGACCAGGACATGGTGGATGTGCTCCGGGTCGGTGAGTACTACCATCGGCATACCACCGAGACGTATCCTGAAGATGTCGCCGTGGTTACGGACCGCCTCCTGAAGAAAAGCAAGCTGGTCCCGGCGCATAGCCTGCATCCCGACGAGGTTTTCCCGGATGCTGAGCCGTGGAACTGGCCTCGCTCTGCTGCGGGCAGCCGGATCTGCGCCGACGCGACGCTGGTCGGTCATGGCGGTCACCTTACCGAAGGTGCTGGCGCAGCTACAATCAGAAATCCTGCATTGCCGCTGGTGGATCTTGGAGCTATTCGAGCCACTACCGGCCCCGTCGCGTGATGTCGGCAAAAGGCAGTCAATAACGCATTCGCGCGGATTGTTGGGTCGGCGTACCCGCCTGCGACGCCTGGTCGCAGGCCCGGCGCCGACCGCCCCGGCTACTGCCCGGTCGGCCGTCCATCGGCGGGTCCGCCGGCGGATCCGGCCGGCGGATCACCCGTCGGGCGGGCGATCGTCGTGGCGGGTGTGGAACGCTTGCTCACGTTCGTAGACTGGCGCGGTGACCGCACCAGCGCCGCTCATCGCGCCCAGCATCCTGGCCGCCGACTTCTCCCGTCTGGCCGACGAGGCCCGCGCGGTCGAGGGGGCGGCGGACTGGCTGCACGTCGACGTGATGGACAACCACTTCGTGCCGAACCTGACCATCGGGTTGCCGGTGGTGCAGAGTCTGCTGCCGGCCACCTCGCTGCCGTTCGACGTGCACCTGATGATCACCGACCCGCGCCGCTGGGCACCGGGCTACGCCGACGCCGGCGCGTACAACGTCACCTTCCACGCCGAGGCGTGCGACGACCCGGTGGCGCTGGCCAAGGAGCTGCGGTCGGCCGGGGCCAAGGCCGGCCTGGCGGTCGACCGGGACACCCCGGTGGAGGACTACCTGGAGCTGCTACCCAGCTTCGACACCCTGCTGGTCATGACGATCAAGGCGGGGTTCGGCGGCCAGCGGTTCATCCCCGAGATGCTGGAGAAGGTCCGCGCCGCCCGCCGGCACGCCGCCAGCGGCCATCTTGAGCTGCGGATCGAGGTCGACGGCGGGATCGCCGCGGACACCATCGAGCAGGCTGCTGCGGCCGGCGCGGACGCGTTCGTCGCCGGCACCGCCGTGTACGGCGCCGAGGACCCCGCCGAGGCGGTCCGCAGACTGCGGCAGATCGCCGAGCGGACCGCGCCACGGTGGTGAGCCCGGAAGGGGCCGAGTCCCGGCCGGACCTGATCCTGGTCGCCGACGACGACGTCGACATCGCCCGGTTCGTCGAGGTCAACCTGCGGTTGCACGGCTTCGACGTGATGCTCGCCCATGATGGTCAGGAGGCTCTGGAGATCATCGAACGGCACCGCCCGGACCTGGCCGTGGTCGACCTGATGATGCCCCGCATCGGCGGGCTGGACCTGACCCGGCGGCTGCGGGCCGACCCGATGACCGCGGCGCTGCCGATCATCATGCTGACCGCCAAGGGGATGACCGTCGACAAGGTCGTCGGGCTGACCGCCGGCGCCGACGACTACCTGGTCAAGCCGTTCGACACCTCGGAGCTGATCGCCCGGGTCAGCTCCACTCTGCGGCGCAACCGCGAGTACCGCGAGGTGTCCCCGCTGACCGGGCTGCCCGGCAACACCCGGGTCAGCCGGGAGATCACCGACCGGGTCCGCAGCGGTGCCGACTACGCCGTCGGCTACGTCGACATCGACCGGTTCAAGAGCGTCAACGATGTGTACGGCTTCGCCCGTGGCGACGAGTTCATCTCTGCGCTGGCCCGCTGCATGCACCGGGCGGTGGTGTCGATCGGGTTGCCGCCGGCGTTCCTCGGCCACATCGGCGGCGACGACTTCGTGGTGGTCTGCGCGCCCGAACAGGTGCGGCCGATCATCGAGCAGGCGATCCTCGACTTCGAGAAGGCCGCCGACGAGCTGTACGACCCGTCCGACGCCCGGCGCGGCTACGTGGAGGTCAAGGACCGGCGCGGCAACCTGCAGAAGGCGGCCCTGGTCACTCTCTCGGTCGGGGTGGCGGTGTCGGCGGGCAGCCGCCGGTTCAGCGACCCCCGCGAGATCATCACGGTGGCCAACGAGATGAAGTCGGTCGCCAAGAGCCAACCGGGCTCGTACATCGCGGTCGACCGCCGGCTGTCCACCAACTGACCTGCGCGAACGAACCGACGATAGACAACTGTCGGGTATCCGACAGTTGCGAGGTCGGTCGCGTCCCTGGCGATGATCCCGGTGTCCCGTGTAACACTCGGAGAAGCACCCACCACGCGCTGGCGGGACTCGGTGAAATTCCGAACCGGCGGTGATCCACGGCGCAAGCCGTGGCCAGCCCGCGACCCGGTCGTCGTCGCAGACGACGCCCGGTGGATCCGGTGAGACTCCGGAGCCGACGGTTGGGTCAGACCGTGCCAACCCGGCACGGACCGGCCCAGACAGTCCGGATGGGAGACAGCGCGCGGAACGGACGCTCTGGTGTGGCGTGCCCCGACCGGCACCGCCGTACCCGTGCAGCGCCCCGGGGCCGGTCCGTCGTGGCCGCGCGCCGAGGCGTTCCGCCGCCGCCACGCTGTCGCCGGCCACCCCCACCGGGCCCGGCACCTCCCGCCCGCCGCGCACCCCGGCAGGCGAGGAGAAGAGAAACGGCCATGGCGATCCTCTCCGAAGACGAGGCGATGCGGCGCGCCATCAACCTCGCGGTCCGTGGCCTCGGCTCGGTCAGCCCCAACCCCATCGTCGGCTGCGTCCTGCTCGACACCGCCGGCCACGTCGTCGGCGAAGGTTTCCACGCCTACGCCGGCGGACCGCACGCCGAGATCGCCGCCCTCGCCCAGGCCGGTGACCGGGCCCGCGGCGGCACCGCCGTCGTCACCCTCGAACCGTGCGACCACGTCGGGCGCACCGGACCCTGCTCCACCGCCCTGGTCGACGCCGGGCTCGCCCGCGTCGTGCTTGCCGTTCCCGACCCCAACCCGATCGCCGCCGGTGGCACCGAGACACTGCGCGCCGCCGGTATCGACGTCGAGGTCGGGCTGCGCGCCGAGGAGGCCGAGAACGCCAACATCGCCTGGTTGACCGCCGTCCGCCGGCGCCGCCCCTACATCATTTGGAAGTACGCCGCCACCCTCGACGGCCGCTCCGCCGCCGACGACGGCACCAGCATGTGGATCACCTCGGAGGCGGCGCGCGCCGACGTCCACACGCTGCGCGGCACCGCCGACGCGATCATCGCCGGCGTCGGCACCGTTCTCGCCGACGACCCTCGGCTCACCGTCCGGACCCCGAGCGCCGGCGGACCCGCCGTCCGGCAGCCGCTGCGGGTGATCGTGGACAGCTCCGGGCGTACCCCGGCCGACGCCCGGGTCCGCGACGCCGCCGCCGGCACCTGGATCGCCACCACCGCGGACGTCGGCGCCGACCACCGTGGCCGGGTCGACCTCACCGCCCTGCTGACCGCCCTCTACGACCGGGGCATCCGCTCCGCGCTGCTCGAAGGCGGCCCGGTGCTCGCCGGGGCGTTCCTACGGGCCGGCCTGGTCGACCGGGTGGTCGGCTACCTCGCCCCGAGACTGCTCGGCGCCGGCCCCGCCGCGCTCGGCGACGCCGGAGTGCACACCATCACCGACGCCATCGACCTGACCATCGTCGACGTCACCCAGGTCGGCCCCGACCTGCGGATCACCGCCGTACCCCGGCAGAAAGAGGGCTGAGTCGATGTTCACCGGCATCATCGAGGAGCTGGGCGAGGCCGGCCCGCTCGACTGGCACGGCGCCAGCGGCGTGCTCACCGTCCACGGCCCACTGGTCGCCGCCGACGCCCGGCACGGCGACTCCATCGCGGTCAACGGAGTCTGCCTCACCGTCGTCTCCGTCGACGGACAACGGTTCGCCGTCGACGTGATGAAGGAGACCTTCGACCGCAGCTCACTGGGGACGCTGCGGCCCGGCGACCCGGTCAACCTGGAACGCGCCGCCACCCTCGCCACCCGCCTCGGCGGGCACCTGGTGCAGGGCCATGTCGACGGGGTCGCCACCGTCGTCGGACGCACCCCCGGCGACCGCTGGGAGCAGGTCCGGTTCAGCCTGCCCGCCGGCCTGCGCCGGTACGTCGTGGAAAAAGGTTCGATCGCGGTCGACGGCGTCTCGTTGACCGTCATGGAGATGTCCGACGGCGACGCCGCGGCCGCGACCGCGACCGGCGGGTCGGGCGGGCCCGGCGTGGCCGGCTGGTTCGGCGTCGGACTGATCCCCACCACCCTGCAACTCACCACCCTCGGCCGCAAACCGGTCGGGGCCCCGGTCAACCTGGAGGTCGACGTGATCGCGAAGTACGTGGCGAAGCAACTGGACGGGGCACGGTCCGTCGGCGGGGGGGTCCGCCCGTGACCGCCGCCGGGTTCGGCACCGTCGAACAGGCCCTCGACGACCTGGCCGCCGGCCGGGCCGTGGTGGTCGTCGACGACGCCGACCGAGAGAACGAAGGCGACCTGATCTTCGCCGCCGAACACGCCACCGCCGAGCTCGTCGCCTTCATGGTGCGCCACACCTCCGGCTACATCTGCGCGCCGCTGCCCGAAGCCGAATGCGACCGGCTCGACCTGCCGCCGATGTACCACACGAACCAGGACCGGCGGGGCACCGCGTACACCGTCACCGTCGACGCCCGCGAAGGCGTCAGCACCGGCATCTCCGCCGCCGACCGGGCACACACCCTGCGGCTGCTCGCTGACCCCGACGCGGGCCCGGCCGACCTGTCCCGGCCCGGCCACATCGTGCCGCTGCGGGCCCGGGCCGGCGGCGTCGTGCACCGGCCGGGACACACCGAGGCCGCCGTCGACCTGGCCCGCCTCGCCGGGTTGCACCCCGCCGGGGTGCTCTGCGAACTGGTCAACGACGACGGCACCATGATGCGTCTGCCCGACCTGGAGAAGTTCTCCGCCGACCACGGGCTCACCCTGATCACCATCGCCGACCTGATCGCCCACCGGCGGCGGACCGAGTCCCACGTCGAGCGGGTCGCGCAGGCCCGGCTGCCGATGCCGTACGGGGTGTTCCGCGCCGTCGGGTACCGGGTCGCCCATGACCCGGCCGAACACATCGCCCTGGTCCACGGTGACCTCGACGACGGCCGTGACGTGCTGGTCCGGGTGCACTCCGAGTGCCTCACCGGGGAGGTGTTCGGCTCGCTGCGCTGCGACTGCGGCCCGCAGCTGGACGCCGCCCTGGCCCGGGTCGCCGCCGAGGGCCGCGGCGTGGTGCTCTACCTGCGCGGCCACGAGGGCCGCGGCATCGGCCTGGCCCACAAGCTGCGCGCCTACCAGCTGCAGGACCAGGGACGAGACACCGTCGACGCCAACCTGGAGCTCGGCCTGCCCGCCGACGCCCGCGACTACGGCACCGGCGCGCAGATCCTGCATGACCTCGGGGTCCGGTCGATCCGGCTGCTCACCAACAACCCGGACAAGGTGTCCGGGCTGACCGGGTACGGCCTGAACGTCGTCGATCGGGAACCGTTGACCGTCCACCCGCATCCGGAGAACGTGCGCTACCTGCGTACCAAACGGGACCGGATGGGCCACCTGCTCGACGGTCTCGACCAGCCGGCCGGCGCAGCACCGGCCGACCTCGACGGCGCGACCGACCTCGACCCGGTCGGCGAATTATCCGGAGGGCGGGCCTGATGGCCGGATTCGGCGAACCCGGGGTCTCCAGCGTCGACGCCGCCGGGCTCACCGTCGGCGTCGTCGCCGCCCGCTGGCACACCGACCTGGTCGACGCGATGCTCACCCGGGCGCTCGACGCCGCCGACGCCTGTGGTGTCGCCGATGTGCAGGTGGTCCGGGTCGCCGGCTCCGTCGAACTGCCCGTCGTCGCCCAGGCCCTGGCCCGGCGCTGTGACGCGGTGGTCGCCCTCGGCGTGGTGGTACGCGGCGCCACCGCCCACTTCGACTACGTGTGCCGGTCGGTCACCGACGGCCTGACCCGGGTGTCACTCGACGAGTCCACCCCGGTCGGGCACGGCGTGCTCACCGTCGAGACCATCGACCAGGCCCGCGACCGGGCCGGGCTGCCCGACTCGGCCGAGGACAAGGGCTGGTCGTCGATGGTCGCCGTACTCGACGCCGCCCTGGCCCTGCGGGCCGTTCACGCCGTACCGGTGGGCTGAACCTGACCCTCGCCAACAGCAGTACCCCGACCCGTCACGTTCCCGCCGCTCACGCGGTAAACCAGATGCGCTGGTGACACGTCGTAGTGGCGTGACGCCCGAACTGGTCACCGACCTGGGCTCGGGGAGGACGATGCCACGACAGCGGGCACAGACGACGACGTGGGCGGCGGACGAGGCGGTCACCCGCCTGTTCGCCGCGCACTACCGCCCGCTGGTGCGCCTCGCCACCCTGCTGCTGCGGGAACCGGGCATGGCCGAAGAGATCGTGCAGGACGCCTACGTGGCCCTGCACAGCCGCTGGTGGCGGCTCCGCGACGCCGACAAGGCGCTCGGCTACCTGCGGGTCACCGTGGTCAACCGGTGCCGGTCGGCGATCCGCCACCGACGGGTCGTGCAGGCCCACCTGGCCGCCGCCCGGCCCGACCCCGACGCACCCAGCGCCGAAGCCGGCGCCCTCGACCAACTCCGCCACGCCGACGTGATCAGCGCGCTGCGCGCCCTACCGCCCCGCCAGCGGGAGGCGATCGTGCTGCGCTACTACGCCGACCTGTCCGAGGCGCAGATCGCCGACGCGATGGGGGTCAGCCGGGGCGCGGTGAAGAGCCACACCGCACGCGGCATCGCCGCGCTGCGTACCAGCCTGGACGGCATGTGATGGACACCGACCACGACAACCAGCCCGGCGACGCCCGCACCGCCGACCTGCTGCGCCGGGCGCTGCACACCGAAGCCGACCGGACCGACGTACGGCACGACGGGCTGACCTCGATCCGCAGGGAGATCGACGCCCGTCGGCGGCGCCGGGTGCCGGCCGTGCTGCTCGGTGCCGCCGCCGCGACCGTCGCCGCCAGCCTGGTCGGCGTGGTCGGCTGCCTGCCGCCGGCCCCGCAGCCCGGCCCGCCGTCCGGGGCGGCCAGCGCCGGCCCAGCCCCGCCCGGCGCGGCATCGACCAGCCAGCCGACGGACCGGCCGGCCGACCGCGACGGCCCGGTCGCCGGCCCGGCGACCGGTGGTCCGCCGACCGCCGGTGCCGCCGGACAGCAGGCCGGTACCCCGGTGGCGACCCTGCCGGTCTACTACGTCGACGCGGCCGACAGCGGCGGGTCGCGGCTCTACCGCGAGTTCCACCGTTTTCAGCTGACCGACACCGGCGTCGTCGCCGAACTGCGGGCCGCGCTCGGCGAGATGCTCACCGCGGCCCGGCTCGCCGACCCCGACTACCGCACCCTGTGGCCGGCCGGGGCCAGCGTGGCCACCGTGTGGACCCAGTACGACATCGTCGGAGTCAACATCACCGGAGCCGGGGTCGCCAACCTCGACGCCGCCGGGGCCGCCGCCGCGGTGCAGCAGCTCGCCTGGACTGTCGCCGGCGTCACCGGCGGCGACCCGAGGATCCGGCTGCTGCTCGACGGCGAGCCGGTGGACCGGCTGTGGGGTCACATCGACACCGGTGACGAGATCACCAAGGGGGCCGCGCTGGACACCCTGGCCATGCTCTGGCTGATCGACCCGCAGCACGGCGACACCGTCGGGTCGACCTTCACGGTGCACCTCGCCGGCAGCGTCCACGAGGCCACCGCCCAGCTGCGGATCCGCCAGGGCGGACAGGTCGTGCACCGGCAGTACGTCACGCTCGACGCGGGCGCACCCGGCCGGGGTGAGGCGTTCGTCGAGCTGAGCCTGCCGCCCGGTGACTACATCATCGAGGCGTACGAGGAGTCGATGGTCGCCGACGAGGCCCCCCGGCACCTCGTCGACGCCGCAATCACCGTACGGTGACCGATCGCCCGGCGGACGGACGGCGACCCGCACCGACCGCCGTACGGTGATCAGCAGGTGGACCGGTGCGGACCCGGTGCCGACCCGCCCGGTGCCGGGCTGCCACAATCGGGCACCGTGAAGACGTTCGAGGAGCTGTTCGCCGAGCTGCAGGCCAAGGCGGCGGCCGGGACCCCGGGCTCGTCGACGGTGGCCGCGCTGGAGCGCGGCGTGCACGCCATCGGCAAGAAGGTCGTCGAGGAGGCGGCCGAGGCGTGGATGGCCGCCGAGCACGAGACCCCCGACCGGGCCGCCGAGGAGATCTCCCAGCTGCTCTACCAGGCGCAGGTGCTGATGCTGGCCACCGGCCTGGAGCTCAAGGACGTCTACCGACATCTCTGACCCGCCCTTGCGACCGTGAACCGCACCCTCGTGTGACCCTCACACCCTCGACAGGAGCGAGACCGAGATGCTGCGCATCGCCGTACCGAACAAAGGCACCCTCTCCGGACCGGCCGCCGACATGCTGCGCGAGGCCGGCTACCGCCAACGCACCGACCCCAAGGACCTGGTCTGCCGCGACGAGGCCAACGACGTCGAGTTCTTCTACCTGCGGCCCCGCGACATCGCCACCTACGTCGGCAGCGGTGAGCTGGAGCTCGGCATCACCGGCCGGGACCTGCTGATCGACTCCGGCAGCCCGGCCGAGGAGCTGCTCGACCTCGATTTCGCCGGGGCGACGTTCCGGTTCGCCGCCCGCCCGGAGACCCTGACCCGGGTGCCGGAGCAGATCGCCGGGCGACGCATCGCCACCGCGTACCCCGGGGTGGTCGAGAGCTACCTCGGCGAACACGGGCTGAAGGCCGAGGTGGTCCGGCTCGACGGAGCGGTGGAGAACGCCATCCGGCTCGGCGTCGCCGACGTCATCGCCGACGTGGTGGAGACCGGTGCCACGCTGCGCCAGGCCGGCCTGGTCACCGTCGGCGAGCCGATCCTGCGCTCTTCGGCGGTGCTGGTGCACCCGGCCGGCACCGCCACCACCGGGCAGGCCGACCAGCTGATCCGTCGGCTGCAGGGAGTCCTGGTCGCCCACCGGTACGTGATGCTCGCCTACGACGTGCGCGCCGACCTGCTGGAGCAGGCGACCGCGCTGACCCCGGGCATCGAGTCGCCGACCATCTCGCCGCTGCACCGCGAAGGCTGGGTGGCGGTGCAGGCCATGGTCCGCCGCGCCGAGGTGCACCGGATCATGGACGAGCTGTACGAGGTCGGTGCCCGCGCCATCCTGGTCACCTCGATCCACGCCTGCCGCCTCTGACCACCACCACTCGACAGGTCCTGCCGCCCTGGCCGGCGCTGGTCGTCGCCGGGGTCGGTGGGGTGGCGTCCGCGTCGCAGAGCGCGGTCAACGCCGAACTCGGCACCCGGATGGGCAGCGCACCGGTCGGCGCGATCATCAATAACATCGTCGGCTCGTCGCTGATCGCCCCCGGGCTGGCTCCGGCGGGCCAGCTCGCGGTCAGCGGTCCCCGGGTCGCCGGGGCGGTGCTCGGTGTCGTCGCGGTCGCGGTCGCCCAGCTCGGCCGCCCGGTCGGACAGCTGGCGGTCGGGCTGGTCGCCGTCGCGGTCGTCGCCGGACTCGCGGTCGCGGTGCAGTCGGCGCTCAACGGGCGGGTCGCCGCGGCCAGCTCCACCACCGCCGCCACGGTGGTCAACTTCGCTGTCGCCACCCCGTTCGTGCTGGGACGGCGGCGCTGCTCGGCGCGGTCGGCGCCGCGACGCGCGGCGGCTGGCCGGGGGAGTGGTTCCTCTACCTGGGCGGCCTTTACGGGGTGCTGGTGATGATCGGCCTGCTGGTCGGGGTCCGGTCGGTGGGCGTGCTGCGGACCGGGCTGGCCGTACTCGGCGGGCAGCTCGTCTGCGCGCTGCTGATCGACGTGCTCGTCCCGGGCGGGCCCTCGACGGTGCCGGCATGCTGGTCGGCGCGGCACCGATCCTGCTCGCCGTCGTCGTGTCCGCTCGCGGCTCAACTCCTCGTACGGGTGACGCCGGTTCCTGAGGTGGATTCGGTGCTGGTGCGGGAAGGTATGGAGGATTCGGATTCCGACCGGCTGGAGGTTCCTCATGGCACTACTCGACACGACGACGTGGCACGGCATGATCTTCAGCGACGGCTGGACTGAGGCGGCCGGCGGCACCAGGGTCGTCACCTCACCGGCCACCCGGCAGGAGATCGGCCGGGTCGGTGTCGGCAACGCCGACGACGTGACGCGGGCCTGCGTCCGGGCCGCGCAGGCGCAGCGCGACTGGGCCGCCACCAGCTACCTGGAGCGGGCCGCCGTGCTGCGCCGGGCCGGTCAGCTGTTCGAGCAGTACGCCGACGACATCGGTGGCTGGTTGATCCGCGAGGCCGGGTCGGTGCCGCCGAAGGCCGAGGTGGAGACCACCACCGCCGCCCAGGAGTGCTACGAGGCGGCCACCCTGCCGTCGCACCCGACCGGTGAGATCCTGGCCAGCGGCCAGCCCCGGCTGAGTTTGGCGCGCCGGCTGCCGGTCGGAGTGGTCGGCGTCATCGCACCGTTCAACTTCCCGCTGATCCTGTCCATCCGGTCCATCGCGCCGGCCCTGGCGTTGGGCAACGCGGTGGTGTTCAAGCCCGATCCGCGTACGGCGGTCTGCGGCGGGGTGTCGATCGCCCGGATCTTCCAGGAGGCGGGCCTGCCCGACGGGCTGCTGCACGTGCTGCCCGGTGGGGCGGCCGTCGGCGAGGCGTTGATCGTCGACCCCCGGGTCCGGGTGGTCAGCTTCACCGGCTCCACTGCCGCCGGGCGCAAGGTGGGCGAGGCCGCCGCCCGCCATCTCAAGCGTGCCCACCTGGAGCTGGGCGGCAACTCGGCGTTGATCGTGCTCGACGACGCCGACCTGGATCTCGCCGCCTCGGCCGGCGCCTGGGGGTCGTTCCTGCACCAGGGGCAGATCTGCATGGCCACCGGCCGGCACCTGGTGCACGAGCGGATCGCCGACCGGTACGTCGAGCAGTTGGCGGCCAAGGCCGACCACCTGCCGGTCGGGGATCCGGCGGCGGCGCAGGTGGCGCTCGGCCCGATCATCGACGAGCATCAGCGGGACAAGATCCACTCGCTGGTCACGGCCAGCGTCGACGCCGGGGCCCGGTTGGCGGCCGGCGGTACCTACGACGAGCTGTTCTACCGGCCGACGGTGCTGGCCGACGCCAACCCGACCACCCCGGCGTTCGCTCAGGAGGTGTTCGGCCCGGTCGCGCCGGTGGCGACCTTCGCCGACCTGGACCAGGCGGTCGCGATGGCCGGCGACACCGAGTACGGCCTCTCGCTGGGCATCCTGAGCCGGGACGTGATGAAGGCGATGGCGCTGGCCGACCGGATCCCCAGCGGCATCGTGCACATCAACGACCAGACCGTCGACGACGAGGCGGTGGCGCCGTTCGGCGGCGTGGGCGCCTCCGGCACCGGCAGCCGGTTCGGTGGACCGGCCGCCAACATCGAGGCGTTCACCGAGACCCAGTGGCTCACCATGCAGGGCGGCATCAGCCGCTTCCCGTTCTGATCCCGGCTCGCGCGGGCCCGGGTTGACGCTACTGGGCGGGCGGTGCCACGATCAGGGCCGGCCGATGTTTACGTAAACATCGGCCCTGATCGTACGCCGAAGGAGGCCGTCCACCGTGCCAGGACTCAAGCCGGCCCGCCGACCCGGTGCCGCGCTGTGCGCCCTCGTCCTCGCCGCCAGTGTCGCGGCCGTCGGGGATCCCGCCACCGGAGTCGCCCGCGCCGGCACACCCGGTCCCGTCGCCGACGCCCCGGCCCCGGTGGTCACCGTCCGACCCGACCCGGCCTACCGGGGGCAGCAGTTCCAGGGCTGGGGCACCAGCCTGGTCTGGTTCGCCAACGCCACCGGCGGCTACCCCGACGAGATCCGTGACCGGCTCGCCGAACTGCTCTTCGGCGATGACGGGCTGAACCTCAACATCGCCCGGTACAACATCGGCGGCGGCAACGCCCCGGACGTGCCCGACTACCTGCGACCCGGCGGTGCCGTACCCGGCTGGTGGCAGGCCCCGGACGGCACCACCCGCGACGACCGCGACTGGTGGGACCCGGACGACCCGACGCACTGGAACTGGGCCGCCGACCCTGCGCAACGCTGGTGGGTCGACCGGATCAAAGCCGACGTCACCCACTGGGAGACGTTCAGCAACTCGCCACCGTGGTTCCAGACGATCAGCGGCTACGTCTCCGGCGGCTTCGACGCCACGGCCGACCAGATCCGCCCGGACACTGTTAACGACTTCGCCACCTATCTGGTGCGGGTCACCGAACACCTGGAGCGGTCCCACGGCATCGACGTCGCCACCATCGACCCGCTCAACGAACCGAACACGCCGTACTGGTCGACCCGGCTCGGCCCGGACGGCCAGCCGGTCGGTGGTCGCCAGGAGGGCGCCCACGCCGGTCCGACCAGCCAGCAGCAGGTGATCGAGGCGGTGGACGCCGCACTGCGGGCCGCCGGCAGCGACACCGTGATCTCGGCGATGGACGAGACCAACCCGGGCACCTTCCTGACCAACTGGCACGCCTACGGCACCGACGCACGCGACCGGATCGCGCAGCTCAACGTGCACACCTACGGCACCGGGCAGCGCACCGCCGTGCGCGACGTCGCCAAGGCCGAAGGTAAACCACTGTGGATGAGCGAGGTGGAGGGCTCGTACGGCAGCGGCGGGCAGGACTTCACCAGCATGCTGCCCGGTCTGGGCATCGCCCAGCACGTCGTCGACGATCTGCGGGAGCTGGAGCCGTCGGCCTGGGTGCTGTGGCAGCCGGTCGAGGACTACGACAACATGGCGCCCGGCGGCGAGTTTCCGCTCGGCTCCAACTGGGGCAGCATCCAGGTGCCGTTCGACTGCACCGCCGCCGACACGCTGCAGACCTGCCCGATCTACACCAACACCAAGTTCGACACGCTGCGCAACTTCACCCACCACATCCGCCCCGGTGACCGGCTGATGGCCGTCGACGACCCGAACAGCGTCGCCGCCATCGCCACCGGCAAACGGGCCACCGTGGTGCACGTCAACGCGAGCACCGACGCCCGTACCGTGGCACTGGACCTGTCGGCGTTCCGCGTCGTCGCGCCCGACGCCACCGTCACTCCGGTCGTCACCAGCGCCGCCGGGGCGCTGCGCCCCGGCACCCCGGTGGCCGTCACCGACCGCACCGCCCGCCTCGACGTGCCGGCCCGGTCGGTGACCACCTTCCTGATCGACGGCGTCTCCGGCGTGCTGCTCGACGAGACCCTGATCCGGGACAACCATGTCTACCGGATCGCCGGTGTGCCCAGCGGCCGGTCGCTCACCCCGGCCGGCGACGCGCCGGTCATCCGCACCGGCACGCCGCACGATCCCGCCCAACTGTGGCAGCTCACCCGGTTGACCGACGGCTTCGACAGCCAGGCCCGGTACGCGGTCGGCACCGTCGACGGACAGCGCCGCCTCGCCGTCGTCGACGCCGCCGCCGCGATCGTGCCGGCCGACGGCGAGCCCGCCCCGGCCGCCCAGTGGATGCTGTCCACCACCGGCGACGGGACGTACACCTTCGTCAACGTCGCCACCGGCCGGCTGCTCGACGTCAGCGGGCAGGCCACCCACGACGGGGCTGCGGTCTCCGTCTGGCTGCCGAACTCCGGCGCCAACCAGCGCTGGCGGATCCTCGACGAAAAGGTCGTCGGGCTGGAACCGGTCGACCTGTTCACCACGCCCGGCACCGCGCCGACGCTGCCGGCGACCGTCGTCGCGCTGCACCGCGACGGCCCCGGCGGCCCGCTCCCGGTGACCTGGCGCGACGTCGCCCCGGCGCGGTGGAAGCAGCCCGGTACCGTCCCCGTCACCGGTCGGGTCACCGACGCGCAGGGCCGCACCCACCTCGCCCGTGCCAGCGTCGTCGTCGACACGCTCACCGCCACCGAACCGGCCCGCGCGAAGGCGTTTGTCGGCGGCCGGCCGGACCTGCCGGCGACGGTCACCGCGCTGTCCAGCCAGGGCCTCGCCGTCGACCGCCCGGTGCGGTGGGACGCCGCGCCGCCCGGCGCGTTCGACCAGCCCGGGGTGGTCACCGTCACCGGCCGGGCCGACGCCGGCGACGGTGCGGAGCTGCCCGCTACGGTCCGGGTCCAGGTCACCCCGCCGGTCGAGGCGACGACCGCGGTCAGCGGCATCGACGCCACCTTCACCGAGCCGGGCTACTCGACCGTGGGTCTGACCAACGGCAACCGCACCGACAAGGCCTGGTCCAACTGGCGGCCGGGGGCCAAGAACCCCACCGACACGCTCACCGTGACCCTGCCCCGGGAACACTCCGTCGCCCGGGTGGCCGTGCACTTCTACCGCGACGGCTCGGACAGCTACGCCAGCAGTCTGCGGGCCCAGGTCCGCGACGCCCACGGTGACTGGGCCGACGCCGGCGGACCGGTGGACGTACCCACCGGCACCCCCACCGCGCCGGTGGTCGAGGTGCCGGTCACGGCCGTCACCGACGCGGTGCGGATCATCCTCACCGCGTACCCGGACCGGCACATCACCCTCAGTGAGATCGAGGTCGCCGTGGCGGTGCCGGGGACGTCCGCGCAGGCGGACGCCGCCGCGATCGCGCTCGACGGGGTACCGCTGGCCGGCTTCGATCCGGCGACGACGCGGTACGCCGTACCGGCCGGCCCGCAGCTGCCGCACGTCACCGCGACCGCCGTCGACCCGTACGCCGAGATCACGGTGACCCAGGCGGACGCGCAAGGCCGGGCCGCCACCGTGGAGGTCACCGGCGAGGACGGCACCCGGACCCGGACCTACCGGATCGACTTCACGTGACAACCCGAGCGGGCCGTCGCAGGCACCGTCGTGGCCGGCTGTCAGAGTGACCGGGTGACACCATCGGACCCCACGCCGGCCAGCAATCCGCCCCAGCGGACCCCGCGCCGCCTCGCCGGGGTGCTGCCGCCCTGGCTGGCGCTGGCCGTCGCCGGGCTCGGCGGGGTGGCGTCCGCGTCGCAGAGCGCGGTCAACGCTGAACTCGGTGCCCGGATGGGCAGCGCCGCCATCGGAGCGGTGGTCAACAACATCGGTGGATCGTTGCTGGTCGCCGTCGGGCTGCTGCTCCTGCCGTCGATGCGCGCCGGGTTGCGGACCCTGCGGGCCGCCCGGCTGCCCTGGTGGACCTACCTCGGCGGGGTCGGCGGGGCATTCTTCGTCACCGCCGCCGCCTACGCGGTGCCGGTGCTCGGGGTGGCGGTGCTGACCATCGCCCAGGTCGCCGGGAACAGCCTCGGCGGCCTGGCGGTGGATCGGGTCGGGCTGGCCCCGGCCGGCCGGCTCGCCGTCACCGGGCCCCGGCTGGTCGGGGCGCTGCTCGGCATCGGCGCGGTGGTGGTGGCCCAGGTCGGCCGGCCGGTCGGGCAGCTCGCGGTCGGGGTGATCGCGCTGGCGGTGGCCGGCGGGCTGGCGGTGTCGGTCCAGTCAGCGCTCAACGGGCGGGTCTCGGCGGCCAGCACCACCGCAATGGGCACGGTGGCGAACTTCGTGGTCAGCACGCCGTTGGTGCTGGTCGCGGCCGGCCTGCTCGGTGGCTACCGGGCGGCGGCCGGCCGGGCGTGGCCGGGCGAGTGGTACCTCTACCTCGGTGGGCTGTTCGGCGTCTGCATCGTGGTGGCGCTGTTGGTCGGGGTCCGGTCGGTCGGGGTGCTGCGGACCGGGCTCGGAGTGGTCGCCGGTCAGCTCGTCGGGGCGCTGCTGATCGACGTCCTGGTCCCCGGCGGTCCCGGCGTCAGCCCGGGTCTGATCGCGGGTGCCGCGCTGATCATCGTCGCGGTGCTGGTGTCCGGCCGGGGTGCCCGCCGCTCCCGGCCGGTCGGCCGCGACGGTGCGGTGGCAGACTTGACCGGGTGGCAGACGAGCCGACCTACCCGACCGCCGAGTTGACCGGCCCGCTGGTGGTGCGTGCCCGCCGGTTGCGGGTGATGTGCTGGTCGCTGGCCGCCGCGCTGCTGCTGGTCTTCACCGCGGTCAGTTTCGGCCTGCAGGGGTCCACCGGCGCGAACATGGGCAGCTTCCAGCGTGGCGACCAGGCCGCCATGATCGGTCTCGGCCTGGTGGGGGCGGCCGTGATCCTGCTGTTCACCCGGCCCCGGGTCGAAGCCGACGCCGACGGGGTACGGGTGCGCAACGTACTGCGCACCTACCAGCTGCCGTGGTCGCTGGTCACGGCGGTCCGCTTCGACCGGGACGCCGCCTGGGCCAGCCTGGAGTTGGCCGATGACGAGCTGGTGCCGGTGCTGGCGCTGCAGTCCGTCGACCGGGAGCACGCCGTCGAGGCGGTCCGGGCGTTGCGCCGGCTGCACGCTGCGGGCCGACCGCCGTTGGCCGGCACCGGTTGTTGACACCGGACCGGGCGTACGGCTACGACCGGAGCCTGATAGGCTTGTCGCGTCGACCACGCTGCCCTCGACCGGCGGCGCCGGCGCGAGCCGGCAGCCGGGCGGAGGTAGTCGCGAAAGCGGAGCGCCTGCTCCCACCTGTACCGCGGACCATCATCCAGCGGGCGGGTCCGGTCTCCCGTTGGCGGTCCGTCCGCCACCGAGCCGACGCCGTCGACGGCGTCACCGACCGGTCGAGCAGGCCCTGGCATGTGCCAGGGCCTTCTGCTTTCCCGGGGCGTCCCCAACCGGGGGCCGGCCCGGGGTGCGACGGCACCACGGAGATTACCGACTCGAGGAGGCCCCATCAGCGTCGAACCACGCGTGAACGAGCAGATCCGGGCACGTGAGGTCCGACTGGTCGGCCCTGAGGGTGAGCAGGTGGGCATCGTCCCGCTGGAGCGCGCCCTGCAGCTGGCCGCGGACGTCGACCTGGACCTGGTTGAGGTTGCGCCGATGGCGCGCCCGCCGGTGTGCAAACTCATGGACTTCGGCAAGTTCAAGTACGAGAGCGCACTCAAGGCGCGCGAAGCGCGGCGTAACCAGCAGCAGACCGTCATCAAGGAAATGAAGCTCCGGCCCAAGATCGACCCGCACGACTACGAGACCAAAAAGGGTCACGTGGTGCGGTTCCTCAAGGCCGGAGACAAGGTCAAGGTCACGATCATGTTCCGGGGCCGGGAACAGAGCCGGCCGGAGCTGGGCTACCGGCTGCTGCGCCGGCTCGAATCGGAGATCTCCGACCTGGGGTACGTCGAGGCCGCACCGAAGCAGGACGGCCGGAACATGATCATGGTGTTGGCCCCGCACCGGGCCACCAAGGCCGCTGCGGCCGCCGCGACGGCGGCCCGGGGCGGCGGAGCCTCCCGGGACCGGGAATCCGGTGCCGTTGAGGCACCACCACCGGCCGCCACGGCCGGACCCGCCGGGAACACCGGCGAGTGACAGGGGAGAGACGCGACACATGCCAAAGATGAAGAGCCACACCGGTATGGGCAAGCGGGTCAAGGTGACCGGCCGTGGCAAGATCCTGGCCGAGCAGGCGGGGAAGCGCCACCTGCTGGAGGGCAAGTCCTCCACTCGGACCCGCCGGCTCACCGGCACCGTCGAGGTGTCGCCGGCCGACGTCAAGCGCATCAAGAAGCTGCTCGGCCGCTGACGCGCGCCACTGACCCGAAGGAGTAGGTGAAATGGCACGCGTCAAGCGGTCCGTCAACGCCCAGAAGAAGCGCCGTACCCTGCTGGAGGATGCCAGCGGCTACCGGGGCCAGCGGTCCCGGCTGTACCGCAAGGCCAAGGAGCAGGTGCTGCACTCGATGCAGTACGCCTACCGGGACCGCCGCGACCGCAAGGGCGACTTCCGGCAGCTGTGGATCACCCGGATCAACGCGGCGGCCCGCGCCAACGGGATGACCTACAACCGCCTCATCCAGGGCCTCAAGCTGGCCGGCGTCGAGGTCGACCGCAAGGTCCTCGCGGACCTGGCGGTCAACGACGCCACCGCGTTCGCCGCCCTGGTGGAGGTGGCCCGCACGGCGGTCGCCGCCGAAGGCACCGGCGGCGCGGCGGCCCAGGCCGCCTGAACCGGCGCGACCCTGACCCGCATATGGCACGAATCGAGGCGTCCGGCATGACCGCACCACGGCCAGCCGGGCGCCTCGACCGTGTCCCGGCCACCACCACCGGCGGGGCCGACGACCGGCAGCCGACGTTCACCACTCGTACCCCCCGGATCGTGGCCGCCCGGCGGCTGCACCGGCGCCGCGACCGCGACGCGACGCGGCGTTTCCTCGCCGAAGGCCCGCAGGCCGTCCGGGAGGCGCTCGCCGTGCCCGGCCTGGTCCGCGAGATGTTCGCCACCGCCGCCGGTCGTACCCGGCACACCGACCTGGCCGTCGCGGCGGCCAGCGCCGGCATCGACGTCTCCACCGTCGACGACGCGGCGCTCACCGCGCTGGCCGAGACCGTCAACCCGCAGGGCGTCGTCGCCGTCTGCGACCACCTCGACGTCACCCTCGGCGGCGCGCTGCGCCGCCGGCCCGCGCTGGCCGCCGTGCTGGTCGAGATCCGCGACCCGGGCAATGCCGGCACCGTGCTGCGCACCGCCGCCGGCGCCGGCGCCGGCGCCGTCGTCTTCGCCGGCGCCGCCGTCGACCCGTACAACGGCAAGTGCGTGCGGGCCAGCGCCGGCAGCCTGTTCCACGTTGACGTGGTCCGCCACGGCGACCCGGCACACGTCGTCAGCGAGCTGCGCGCCGCCGGCCTGCGGGTGCTCGCCACCACCGGCCACGGCGACACCGACCTCGACGACCTCGCCGATTCGGGCGCGCTGGCCGCGCCGACCGCCTGGCTGTTCGGCACCGAGGCGCACGGCCTGCCGGCCGAGCTGGCCGACCGGGCCGACGCCCGGGTCCGGGTGCCGCTGTACGGCCGCGCCGAGAGCTTGAACCTGGCTGCCGCCGCAGCCGTCTGCCTGTACACTTCGGCCAGAGCACAGCGCGCAGGAAGGCCCACGCGATGAGCGTCCGCAGCTACCCGGCGCGCGTCGACGACCAGCCGACGCGCCGCGACCGGCGGCCCGGCTGCGGTGTGCCACCTCATCGGCTGTTTACCCGGCCCGCCGGTTCCGGCGGGCGGCAGGGCTGACCGACCCTTCCTGCCTGCGCACCCTACCGGCGGGCTGCGGCAGCGCCGCGCGTCCGTAGACTCTTGCCGGTCATCGGCCCCGGTGACCGCACGCCGCGAGGGAGTGCCCGCACGTCATGACCTACCGCAACGACCCATACGATCCGAAGCAGGTCGCGCTGCTCGACCCGGCCGCGCTCACCGGTGCGGTCGCTGACGCCGAAGAGGCGTTCGCCGCCGCCGCCGACCTGGACGCGTTGACCGCGCTGCGACCCCAGCACCTCGGCGACCGCGCCCCGATCTCGCTGGCCCGCCGGGAAATCGGCGCGCTGCCGCCGGCCGCCAAGGCCGACGCCGGCAAGCGGGTCAACGAGGCGCGTACCGCGGTGCAGACCGCGTACGACGCCCGGCGCGGCGAACTCGAAGCCGAGCGGGCCCGGCGGGTGCTTGCCGAGGAACGCGTCGACGTCACCCTGCCGTACGACCGCCGCCCGCGCGGCGCCCGGCACCCGCTGACCACCCTGATGGAACGCATCGGTGAACTGTTCGTCGGGATGGGCTACGAGATCGCCGAAGGCCCCGAGGCCGAGCTGGAGTGGACCAACTTCGACGCGCTCAACATCAGCCCCGACCACCCGGCACGCGGGCTGATGGACACCTTCCACCTTGACCTGCCCGGCCTGGTGCTGCGTACCCACACCTCACCGGTGCAGGCCCGGACCATGCTGACCCGCACCCCGCCGATCTACGTGGTCTGCCCGGGGCGGGTCTACCGCACCGACGAACTCGACGCCACCCACACCCCGGTGTTCCACCAGGTCGAGGGGCTCGTCGTCGACCGGGGTATCACCATGGCGCACCTCAAGGGCACCCTGGACCACTTCGCCCGGGCGATGTTCGGCGCCGCCGCCCGGACCCGCTGGCGGCCGCACTACTTCCCGTTCACCGAGCCGTCCGCCGAGTTCGACGTCTGGTTCCCGCAGCACCGCGACGGGCCACGGTGGGTCGAATGGGGCGGCTGCGGCATGGTCAACCCCCGGGTACTGCGCGCCTGCGGCATCGACCCGGAGGTCTACTCCGGATTCGCGTTCGGTATGGGCATCGAACGCACCCTGATGTTCCGCCACGGCATCAGCGACATGCGCGACATGGTGGAAGGCGACGTGCGGTTCACCCGCGCGTTCGGGATGGAGGTCTGAGACATGCGGATCGCACTTTCCTGGCTGCGCGAACACGTCGACCTGCCGGCCGACCTGACACCACAGCAGCTCGAAGACGCCCTGGTCGGGCTCGGCCTGGAGGTCGAGTCCATCGTCGACCTGGCCGGCACCGTCACCGGCTCCCTCGTCGTCGGCGAGGTCCGCGAAATCGAGGAACTCACCGGCTTCAAGAAGCCGATCCGGTTCTGCCGGGTCGACGTGGGCACCGCCAACGGCACCGGTGAGCCGCAGGAGATCGTCTGCGGCGCCACCAACTTCGCCCCCGGCGACAAGGTCGTCGTCATCCTGCCCGGCGGGGTGCTGCCCGGCGGGTTCGCCATCGGTGCTCGCAAAACCTACGGGCGCAACTCCAACGGCATGATCTGCTCCGCCCGGGAGCTGGGCGTCAGCGACGACCACGCCGGCATCATCGTGCTGACCCCGGACGTCACCGCCGCGCCGGGCGACGACGCCCGGCCCGTCGTCGGCCTCGACGACGTCGTGGTCGAGGTCGAGATCACCCCCGACCGGGGGTACGCCATGTCGGTGCGCGGCATCGCCCGGGAACTCGCCCAGGCGCTCGGCGTACCGTGGCGGGACCCGGCCGCGATCGACGCACCCGGCGCCACCGACACCCCGGCCTACCCGGTCGAGGTCCGCGACACCGTCGGCTGCGACCGGTTCGCCGCCCGGATGGTCCGCGGCATCGACCCGACCGCGCCGACGCCGGCCTGGATGGCCCGCCGGCTGACCACCGCCGGGGTACGCAGCATCGGCCTCGCCGTCGACATCACCAACTACCTGATGCTCGAACTCGGCCAGCCGATGCATGCCTTCGACGCCGACCGGCTCGCCGGGCCGCTGGTGGTCCGTCGCGCCGTCGCGGGGGAGAAGCTGACCACCCTGGACGGGGTGGCCCGGGTTCTCGACGCCGAGGACATGGTGATCTGCGACGACACCGGACCGATCTCGCTCGCCGCGGTGATGGGCGGCGAGACCAGCGAGGTGGTGCCCGGCACCCGCGACGTGCTGTTCGAGGCCGCGCACTGGGATCCGGTGATGGTCGGGCGTACCGCCCGTCGGCACAAGCTGTTCAGCGAGGCCGCCAAACGGTGGGAACGCGGCGTCGACCCGGCGCTGCCGCTGGTCGCCATCGACCGCGCCGTCGCACTGCTCACCGAACACGCCGGCGGCTCCGCCGGCGCGGAGATTCTTGACATCGACCACGTCGCCCCGCCGGCCCCGATCGTCCTCGACGCCGGGCTGCCCAGCCGCCGGGTCGGGGTGGCGTACCCGCCGCAGCGGGTAGTCGACCTGCTGGAGGCGGTCGGCTGCACCGTCGCCACCGGGTTGACCGCCGGGGCGGCCAGCGCCAGCGTCGTCGCCACCGGCGTGGCCACCGCCACCGGCGTGGCCACCGCCACCTCGGCGGCGTCGGCAGCCGACGACGGTACGGCGCCGCTGGTCGTCGGCCCGCCGAGCTGGCGGCCCGACCTGACCGACCCGGCCGACCTGGTCGAAGAGGTGGTCCGGCTCGACGGCTACGACAACGTGCCGAGCGCCCTGCCGCCCGCCCCGGCCGGCCGGGGGCTCACCGCCGGCCAACGCCGCCGCCGGTCGGTGGCGCGGGCGCTGGCCGAGACCGGTCACGTCGAGGCGCTCTGCTACCCGTTCGTCTCCCCGCAGGTCGCCGACGACCTGGGGCTGCCCGCCGACGACCCGCGCCGCGACGCGGTCCGGCTGGCCAACCCGCTGGCTGACACCGACCCGCTGCTGCGGACCAGCCTGCTGCCGCCGTTGCTGGCGACGCTGCGGCGCAACATCGGCCGGGGTCAGCGCGACGTCGCCCTCTACGAGATCGGCGTGGTGTTCAAACCCCGGCCGGGTGCCGCCGCACCGCCGCCGATGGGGGTCGACGACCGCCCCGCCGACGAAGTGTTCGCGGCCGCCGACGCCGCTGTACCGCACCAGCCGTGGCACGTGGCGGTGGTGCTCGCCGGTGACGTCTCCCCGGGCGGCTGGTGGGGCGCCGGCCGGCCGGCCAGCTGGGCCGACGCCGTCGAGGCCGGCCGGGTCGTGCTCGACGCCGCCGGTGTCCCGGCCGACCGGGTCGAGGTCCGCGCCGGCGAGTACGCGCCCTGGCATCCCGGCCGCTGCGCCGAACTGCTCGTCGACGGGGTGGTGGTCGGCCACGCCGGGGAGCTGCACCCGGCGGCGGTCGCCGCGCTGGAACTGCCCCGGCGTACCTGTGCGATGGAGCTGGATCTGGACGCGGTGCCGCCGGCCCCGGTCGTGCCGGCACCGGACTTCTCCAGCTTCCCACCGGCGTTGATCGACGTGGCGCTGGTCGTCGACGAGGCCACCCCGGCAGCGCAGGTCCGCGCCGCGCTGGTGGCCGGTGCCGGCGAGCTGCTCGAATCGGTCCGGCTCTTCGACGTGTACGCCGGCGAGCAAGTTGGCGCCGGGCGCAGGTCACTGGCGTACAAGTTGGTGTTCCGCGCCCCGGACCGCACGCTGACCGTGGAGGAGGCGGTGGCGGCCCGCGACGCGGCGGTCGCCGAGGCCGCGTCACGGCTCGGGGCCACGCTGCGCGGCGCCTGACCCGACCGACACCGGGTCCCCGCGCCGGTCCGCCGTGACGACACGGCGGACCGGCGCCGGGACCACCGGTGACCGGTGTCAGCGCCGCAGCAGCGCGGCGAGGTCGACGGCGTCGGCCATCGCCGCGCAGCCGTCATCGTTGGGATGCAGGTGGTCACCGCTGTCGTAGGCGGTCGCCAGCCGGGTCGGGTCGGCCGGGTCGGCCAGCGCCGCCGCGAAGTCGATCACCCCGTCGAAGGCGCCGCTGGTGCGGATCCAGTGGTTGACGTCGCGCCAGATTTCCTGCCGCTCGGGAGTGTCCAGGAAGGAGCCACCGAACGGTGGCACGGTGCCGCCGAGGATCGGCAGCCCCTGGGCCCGGGTCTGCGCGATCACCTGCCGGTAGCCGGTGATGATGTCGGCGACCGGGGCGCTGTAGCCGATGTCGTTGGTGCCCTCCAGTAGGATCACCGCCCGGACCCCGGTCTGCGCGTAGACGTCGCGTTCCAGCCGAGCCAGCGCCGGCACCCCCCAGTACGGTTCCCCGTCACGTGGGGCGAGTAGCCGGTTGCCGCCGAGTCCGGCGTTGACCACCGACAGGGTGGGCCCGCGCTGGTCGTGCAGGCGACGGGCCAGGTAATCGGGCCAGCGCCGGTTGGCGTTGCCGGTGGTGTTGCCGGTGTCGGTGATCGAGTCGCCGAGCGCGACCACGGAGCCGACGACCCGGGGATCGGCCTGCACGTCGATTCCGTCGACCAGCATCCAGCATGGCGTGTCGGCGTACCCCTCGGCGGTCGGTGCGGCGGCCCGGTCACCGGCCGCAAGATGGTTGCCCTGGGCGGTGAACGGATGGTTGGTCACCGGTCCGGTCGGCTCCGGTACGTACACACTGACCAGCAGGGTGCTCAGCGCGGCGACCCGCAGCGGGACCGGGTCGCTCAGCGCCCGACCGCCAGCGGCGACGGTGACCTCGTGGCTACCGCCGAAGCTCAGCTCCCGCATCGAGCCGGGCACGGCGGTCGCGCCGGCGTGCTGCACGGCGACCGAGGCTCGGCCGACGGTCAGCTCCCGGCTGCCGAACGTGTTGGTGATCCGTACCCGGACGGCCCGGCCACCGGCGCTGACGAAGGCGACGTTGCGTACCGTCTGGTTGGTCAGCCCGTCTCCGGCCGGGCAGTCCGACCAGGGGATGGTGCTGCCCTCGACCGGGCTGGGCGCCCAGGCGGCGACCCAGGTGGCCGGGTGTCGGTCGGGGCCGGCAGGGCTGGTGGAGGCGGTGTCCCCGGTGGTCGCGGCCAACGCCGACGTCACGGTGACTGCCAGGACCGCGACGCCGGCCAGGGCCGCCGTGCCGGCTGATCGGGTGCGACGCCGGGCCAGGGCCGCCGGGCCGGTGTGATTCTCCTTGGGACGCACGCCCCACCTCCTCCTCGGTCGAGCCGGCGGGTCACCGGGTCGACCGATAATGATAGAGGCATATCTATCTGGGCGGTGCCTGCGCGTTCCGTCGCCGAGCGCGCCCCGAGCCCGGCTGGCGGGTCCAGAGCCGGGTTCAAAGCCGGGCCAGGGGTGGGCCCGGTCGACCCTCCGACTAGGATCGGACGATGCCTCGATGGCGCAGGACACGCCTTGCCGCCAGCGCCTCGATCGCCGTGGCGGCCGTCGCTGCCTTCGTCAGTGGTCAGGCGCACTGGGGCTGGTTTCTCACGCTCACCGTCGGGCTGCCGTACGCGGTCCTGGCCGTACCGGCGCGCTGCGGTGAGTCGCTGTGGCGTGACGGGGGCTGCCCCTACCTGGGGTCGAGTCTGCTGATCGGCTGTCACCTGCACCGCCTCGACAAGATCGAGCGGCTGCTCGGCGCGCAGCCACGGGCCCGGACCGGCACCCGGCAGGGTGGCGCAGCCGCCGGATTGCCGCCGAGCCGGGTTCCCATCGTGACCCGTCACGTCCGGGAAGGGCTGGGCTTCGTCGCCGTGCTCCTGGGCGCCGTCTCCGGTTTGCTCATCCTGCTCGGTGTGACACCGTCCGGATAGCGCGGCCCGGGTTCCCCGCTGGCGGGTCGGCCGGTAGCGGGTGCGCCGACCATAGCGGACGATGGGCGCCGGTGGTCGAACTGTCCGCTGCGCGACAGCCATGCGCGACAGGCGTGGTGGCTACTCTGGCAGTATGCCGAAGGCCATCTGGAACGGACTCGTGATCGCCGAGAGCGACGATACGGTCGTCGTCGAGGGAAACCACTACTTTCCCCGGTCGTCGCTGCGTGACGACCTGGTGCGTGAGTCGGACACCCACACCCACTGCCCATGGAAGGGCGACGCGTCCTACTACTCGTTGGAGCGCGATGGTCAGCGCAGCGCCGACGCGGTCTGGTACTACCCGGAACCGCTGCCGGCGGCCGACATGGTCCGCGACCGGGTCGCCTTCTGGCGCGACGTGGAGGTCGTCGACACCTGACGGGCGGATCGGCGGGCACCTGACAGGCAGGTGGACAGGGTCTTGTCGGCTCGGATGCATCCTGATACCGTCCTCTGCATAGATATGCGGAGGTGGGTATGGGCATCCGGGTCGCCGTCGCCGGCGCGAGCGGGTACGCCGGGGGAGAGCTGCTGCGGCTGATCGCCGGGCACCCCGAGCTGGACCTGGTCGCCGCCATGGCGCACAGCCGGGCCGGTGCGCCGGTCGCCGCCGTACATCCGCATCTGGCCGGCCTCGACCTGGTGTTCGTCGCCACCGATCCGGCCGACCTGGCCGCCGCGGACCTGGTCTTCCTGGCCTTGCCGCACGGCGAGTCGGCCGCGCTCGCCGCCACCCTGCCGGCCGACGTCAAGGTCGTCGATCTCGGTGCCGACCACCGGCTCGCCGACGCCGCAGCCTGGTCCCGCTACTACGGCGGCCAGCACACCGGCGCATGGACGTACGGCCTACCGGAACTGTCCGGCCAGCGGGACCGGGTCGCCGCCGCCGACCGGGTCGCGGCAACCGGTTGCTACGCGGTCGCCACCACGCTGGCGCTCGCGCCGCTGATCGCCGCCGGAGTGGTCGCCCCGGACGACGTCGTGGTGGTCGCTGCCAGTGGTACCTCCGGTGCCGGTCGGTCCGCCAAGACCCACCTGCTGGCCAGTGAGGTGATGGGCAGCCTGTCACCGTACAAGGTCGGCGCCCACCAGCACGTCCCGGAGATCAAGCAGGCC
The DNA here is from genome assembly GCF_048060315.1 of Micromonospora sp. LOL_013. Classification (NCBI taxonomy): domain Bacteria; kingdom Bacillati; phylum Actinomycetota; class Actinomycetes; order Micromonosporales; family Micromonosporaceae; genus Micromonospora; species Micromonospora sp. LOL_013. Next base: position 166,918 of record NZ_JBHMIQ010000005.1, read on the forward strand.
ACCGGCGCGACCAGCCTGTCCTTCACCCCGGTGCTGGCTCCGATGCCGCGCGGCATCCTGGCCACGGTCACGGCCCGCCCGGCCGACACCGCCGCCGACCCGGCCGCCGCCGCGCGCGAGGCGCTGACCGCCGCGTACGCCGACGAGCCGTTCGTGCGCCTGTTGCCCGCCGGTAGTTGGCCGGTCACCGCCGCGACCCTCGGATCCAACGCCTGCCAGCTGCAGGTGACCACCGACGTCGACTCGGGACGGGTGATCGTGACCAGCGCCATCGACAACCTCGGCAAGGGCGCCGCTGGTCAGGCACTACAGTGCGCCAACCTGATGCTCGGTCTGCCGGAGACCACCGGCCTGACTGCTCTTGGGGTCGCGCCATGACGGTGACCGCGCCGAACGGGTTCCGGGCGGCCGGGGTGGCCGCCGGGCTGAAGAGCGGCGGCGCCGCCGACGTCGCCCTGGTCGTCAACGACGGACCGGCCACGGCCGCCGCCGGGGTGTTCACCGCCAACCGGGTGCAGGCCGCGCCGGTGCGGTGGAGCCGGCAGGTCCTGCGCGCCGGCAAGCTGCGCGCGGTGGTGCTCAACTCCGGCGGAGCCAACGCCTGCACCGGGCCGGGCGGCTTCCAGGACAGCCACGCCACCGCCGAACACGTCGCCGCGACACTGTCCGGCACTGGCACTGGCACTGGCACTGGCACTGGCACCGACGTCGGCGCCGGTGAGGTCGCGGTCTGCTCGACCGGGCTGATCGGCGAACGGCTGCCGATGGACAAGCTGCTCGCCGGGGTGACGGCGGCGGTCGCCGGGCTGGCCGACGACGCCGGACCGGCCGCCGCCGAGGCGATCATGACGACCGACACCCGGCCGAAGACCACCGTCGTCGCCGGCGGACCGGCTGGCGCCGCCGGACCGGCCTGGCGGGTCGGCGGGATGGCCAAGGGCGCGGGCATGCTCGCCCCGTCCATGGCGACGATGCTCTGCGTACTGACCACCGACGCGCTCGCCGACCCCGCCGACCTCGACGCCGCTCTGCGCGAAGCCTGCCGCACCACCTTTGACCGGGTCGACTCCGACGGCTGCCTGTCCACCAACGACACGGTGCTGCTGCTGGCCAGCGGTGCCTCCGGGGTCACCCCGTCGGCCGGGGAGCTGACCGCCGCGGTCACCGCCGCCTGCGCCGACCTGGCCCGGCAACTGATCGCCGACGCTGAAGGCGCCAGCAAGGAGGTCGCCATCGAGGTGGTCGGCGCGGCCAGCGAGACCGACGCGGTGCAGGTCGGCCGGGCGGTGGCCCGCAACAACCTGGTCAAGACGGCGCTGTTCGGCAACGACCCCAACTGGGGACGGATCCTCGCGGCGGTCGGCACCACCAGCGCGGTGTTCGACCCCGACCAGCTCGACGTGGCGATCAACGACGTGTGGATCTGCCGGGACGGGGCCGCCGCCGCACCCCGCGACCAGGTCGACCTCACCGGCCGGCAGGTGCACATCCGGATCGACCTGCACGCCGGTGCCGCCACCGCGACCATCTGGACCAACGATCTGTCGCACGCGTACGTGCACGAGAACTCGGCGTACTCGACATGACCGACACCACCCGGCCGACCGCGCCGCACAGCACGCTGAGCCGCGATCTCAGCCTCGCCCAGGCCAAGGCCGCCACCCTGATCGAGGCGCTGCCCTGGCTGGCCCGCTTCCACGGGGCCACGGTAATCGTCAAGTACGGTGGCAACGCGATGATCGACCCGCAGCTGCAGCGGGCCTTCGCCGCCGACATGGTGTTCCTGCGGTACGCCGGCATCCGACCGGTCGTGGTGCACGGCGGCGGCCCGCAGATCTCCAGCATGCTGCGCCGGCTCGGCATCGCCAGCGAGTTCAAGGGCGGCCTGCGGGTCACCACCCCGGAGGCGATGGACGTCGTCCGGATGGTGCTCGTCGGCCAGGTCGGCCGGGAACTCGTCGGCCTGATCAACGAGCACGGGCCCTACGCCGTCGGGCTGTCCGGCGAGGACGCCCACCTGTTCACCGCCGTCCGCCGCCCCGCCTGGGTCGACGGCGAACCGGTCGATGTTGGCCAGGTCGGCGACGTCGACACGGTCAACCCGTCGGCGGTCGCCGACATCATCTCGGCCGGCCGGATTCCGGTGATCTCCACGGTCGCACCCGACGTCGACGGCGTACTACACAACCTCAACGCCGACACGGCCGCCGCCGCGCTGGCCGTCGCACTGCGGGCCCGCAAGCTGGTCGTGCTCACCGACGTGCCCGGCCTGTACGCCGACTGGCCCGACACCGGCAGCCTGATCAGCCGGATCACCGCCGACGACCTGGCCGGCCTGCTGCCCACCCTGGCCGCCGGCATGGTGCCGAAGATGGAGGCGTGCCTGCGGGCGGTACGCGGCGGGGTGCCCGCCGCGCACGTGGTTGACGGCCGGGTAGCCCACTCCACCCTGCTGGAGGTCTTCACCTCGGAGGGCTTCGGCACCATGGTCACCGATCCGACGAACGACGGGGAGTCCTGAATGGCGTCGCTGCGGGACCGCTGGTCCGCATCGTTGATGGACAACTACGGCACACCGCCGCTGGCGCTGGTGCGCGGCGAGGGCACGACTGTCGTCGCTGAGGACGGCCGACGCTACCTCGACCTGTTGGGCGGCATCGCGGTCAACTCGCTCGGACACGCGCACCCGGCGGTCGTCGAGGCCGTCAGCCGGCAGATCGGGACCCTCGGACACGTCTCGAACCTCTACGTCGCCGAACCGCCGGTGGCCCTGGCCGAACTGCTGCTCGCCCTCACCGGACGCCCCGGCGCCGTCTTCTTCTGCAACTCCGGGGCCGAGGCGGTCGAAGCCGCGTTCAAACTGTCCCGGCGTACCGGTCGGACCCACGTCGTCGCCACCCACGAAGGCTTCCACGGGCGGACCATGGGGGCCCTGGCCCTGACCGGGCAGCCGGCCAAGGCCGACCCGTTTCGGCCGCTGCCCGGCGAGGTCACCCACGTGCCGTACGGCGACGCCGAGGCGCTCGCCGCCGCCGTCACCGACCGCACCGCCATGGTGATCCTGGAACCGATCCAGGGTGAGGCCGGCGTGGTGGTGCCCCCGCCGGGCTACCTGGCCGCCGCCCGGGAGATCACCAGCCGGCACGGTGCCCTGCTCACCCTCGACGAGGTGCAGACCGGGGTGGGACGGACCGGCCACTGGTTCGCCCACCAGGCCGACGGGATCACCCCGGACGTCGTCACCCTGGCGAAGGGTCTCGGCGGCGGGCTGCCGATCGGTGCCTGCATCGCCTTCGCTGACACCCAGGTCGGTGGCGTGGGCACTCCGGCCGCGCTGCTCACCCCGGGCAGTCACGGCAGCACCTTCGGCGGCAATCCGGTCTGCTGCGCCGCCGCCCTCGCCGTGCTGCGCACCATCGCCGCCGAAGGGCTGCTCGACCACGTCAAGCGGGTCGGCGAGCAACTGCGCCGGGGCGTCGAGTCGCTCGGCCACCCGCTGATCGCCGGGGTTCGGGGTGCCGGTCTGCTGCTCGGCGTGGTGCTCACCGCGCCGGTCTCGGCCGCGGTCGCGGCCGGGCTGCGCGACGCCGGGTTCCTGGTCAATCCGGCCCAGCCGGATCTGATCCGGCTGGCTCCGCCGCTGATTCTCACCGTGGAGCAGGCCGACGAGTTCCTGGCCGCGCTGCCGGCGGTCCTCACCGCCGTCGCCGATGCCGTGGCGACCACTGGAGCGGCGTCGTGATCCGGCACCTGCTGCGCGACGACGACCTGAGCCCGGCCGAGCAGTCGGCGGTGCTGGATCTGGCGGCGGCGATGAAGGCGGACCGGTACGGCCACCGGCCGCTGGCCGGCCCTCGCTCGGTCGCGGTGCTGTTCGACAAGCAGAGCCTGCGGACCCGGCTGTCGTTCGACGTCGGCATCGCCGAGCTGGGCGGCAACCCGATCGTGGTGGACACCCAGGCCACCCATTTCGGTCGCGGGGAGACTCTGGCCGACGCCGGTCGGGTGCTGTCGCGGTACGTGTCGGCGATCGTGATGCGTACCTTCGGCGACGACCGGCTCGCCGAGGTCGCGGCAGGGGCGAGCGTACCGGTGGTCAACGCGCTCACCGACGGGTTCCACCCCTGCCAGCTGCTCGCCGACCTGCTGACCGTGCGGGAGTACTGCGGCGACACCACCGGACGGACCCTGGCGTACGTCGGCGACGCCGCGAACAACATGGCGAGTTCCTACCTGCTTGCCGGGGCCACCGCCGGGATGCATGTGCGGGTGTCCGGGCCGACCGGGCACGACCCGTCCCCGTCGGTGGTTTCCCGGGCCGGGGAGATCGCCGCCTGGACCGGCGGGTCGGTGCAGGTCATCCGGGACCCGAAGGAGGCGGTCGACGGCGCCGACGTGCTGGCCACCGACACCTGGACATCGATGGGCCAGGAGGCCGACGGGCGGGACCGGCGTACTCCGTTCTGGCCGTACCAGGTCAACCAGGATCTGCTCGACGCCGCCGCGTCGGAGGCGATCGTGCTGCACTGCCTGCCCGCCCACCGGGGTGAGGAGATCACCGACGACGTGCTCGACGGCGCGCGCAGCGCCGTGTTCGACCAGGCAGAGAACCGGCTGCACGCGCAGAAAGCGCTGCTTTCCTGGCTGTTGCGCCAGCAGGACGGGCCGTCGTGACCGGGCCGGCGACCCGGACCGCCCGGCACGCCCGCATCGTCGAGCTGATCCGGGCCAGGGCGGTCCGGTCACAGACCGAGCTGGCCGAGTTGCTTACCGGCGACGGTATGCAGGTCACCCAGGCGACACTGTCGCGGGACCTGGAGGAACTCGGCGCGGTCAAGGTACGCGGCCGCGACGGCGGCCCAGCGGTCTACCTGATTCCCGAGGACGGCAACCCGACGCTGCGGCCCGCCGAGCAGGCCCCGGCCCGCCTGGTCCGGCTGCTGCACGAGCTGCTCACCGGAGTCGACGCCAGCGGCAACATCTGTGTGCTGCGTACCCCACCGGGTGCGGCGCAGTTCCTGGCCAGCGCGCTGGACCGGTCCGGGCTGCCGGACGTGGTCGGCACCATCGCCGGTGACGACACCATCCTGGTCGTCGCCCGCGGCCCGGCCGGCGGTGCCGACCTGGCCGGAAAGCTCTCCACCTGGGCCGCCACCCCGCCCGGCCCGAACACCCCCTGAACGGCCCGAACACCCCCGCTGAACCGCCTGACCACCACCTGATTTTCCCGATACGCACATCCAACGAGGAGCACGACATCATGACTGAGCGGGTGGTACTCGCCTACTCCGGCGGCCTGGACACCTCGGTCGCCATTCCGTACCTCGCCGGGGAACTCGGCGCCGAGGTGATCGCCGTCGCGGTCGACGTCGGCCAGGGCGGCGAGGACATGGACGTCATCCGGCAGCGGGCGCTGGACTGCGGTGCCGTCGAATCCGAGGTGGTCGACGCCCGGGACGAGTTCGCCGCCGACTTCTGCCTGCCGGCGCTGCGGGCCAACGCCCTCTACATGGACCGGTATCCGTTGGTGTCGGCGCTGAGCCGGCCGCTGATCGTCAAGCATCTGGTCGCAGCGGCCCGCAAGCACGGCGGCACCGTGGTGTCACACGGCTGCACCGGCAAGGGCAACGACCAGGTTCGCTTCGAGGTCGGCATCGGCGCGCTCGCGCCGGAGCTGAAGGTGGTCGCCCCGGCCCGCGACTTCGCCTGGACCCGGGACAAGGCGATCGCGCTGGCCGAGGAGAAGGGGCTGCCGGTCGACGTTTCGCACAAGTCGCCGTACTCGATCGACCAGAACCTGTGGGGCCGGGCGGTGGAGACTGGCTTCCTGGAGGACATCTGGAACGCCCCGATCGAGGACCTGTACGCATACACCGCCGACCCGGCCGTGCCGCGCGACGCCGACGAGGTGACCATCACCTTCGACGCCGGCGTGCCGGTGGCGATCGACGGCGAGACGGTCACCCCGTACCAGGCGGTGGTGGAGCTCAACCGGCGGGCCGGCGCGCAGGGCATCGGGCGGCTGGACATGGTCGAGGACCGGCTCGTCGGGATCAAGAGCCGCGAGGTGTACGAGGCCCCGGGCGCGATCGCGCTGATCAACGCCCACCAGGAGCTGGAGAACGTCACCGTGGAGCGCGAGGTGGCCCGGTTCAAGCGGACCGTGGACCAGCGCTGGGGCGAGCTGGTCTACGACGGCCTGTGGTTTTCCCCGCTCAAGCAGGCCCTCGACGCGTTCATCGACGAGACGCAGCGGCACGTCACCGGCGAGATCCGGATGGTGCTGCACGGCGGCCGGCCGGTCGTCGTCGGCCGGCGTTCCGAGGCCAGCCTGTACGACTTCAACCTGGCTACCTACGACACCGGTGACACCTTCGACCAGAGCCAGGCGAAGGGCTTCGTGCAGCTGTGGGGACTGTCCAGCCGGCTGGCCACCGCCCGCGACACCCGGCTCGCCGGCCCCGGTGGGCAAACCCGGCTGCCCGGCTCGCAGGCCTGACCCCGACAATGGTCGCCGTGGACGACAAGAGTCTGACCGAGAACACCGCCAGCCCGAACCGCACCAGCCTGTGGGGTGGCCGCTTCGCCGGCGGGCCGGCCGAGGCACTGGCCCGCCTGTCGGTCAGCGTCCAGTTCGACTGGCGGCTGGCCCCGTACGACATCGCCGGCTCCCGGGCGCACGCCCGGGTGCTGGCCGCCGCCGGCCTGCTCGACCCGGACGAACTGGGCCGGATGCTGGCCGCGTTGGACGACCTGGAGGCGGCCTGCGCCTCCGGGTCGTTCCGGCCGACCGTGGACGACGAGGATGTGCACACCGCGCTGGAACGCGGCCTGCTGGAGCGGCTCGGCTCGCTCGGCGGCAAGCTGCGCGCCGGCCGGTCCCGTAACGACCAGGTCGCCACCGACCTGCGGCTGTACCTGCGCGACCACGCCCGTGGCCTGGCAGCACAGCTGGTCGAGCTGGCCGCTGCCCTGGTCGAGCAGGCCGAGCGGCACCTGGAGACCCCCGCGCCCGGGATGACCCACGTGCAGCACGCCCAGCCGGTGACGTTCGGGCACTGGCTGCTCGCCCACGTCCATCCGCTGCTGCGCGACCTGGACCGGTTGCGCGACTGGGACGACCGCACCGCCGTGTCACCGTTGGGTGCCGGCGCGCTGGCCGGCTCCGGCCTTCCGCTGGATCCGGCTGCGGTGGCCAAGGAGTTGGGATTTCGGACCTCGTTCGCCAACTCGATGGACGCGGTCGCCGACCGGGACTTCGCCGCCGAGTTCCTCTTCGCCACCGCGATGGTCGGGGTCCACCTGTCCCGGCTGGGGGAGGAGGTGGTGCTCTGGACCTCGCAGGAGTTCGGCTGGGTGGAGCTGGACGACGCCTTCGCCACCGGGTCGTCGATCATGCCGCAGAAGAAGAACGCCGACATCGCCGAGCTGGCCCGGGGCAAGTCCGGCCGGCTCGTCGGCGGGCTGGTGGCCGTGTTGACCATGCTCAAGGGGCTGCCGCTGACCTACGACCGGGACATGCAGGAGGACAAGGAGCCGGCGTTCGACGCCGTCGACACCCTGCAACTGCTGCTGCCGGCCCTGGCCGGGATGATCTCCACCATGACGGTACGGGTGGACCGGCTCGCCGCCGCCGCCCCGGCCGGGTTCACCCTGGCCACCGAGGTGGCGGACTGGCTGGTCCGCAAGGGTGTGCCGTTCCGGGACGCGCACGAGGTAACCGGCAAGCTGGTGGCGCTCTGCTCAGCCCGGGAGTGCGCGCTCGACGAGGTCTCCGACGACGACCTGCGGCTGGTCAGCGAGCACCTGGACGCCGGCGTCCGAGACGTACTCTCGGTGCGGTCGGCGCTCGCGGTGCGGACCACGCCGGGCTCGACCGGCCCCGGTCCGGTGTCCGACCAGTTGGTTGCCGTTACGGAGCAACTGAGCGGGTGGCGGCAGTGGGCGGCGGAGTCGGTGGTGCCCCGCTGACCTGGCCTCCCGGCCGGGTCCGGGTCACCGGGTGGGTGACGGGAACCGGTAGGCCCGCTCCACCCGGGCCACGTGCACCGCGAAGCTGGCGTACCACCGGGCCCGCCCATCGGCCTGGGCGACCAGATGCTCGACGTGTCGACGCCAGGCGGCGATCGACTCCTCGTCACGCCAGTAGGAGACGGTGATGCCGACCCCGTCGGGGTCCCGGGCACTGTCCACGCCCAGGAAGCCTGGCTGCGCGTCGGCGAGTTCCAGCATCCGGCGGGCGGTGGCCGCGTAGCCGTGGTCGTCGTCGGTGCGGGTAGAGGCGAAGACCACCAGGTAGTACGGCGGTGGCGGGGTGTCGGCGGGACTCATCGGTCGCTCCCGGGCGGTGGTGTGCTGGGTCGCTGTGCTGTGCTGGCACCATGAGACCACCCGCGCCGATCGGCGATCTCGCGACGGTGCTCGCCGGACCGGTCGACGTTGCGGCCCGCGCGTTGCTGGGCTGCCGGGTCGCTGTCGGCGATGTCGAGGTCCGGCTTACCGAGGTCGAGGCGTACGCCGGGGTCGGCGCCGACCCCGCCTCGCACGCCCATCGGGGCCGTACGCCGCGTAATGCCCCGATGTTCGGGCCGCCCGGGCAGCTGTACGTCTACTTCAGCTACGGCATGCACTGGTGTGGCAACGTGGTCACCGGCCCGCCGGGACAGGCGGCGGCGGTGCTGCTGCGGGCCGGCGAGATCGTCGCTGGTCACGGGGCGGCCCGGCACCGCCGTGGCGTACGGGTGCCGGACCGGGACCTGGCCCGTGGTCCGGCCCGGCTGATGGCCGCGCTCGGGCTGGACGGCACGGCGAATGGTACGTCGGTGCTCGACGGCACCGGCCCGCTGTCGCTGACGCCACCGCCGGTGCCGATCCCGGCCGGAGCTGTCCGCACCGGCCCCCGGGTGGGGGTGGGTGCGGCCCCGCACACGCCATGGCGCTTCTGGCTGGCCGGCGAGCCGACGATCAGCGCGTACCGCCGGGCCGCTCCCCGGCCGCGCGGCGGCCGGACCGGGGCGCCGAGCGTGACCGGATGACGGGCGACCGCTGCGGCCCTCAGCGGGCTGCGCGCCTCGCGACGGGCGGCCCGGGCCTGGGCCGAACTTGGTGACGTGCTGGCCGTCACCGGCGATCCGGTCGGTGCCGTCGAGGCGCTGCGCGGCGCAGGGCCACCGCCGCAGTGCACCTCGGCCTTCAGCCATCCCGCCGGGCCGGGTATCCCCAGCCCTTGGCAACCTCGAACAGCGGACCCGGCAGCGCCACGTCGGCCGGCAGTTCCCGAGGCGGCTGGACCGTGCCGGTACGGATCCGCCCGGTCCAGTCACCCAGCCCGGCCTTGATCCGGCCATGGTCGAACCGGCCGTACTCCACCATGTCCGACTCCCACTCCAGACCGAGGAACTCGCAGATGCGCCGGGTCTCGGTCGTCGGATCGGCGGCCAGATCCTCGTAGCGGACCGTGTGTCCGGGAAGTACCCGGCGTGCCTCGGCGAGTTTGGTCAGGTACCGGCCGACGCTCTCGGCTGCCTCCTGCGGCGTCTGCTGGGGTCGAGCCCTGCTCCACGAGTCGAGGATCGCGGCCGGGTGGCGTAGTAGGAACACGAACCGCGCGTCCGGCCACACCCGGGCGATCCGGGGCCAGATGAACACGTTGTGCGGAGTCTTCTCGACCAGGACCTGTTTGCCACTGCGCTGCAACGCCGCGTCCAACACCCGGTCCCACAGCAGGTGGGTGATTTCCTGAGCGTCCCAGCCCAACTCGCCCATGCTGTCCGTGATGTAGTGGTCACTGAACTCCACCCGCAACTTACTCAGATGCAGCTCGTGCGGAGCGTAGAGCGAAGAGTGGCTGTTCAGCATCATTCGCAGCAGTGTCGACCCCGACCGGACCGACGACAGAATGAACACCGGTTGGCGCAGCAGTCGGTGCGGGCGGCGGACGAAGGCGGGACGGCCGCCCCGGCGGGTGATCTGCATTCCGGTTGACCGGGCGATCCGTACGGCAAGGTGATGCTTCCAGCTCATACGACCCGACACTACGAAACCTTGCTGAGAAAATGCTAGGAGGGTCTTCGCCGAAAATGCTAGGAGGGTCTTCGCCCGCCGCCGGGCACAGAGTCGCGCCGGATGCCAGGTGACCGGCGGCCCGGTTACCGGACGGATGGCAGGATTCGCATCCGGCCCGGGTGGGCAAAGCAGGCCGCAGCATACCGGCGACGGAATCCGGGTCACGACGGCGGCGATGGAAGGTGCGTACGTGCAGGGGTACGGAACACAACTCGCGCTGGTCGGGATCCTGGTGGTGCTGAACGCGGTCTTCGCCGGTAGCGAGATCGCCCTGGTGTCGCTGCGCGACAGCCAGCTGCAGCGGCTGGAACGGTCCCGCCGGGCGGGTCGGGTCCTGGCCAAGCTCGCCAAGGACCCGAACCGGTTCCTCGCCACCATCCAGATCGGCATCACCCTGGCCGGGTTCCTGGCCTCCGCCACCGCCGCGGTGTCGCTGGCCCAGCCGTTGGTGCCAGCGCTGGACGTGCTCGGCCGGGCTGCGGAGCCGGTGGCGATCGTGCTGATCACCCTGGTGTTGACCTTCGTCACACTGGTCTTCGGCGAGCTGGCCCCGAAGCGGGTGGCCATGCAGCGGGCCGAGCGGTGGGCGCTGGCGGTGGCCCGGCCTCTCGACATGATGGCCAGCCTGGCCCGGCCGGCGGTCTGGGCGCTCGGTGCCACCAGCGACCTCGTGGTCCGCCTCGTCGGCGGCGATCCGAAGGCGACCCGCGACGAAATCAGCCCGGACGAACTGCGCGACATCGTGGCCGGTCACCGGGCGTTCACCGCCGAGCAGCAGACCATCATCTCCGGGGCACTGGAGATCGCCGACCGGCGGCTGCGGGCGGTGCTGGTGCCCCGGCTGGAGGTCTTCACCCTGGACAGCGGTACGTCTGCCGAGGCGGCCCGGATCGTGCTGGCCACCTCCGGGCACTCCCGCGCGCCGGTGGTCCGTAACGGGATGCTGGACGACACCGTCGGCGTGATCCACCTGCGTGACCTGGTCGGCGTACCCGTCGACCGGCCGGTCGACGCGGTTGCCCGCCCGCCCATGCTGCTGCCCGAGTCGCTGCCGGTGGTCGACGCGTTGCGGCGGTTCAAGACACACCGCCAGCACATCGCGCTGGTCGTCGACGAACGCGGTGCCGTCGACGGCATCGTCACCCTGGAGGACGTACTGGAGGAGATCGTCGGCGAGATCTACGACGAGACCGACCGGGACATCCGCGCCGTACGCATCGAGCCGGACGGCACCATGCTGGTCCCCGGGACCTTCCCCGTGCACGACCTGCCGGACATCGGGGTCGACCTGCCCGGCCGCCCGGCCGGCGACTACACCACCGTGGCAGGTCTGGTGCTGGCCCGGCTCGGCCACATTCCCACCGACGCGGGCGAGTCGGTCCGGGTCGACGGCTGGACCATCACCGTCGCTTCCGTTGACCACCACGCCATCAGCGGTGTACGGCTGCGCCGATCCTCGCGGACCGACGGCGACCGTGCGGGTGACGGCGACCGTGCCGACGCCGAGAACCGCCCGCTCAGCTCGGCCGCTGGAAAACCAGACAGTAGTCGCCGGTCAGCCAGTCGGGCTGGTGGTCCCAACACAGGAACGACTCCTGAAGCAGAGTGAGGTGGGCGCGGATCACCCGACCCACGTCCCAGGCGAGGGTGGTCACCCGACCGTCGACCCGCATGTTCGCCACGTTCACCACGGCGTGGCCGCCCGGCCGCAGCAACTGGGCGACCTGACCGAACACGTCACCGATCTCGTCGAGGTAGCTGGTGTAGTCACCGTCGAGGGTCTCGTAGGCGTTGAGCGGGTTCTCCGGATGGTCCGTCGCGTCCATGTAGGGCGGTGAGGTCAGGCAGAGGTCGAACGGCCCGTCGACCAGACCGATCAACTTCCGGGCGTCACCGTCGACGATCTCGGCACCGGCCGCCCCGGCGAGCCGCTGCCGGATCAGCGCGACCCGGTCGGGCAGCAGTTCGACGCCGGTCGCCCGTCGACCCATCCGCGCTGCCGTCACCAGTGTGGTGCCATAGCCGGCGAACGGGTCCAGCACCGCCTGCCCGGGCGTGGTGTACTCGTCGATCACCGCCTCGACCAGAGCCTCCGGAAAGTGCACCTGCTGGTCCTCACCCGCCGGCAGTTGGGCGATCAGGTCAGCGCTGGTCAGCTGCAGCCACGGTTTCACCCGACCATTGTCCCTCGCCGCAGTCGCGGCGGCCGGCCGCCCGGCGTCGGCGGCTGCCGGACTACTCCGACGATACCGGACTACTCCGGCGCCGCGTCGTCGTGCTGCCCGGACTGGCGACGGTTGCGCAGCGCCACCCAGGTGGCACCGAACACAATCGCTCCGGCCAGACAGACCGCGACCACGTGACCGCTGCCAGTCCAGCCGAACCAGTCCTGCAGCAGCATCCGGGAGCGGGACGTGGGATCCACCAACGTGATCGCCACGAACGCGGCGACCAGTACTCCGGCGCCGAGGGCGAACGCGGTCGCCCACGGCCCGCTCGGTCCGAACCGGCCGTGCAGCACTAGCACAGCGCGCACGATCCGTCGGGCCCGGACCAGCCGCAACGTGCCTACCGTGTAGATCAACCGGAACACCTGCAGCGGCCCCAACGCCAAGATGGTGACCGGGACCACGATCAGGGTCAGCGTCACCAGCCCTCGGTTGCGCCGCAGCCACGCCAGCCGGTCGGCGGAGAAGGTCAGCAGTACGGCGGTCTCGGCGACCAGCACCGCTCCGCTCGCCCAGTGCAGTACCTCACCGACCGTTGCCAGGGCCCCGCCGGCGAGGGTGAGGAACACCGCCGGAACCGAGGCCAGCGCCGCGATCAGCACCGGCACCGCCAGTCGCCGTTCCCACCGGGCGGATCGGTCCCGGCCGGACCCGCCGGCCGGCTGATCGCTTCCAGTTCGGTCGTCGGCGCGGGTCATCCCGATGTGTCGGCGGCCCGCCGTCCGACGGTCGCCGACGGAGCCCGGACCGCGATTTCCACCCCGAGCTGCGCACCGTCGCTCAGCCGGAGCCGGTCACCGCTCCAGAACCGGCCCGGGTCGTACCAGTTGGTCCGCCGGCCTGTTGGCAGCAGCCCCATCGCCTCGTAGGTCACCGCGATCACCTCGGCGCAGTAGACACTCTCCAGATCCGTTCGGCCGGCAGCACCGTCAGGCGACGGTCCGGCGCCACCCGACCCCTCGGCTGCTTCGGCGCCACCCGTACCCCGACCAACCGGCGGTAACCAGCTGGCCAACCGTTCGTGTACCGCGCCGGCCAGCGGCGCCCGCCGTACGGACGGGGTACGACCCCGCAGCCACCGCCAGGCCAGCGCGGCGGTGGACGGGAACGGGGTGCCGTCCAACCGGGCGACGGTCCGTAGCACGGCATCCTCCATCGCGCTGTCGGCGGGCGGCTCCAACTGCCGCAGCCAGGCCCGCTGACCGTAGCGCCGTGCCCAGACCGTGACCGCGTCGCGCAGGTCGTGCAGCTGCACCCCTCTGTGGTGGCTGCCCGACCACATGTCCGGCAGTGACCGACCGAGCTCGGCGTGCCACAGCAGCGGTGGGAGATCTTCGATCACCACCGCCATCCCCACGTGGTTCACCGGGCTGTTGGTGGTCATCTGGATCGCCCGGTCGGGCATCGTTCGCCCGCGAAACAGCCACAGGTCACCGGTGCGGGTCAGCTCGACCGCCGCGTCGAGGGAGAGTGGTTCGCCGGTCACTCGACTACCCTAGGCCGATGCGTTGGTGGAAGGTAATGGGCCTGGCCGCGTTCGTCGGGGTCGCCGCGACCGGAGCGGTCGTCGTCCGGGCCGAACGACGCCGTCGGGCCTACACCGCGGAGCAGATCCGAGACCGGCTCCGACAGCGCCTCGTCGAGGCCGGCCCGGTGGACGCCCCGCCGCCAGACTGAGCCGCCGGTCAGCTGAGCCGCCGGCTCCGGCAGCCGGTCACAGCAGCCACGCCTCACGCAGCAGGTGTGCCAGGCCGGCACCGTCGGGCGCGGACAACCACCGCCGGCCATCCGGCCCGGCAGCCCTGGAGGTCTCACCGGCCGGTGCCGGCAGGTTGCCGGCCAGGACCGCCTGGGTCGGCGAGAGCCGACGGATCGCCACCGCAGCCAAGCTGTCCGGGTGTTGCGCCGCGAACTCGGCGTAGATCTCCGGATCGTGCTGCCCGTCGTCGCCCACCAGCAGCCAGCGGATCTGCGGGAACTCCTCCGCCAACCTGGCTAGGCTGGCGCGCTTGTGCTCCCGACCGCTGCGGAACCACCGTTCGGTGGTCGGACCCCAGTCCGTCAGCAGCAGCGGGCCGGCCGGGTAGAGATGCCGGGACAGGAACCGGCTCAGGGTCGGCGCGACGTTCCAGGCACCGGTGGACAGGTAGAGCACCGGTGCACCCGGATGCGCGGTGACCAGGCGTTCGTACAGCACCGCCATCCCGGCGACCGAGGCCCGGGCGTGCTCGTCCAACACGAACGTGTTCCACGCGGCCAGCATCGGCCGGGGCAGCGCGGTCACCATGACCGTGTCGTCGACGTCGGAGATGATGCCGAACCGGACCTGCGGGTCAACGATACGTACCGGCGCGTCGACCGGCTCGGAGTCACCGCTGTGCAGCCGTACCGACGTCCAGCCGGGCTTCAGATCGGCCGGCACGACCGTGTCCACGAACCCGCCCCGGTCGGCCTGGACCTCGTGCCGCTTGCCGCCGGCTTCGATCACCACCGGCGCGTCCTTCACCGGCAGGGTGGCGAAGCTGCGCCAGCCCCGTACCTTCTTCGCTCGCCGACGTGGCGGATCAGGCCGACCCAGCAGCACCCGGGCCATCACCCGTACCCAGCCCGGCGCGCCGTAACCGGTGTACGGAATGAGCGTGAGATCCCAACCTCGTCGCCGCAGCCGGCGTTCCAACAAGGCATGGATGGCATCCTCGAGCCGGACGGCTCGGTGGGCGCCACGCGCCGCCGGGCTCACGGGTGTCATCGCCACGGTGCCACCCTGCCACAGCCGCCCGTTGCGGGCACGGCGTGGTGATCGATGACGTGAAACCCGCTCGGTCGGCCGTGCCACCGCCGACACCGGTCATCGCTGCAGGTCAGGTAGCGGCCGGCGTAGTACGCCACACACGACGTGAGCGCGGCGACGAACAACTCGACCGGCGCTGATGCGCTGTCCGAGCCGGCGCCGCTCACCGGCTGGTCGACGACGATCTGGTGGCCACGGACCTGTACTGCGTGCCGTTCGCTGTCGGCGTGCCGCACGGTCAGCCCGGGCTGCCCTGCCCGGCGGGCCGTCCGGCCTGGTCCGGTCAACGACAGGTCCCGATGGGTCCACGGGTTCGGGGCGAGCTGCGCCGCAGGTCGGAAACCGGATGTCCCTGCTGGTCCGAGATGAGGGACAATCGCGCCGTGACGGACGAACAAGACCCGGCCGGTACGCCTGACGTGCTGGACGAGCTGCGTTGGCGAGGACTGATCCAGGATGCCACGGATGTGACCGAGCTGGGTCGGCAGCTGAGCGACCCCACCACCTTCTACGTCGGCTTCGATCCGACGGCCCCCAGTCTGCATGTGGGCCACCTGGTCCAAGTGCTCACCGCCCGTCGGCTGCAACTCGCCGGGCACCGGCCGTTGCTGCTGGTCGGCGGGGCCACCGGGCAAATCGGGGACCCGAAGGAGGGCGGTGAGCGAAACCTGAACCCGCCTGAGGTGGTGGCGGGCTGGGTCGACCGGATCCGCGACCAGCTCGCGCCGTTCGTATCGTTCACCGGACCGGTTGCGGCGCGGGCGGTCAACAACCTGGACTGGGCCGGGCCGATGTCGGTCGTCGAGTTTCTCCGGGACGTGGGCAAGCACTTTCCGGTCAACCGGATGCTGGCCCGTGAGGTGGTTCGGGCCCGGCTGGACAGCGGCATCAGCTTCACCGAGTTCAGCTACCAGCTGCTGCAGGCGAACGACTTCTTCGAGCTGCACCGGCGGCACGGTTGCCTGCTGCAGTTCGGCGGCTCCGACCAGTGGGGCAACATCACCGCAGGGGTCGACTACGTACGGCGCCGTGGAGCCGGCCCGGTGCACGGTTTCACCACGCCGCTGGTCACCCGGTCGGACGGCACCAAGTTCGGCAAGACCGAGGGCGGCGCGGTCTGGTTGGACGCCGCGCTGACCAGTCCGTACGCCTTCTATCAGTTCTGGGTCAACGTCGACGACCGCGACGTCGGGCGGTTCCTGCGCTACTTCAGCTTCCAGGATCGCGAGACGATAGCCGAACTGGAGCGGGAGTCAGCGGCCCGGCCGGCGGCGCGGATCGCCCAGCGCGCGCTGGCTGAGGAGCTCACCGCCCTGGTGCACGGTCCGGTGGAGGCTGCCCAGGCGGTGGCCGCCAGCCAGGCCCTGTTCGGCCGGGGGTCACTGGACGAACTGGCTCCGGAGACACTGCACGCCGCGTTGCGTGAGGCGGGCCTGCTCACCGTGACCGGCGAGATGCCAGCAGTGGCCACGTTGCTGAAGGAGTCGGGACTCGTCGGCAGTCTCAACGAGGCACGCCGGGCGATCGCCGAAGGCGGTGCGTACCTCAACAATCAGCGGGTGTCGGACGTCGAGGCGGTGGTTGCAGCCGAGACGCTGCTGTACGGCCGGTTCCTGGTGCTGCGCCGCGGCAAGCGAACGTTTGCCGGGGTTGAGCTGGTCAAATAGGCGTCAATCGACGTTGTGACGTGGGACGCGTTCGCTCGATTTGACGACTGATCGGGCGGGCGCGTAACTTTCTCTCTGCCCGCAGGGGAACGGACGGAAACACCGGAGCCGCAATCGCAGCCGAGGTGACCGGCCGGAACTGTGGGACAACCTCCAGGTCCGGGTGTTCGCACCGAACGGAGCTGGCGGGCGGGGTCGCGAGGGTCGCACCGGCAGCGCCGGGGCCGATTTGGAGCGGCGAGACCGACCGGCTAGGGTTGATGACCGCAGGGCACCGGGCGAGTCGACGGAAACGTCGCGGCCGGCCTGCAAACCGGGTACGGACACACGGGTGACACCGTGCGCTCGTCCAGGTGGTCAAACCGGCACGAAGCGCCACGATCCGGAAAAACCCGGGTTGACGGGGCAAATGAGTCGGAGTAAGGTAGTAAAAGTGCCCGACGGAAGTCGGGTGGGACGGATGGCCCTGGTGGGGTTGCCTGCTTGGTGTGGGTGGTTCTGCTGGTGTGTGTTTGTTCTTTGAGAACTCAACAGGGTGCTTGATAAGC